>NZ_KV802333.1:18625-269932 GCF_001810665.1 Brevibacterium sp. HMSC063G07
GCAGGGGTGAACGATGTCCTGAAACCAGACACCCCCTCGCGCACCGACTCCCGGGACATCGTTCACTCGATGTCCCGGGTTTTCTTTGTGTTGGGCGGATGATGTGTCGGGTTATCGCTCCCCGACTGTAGGTCCTGCAGCCTAATGCTTGAGCATGTGCCCTGATCTGCAGAACCCACTGAAACCTGCGGACTGTCTCTTGCCAGCGCAGCTGCTGGATGGCTGCCTATTCCGCGTCCCCGCACCCGTTAACAACAAATCCACGCTTTAGCCGCACGGAGACTCCCTTGAACAGCAGAAACTCCCGTCAGCAGTTGTTGCTAAGGCGCAGAACCCGGCTCAAGGGTGTCGGGCCGTCCGCATGTGGGTGGGGTCTATGTTTTGAAGCCAGACATAGCCAATTGTGTAGTTCATGTGTTTGCCCGTTCCCTGTTTTGAGTGTTGGTTGGGTAACTGTCAAATGCCATATCGGGTTATGAACCGCTACGGGCTGCAAAACAATGGGCCATCTTGTCCTGATATTCGAACTCCGGGCGACAGCCTCAGGGTCGTCACGCATGGTTGTCAGTTGGGAACCGCTGTAATTCAGTCCTAGATGTACGCGACTCGAACTGCGCAGAACAGCCTCAATCACCAGCAGTGGCATAAGTGCTCGCTTTGTTTGTGACCAGTTCATTGTGAGGACAGTGAGAGCACACCCCGACAATAAGTTGCGCGGTACGTGTGCTTCGCCTTCAGCGATGCGCTTGGGTCAATAACGGGGCAACAGATTGCGCCTGCCCGTATTGGAAACTTTCTTCGCCAGCTGTAGACGCAGGCTAGTTAAGCATCTACCATGTGGTCATGGTCGCTTCGTTGGCAGCGTTGCCGTCAGACGCATATGTTCCGATCCTCAAAGGTAAAGCAGCTGAGCTTGGTGCGATTCGTAGCGCGCCGAAAAATCGATTGGTTCCGTTGCTTGAGTTCATCGATCCGAAGAGGGTGCCAGCTTTGCTCAGCAAAGCATGGGGCACCGAAGACGATGCGGTCTGGGTGCAATTCCTCAACTTCGAGGGTGCGAGCGATTCCGATTTCGGCACGCAAGTCACTGCCGTTTTCGACCAAATGCGTGGCAAAGTGTGCGCAGTTCCCGTAGTCACAACAACTGAAGAACCGGCCACTCTTGCGGCTATCGCGGGAGTTATCGCTAAAGACCAGAGAGGTGCCGTGCTCCGGATCGACGTCGAGGATCTCATTGATGATGACGTAGATACCGGCGACGACATCGCGTCGACTTTGCATCAATTGGCTATTCCCCCGTCTCAGGTAGCGCTCGTGGTAGATGGAGGCACCCTCACTGGATCGTCCACGATCCAGGCAACAGTCGCAGAACGAGCTTTGAGGGCGATCACCCTCAACGACTGGTTGTCAGTCGTCTTGAGTTTTTCTGCGTTCCCAGGACAGCTTGGGGATGTCGCCGCAAAAAGTTCCGTGACCGTAATACCTCGCACAGATGCCGCGTCCTTCACGGCTGTTCGCAACAATACTGACTATCCGTTGATCTACGGTGACTATGCCGTAGGAACACCGGGGTATGGGGCTGCTCCTTTCGCTCCGATTCCTAACATTCGGTATGCGGCGGGCCGTGATTGGCACGTCCACAGGGCAAAAGAAAGAAAATCGCCTTCACCGCAGTACATCGCACTGGCCCAGGATATCGTGAGCGCAACCTATTATGGCGGACCAAGCTTCAGCCCTGGAGATCAGCAGATCAACGACGTTGCGAAACGATTCGCCGGGCCAGGAAACGCGACGACACATTTGCGTGCTGCAACTTCACGCCACCTTCATCTAGTGCTTTCGCGTCTCGCCAGCCTTGGCGCTCCGTGATCGCAGCGGAAACGATCTCGCGCAGCTGTTCGCGCTCGGTGAGCGACGCAAGCCTTTTCGCAAGTTCAGGACGAGTAGCTCTTCGAAATCCGCGAGATGCGTTCAATCCATCCAGTGCGCGTAGTAGCTCGTCCCGCCACAGCAGTTCAGCGAGAACTACTCTGTCCTGCCTGCGACTGGGTGCGGCCTTGCGAACTTCGCGGTAAGACAGTGTGTCGTTCTCAGATCGTTCGACGACTGCCAGACCCCAGCTGCGTTTGAGAACTCTTCTAGCTTTGGCTAGATGCCGAGTTGTGACAACAAGTGTGCAATAGTCGAAGACTTTACCGAAAGCATCCATTTGGCGAGGCAAACGAGCGAGTGTATCTAAATCACTCTTCAGCTCATACCCAACTAGATGGTCACCGATAGCGGCAATGTCGATGCGTCCGAGTTCGCCGATGACGAACTCGTCAACGATCAGGGATTTGAGGGGGGCTCGGGAGGAGACCTCTCGCCGAACTGTCTCTCGAATCTCGAGTTCAGTCACAGGGGGCATAGGCAGGACTATACCCCTTTTGAAGTGTCCTGCTCAGCTTGCTGTGTGTCGGCCGTCCTCTTCTCGTCACCATGCGTGAAGAGGTCCGCGTCGCAGTTACCCTGCACCGATGGCAAAGTCTTCTGGAAGTCGGGATCGACATCAGCGCTTCCGCCACCGGCTGGCTGGTTGCGAACTGCTGCCGCAACCAGCCAGCACCATGGGCGCCGTCAGGAGTGCGGCGGCGAGAGCTGAGGGCGTGCCAGTGCGCATGAGCGGTGCCTCTCTGGACTCAGAACTCTTGTGATGGAGATCATATTGCACCTATGTTGCTCGGATTGGTTGCCGCCGAGCACCGACGCGCACCGCTCCTGCCAGGCTACACTGTCCTCAGCACCGAATCTGCGATGCGCGTGAGGGCAAGCCGTTGAAGACTGCGACCGATGTTGTCCGCTACTCCGTTTCGACCGCTGTGGCGATCCTCCTGGCCCTGCTGATCGAAACGGCCTGGGTCCTCCTGCTGCGCCCCGAGTCGACGGGTGGGTCGCTACAGACTGAGCTCCTCGTCCTCTTCTACCTGCTGTTCTGGAACCTTTTCGTGCTCATCTACGTCACGTGGACGATTCGCAGCTATAAGCCCCTACGCGGACCAGCACTCATCGTCCAAGCGCGTCGCGAGGCCCGGGTGCAGAGTCGCTGGTGGGCACGGGCTTTGGGGTTCAGTGGTGCGACGAACTTCGCCGTCACCGCTGCCGCCTTCGCCATCTTCCTGACCGTCGTGCTCGCCCAGACTGAGGTGGTGCGCCAGTCGCCGCTCTATCTCGCACTTGGCGTCGTCGCCGTTGCCGCTTCCTGGGTGTTCATGGTCTTCGCCTTCGCCGCCGCCTATATGCACCTCAACGTGCTCGGCGTCGAGAAGCGCCACATCCGCTTCCACAGCGAACCGCCCGAGGATTTCGGCGACTACCTCACCCTGGCAGTGTTCACCTCGGCAATAGCCGCCAGCATTTCTGCCGAGATCCGCGCGAAGGCTGCGTAGAGGCAGGTTCGCACCGATGTCGTTGTCGCCTTCGGGCTCAACTCGCTCGTGCTCGCGATGATCGTCTCGGTCGTCATCTCCGCTCTGACTCGGTGACGGCACCGCCGCCGGAGACACCGGCTGCGGCGGCCGGTGCGATGAGTGCTCGAGCTTGTACCCAGGTGAAGGCGGCGAGCACAAAGAACAGTGCCGCGTCGAGGGCGATGTAGATGACATGCACTGAACTGCCCGCTTCTGCAGTGCCGGCGAGCACGGCTTCGGTGCGCGCATTCAAAAGCGGGCGCACGAGTGCGGTCTTGACGATCAGCAGCCCGGCGATCGTCGCCAGCAGCGTCCAGGCCGGGCGGACCTGCCGGGTCGTGACGACGGCTGCAATGAGGATGAGCGCGAGCACGCCTTCGGCGATGTTCATCGCAGTGAACACAAGCCGTCCGATGCCCAGCCCCAGCGGGATCGTGATGCCGGGGGCCTGGAACTTCAGCGGCGCCTCAATGAGGTCGATGGCGATGATGAGGCCCAGCCAGATGGCAGGGATGACAAGCCGGGCAGTCAGAGCGGCAGAACGCATGTCCGCAGTCTATGTCCAGTCGGCGTCACCGCCGTAAAGCTGATCAGCATGTTCAACCGATTGGTGCGGTGACCGGGCTTCCAGGTCATTGGCCGCCGCGGGTCATGCGGATCTCAGCCAGATCATCAGCGGCTGCATCGACGTTGCGGGTGCCGTCGGGTGTGAAGCCGTTGCGGGCGTAGAAGCTGCGGGCACGCGGATTGTCCTCAGCCACCCACAGGGTGGCCGGCGCAGTGCCGATCGCCGCATCCAAAAGCGCCTGGCCGAGGCCTGTCCCGTAGTGGCTGCTGAGGATGTACAGCGCCCACAGCTCCAAGCCGGTGCGGTCGTCATCGCGGGCCTCACCGACGCTCGCGAACCCGACGACATCGGTGCTCGGCAACAGGCCCGGTGCCGTGACCGGGGTGCTGGGATCTGTGCGAACGGCCAGGCGCGTGCGCGCACATGACTCCGGCTGCGTCAGCCACTGCGCCCACTGCTCGGTGCGGGTGGCCAACACCGCATCGTCGTAGAAGTGCTCGTCCAGCAGGTGACCGTAGGCCTCCCGCCATCCGGCGACGTGCACGCGCGCAATCGCGGCCCCGAGCTCAACGTCGGGCTCTGGACTGGCCTGTGGGGTGATGATGGCGAACGGCATGACACCACCCTAGGGGAGGGCTTGGACTCTTCTAGACTCATGGGCATGACCTTCTCGATCATCGACGTCGGCAACGAGCTGCTCGAACGCGCCGCCGACGAACCGACGAAGCTGGCGACCAAACGGATCCCCTCGGACAATGCCGCAATCGTGCGCATGCTCGTCGCGATGCGCACGGGCGCGCAGCTGTCCGACCACCCCAACCCCGGTGAGGCGGTCATCACAATCCACCGCGGAGCCGCCACCCTGACCGGCGCATCCGGTGAGACGATCGCCCTCGACTCCGGCGAGACCGCGGACATCCCACAGGAGACCCACCGGCTTGATGCTGACCGTGACACCATCGCTGTGCTCAGTCTCGTCCACCGCAGCCGCCTGCAGTCCTGAACCATGGCCGGTCAGCAGATGCTGGCATTTGCTTCAGGTGACCACCAGGTGCCCTGTCCTCACTGAGCAATATTGGCTGAGCTGCAGACATGACTGAGAACGCTGCGAACATCACCGTCACCCGCACGGTCGGCGAAGTGTTCGTCATGAACATGCACACCGAGCACATGGGCAAGGACTTATCAGACGTACAACCACGTCACCGCTGCCGTCGCCGGAGGCACCGGGCCCGCGGCGACTGTCGGTCACTTCCGGCGCGGCTTGAACGACGTGGAGCACTTCCACGTCTTCTTGCCCTTCTTGGCAGTAACGGTGATCTTGACTGCACGGTTCGGGGACGCGCCCGAGATGTAGTACTTCAGGCTCGCCTTGCCTTGAGTCGAAGCGGTCGCCCGCTTCTTCGTCTTCGTCGTCTTGTAGTGCGCAACGGTCTCGACCTTGGCCTTTGAACCGACCTTCGAGACCTTGACCCAGGTGTTCGAGTACTGGCGCGGCTGGCTGATCGACATCTTCGCCGAGCAGGACTTCGGCGCGGCTTCAGCAGGTGCGACATCGGCGAAGACGGAGCCGGAGATAAGAGCGAGCGCGGCAAGCCCGGCAGCCAGTGAGCGGCGAGTCGAGGCGGCGGCAGAACGGCGGGAAACAACAGCGGGCATTGCAGATCCTTGGAAGAGATGTGAATGAGAAGAGGGTGGCACTGCCTGCGCGGTAGGTAGGTCAAGAAATCATCAGCTGTTTCGTTCCGCAGCGCCGGTGATACGGGGTATCATACGCCCACCGGAGCACCGGCAGAGAATCGGGGTGCACACTTCTGTCTGCCTGTCTGACTCACTGTGCCCGGATAGGCGCCAAGCGCCGGTGTACAGCACACGACGGTGCCCGGGGAAGCAGAGGCGCTGCCCCGGGCACCGGAGTCACTGCCGCAGCCGGCCAGGCTGGTCAGCAGCTGAACGTCACTTCGAGAGGGTCTCGATGAGTGCGTTGTTGAAGACCTCCAGATCACCGGGGTTGCGAGAGGTGATGAGGTTGCCGTCGATGACGAGTTCGGAGTCCTCCCAGGTGGCCCCGGCGTTCTGCATATCGACTTTGATCGATTCGTACGAGGTCAGTCTGCGTCCCTTGGCCAGACCGGTCTGGGCGAGGATCCAAGGGGCGTGGCAGATCGCAGCGACGGGCTTGCCGACTGCGAAGAATGCCTCGACGAGTGCGCTGGCATCGGCATCAAGGCGCAGCGAGTCGGCATTGAGCGTGCCACCGGGCAGCACGAGCATGTCGTAGTCATCGGCATCAGCATCGGCAACCGGGACGTCGACATCGAAAACATCGGCGTGTTCCCAGTCGCCCTCCATAGCCTGCAGAGTGCCCTCGCTGGGGGACACGATGAATGTCTGGGCGCCGGCCTTGTCAAGCGCCGCACGCGGGCTGGTGAGTTCGACCTGCTCGACGCCGCGCGTGAGCAGGAATGCAACCTTCTTATCGGCCAGAGCCATGGTGCTCCTTCCATCAGATGTGTTGTCCACATTTGGGTGAACGACGCAGCCCAAGCGAATATTTCGTGCCCGAAGCGGTGGTGGACTCGCACCTTCCGGCTCACCGCCGGGTGACCCGGGTCATCGCTCCGTCGTGAGGTCTGCGTTCACAGCCTGGGAAAAGCCTTGGCATACCGCCGCATCCAGCGACATCGCTTGAAAGCCAATCGCTTGTGCGAAAGGGTGGAAAGCACCAGGTGCCGTATCCTCGGCGCCGCTGACAGCACAAGGAGAAGACTATGGGTCTCGGAGACGACATCAAGAGCAAGGCTGAAGAACTCAAGGGCCGTGCCAAGGAGGCTGTCGGCGCTGCATCTGATGACAGCGAACTCAAAACCGAAGGCAAGGGCGACCAGGGCAAGGCCAAGCTCGACCAGGTTAAGGGCGACATCAAGGACGTCGCCGACAACTTCAAGAACTGACCGGCTGGACGCAGCCGCGGTGTTCATCACCGCATAGATAACGAGGTGCCGCTCACCTGCAAAGGTGAGCGGCACCTCGTCATTTGGGGTGGGCCGGGGTCAGGCAGCCCCGTACCACTCAGCGTTGCCGACAGCGGCACCACGGTTGGCAATGTGCATGCGAACAGGGGCGGCGGCAACATCCTCGGCAGTGGGAGGTGTGCCAAAGAAGTCAAAAGACAGATCGTCAGGCCGCTGAGATCCGTGCAGCACATTCGTGTGCGCCAAAAAATTCACAGCTGGGCCCGTGACGAGATACGAATGTCCGTTGGACAGTTCGACGATGAGAACATCCGGGGAGTGCCCGTAGACGGCCTCAACAGTCAGATGGTCAATAGGTGCCACAGCCTTGCGCAGTCGGCGCAGCGGAACGATGCGCGCCAGCCCGATTCTGATGAAGTAAATGCCGGGCACCACGATCAGCAGCGAAGCCAGGGTTGCCACAGTCTTAGCCGGGACGGACAGCGGTGAAGTCAGAACCGTGTAGACAAGACCTGCCGAGAAGAAGAAAAAAGCGAAGCCGCTGATGAAATTCCAGCTGGGCTGATTGATTTCAGAGGTGATCCACAGCTGATCCTCCTGGCGCAGCTGCGGACGCTCCGCGGGATTCGTGGACACAGAAGCCTTTCTTCGGGGCGGCATTGCAGAACAGTTTATCCGGGTTTTCCCAGCGGGAGTTCACTCGCTGAGCTTTACAGACGGGGGTTGAATGCGTAAGTCTGGAAGTGCAGTCGATTCGAAAGGAGCCCACACATGGGACTCGGAGATAAGTTCAACGACGCTAAAGACAAGTTCAATGACGCCAAGGACAAGGTGGACGAACACCAGGACGACATCAACAACGCCAAGGACAAGGTGAACGAAGTCAAGGACAAGTTCAACAAGTGACCTTGTGATTTCGTCCGGACATGTCCGGATAAGCTGGGCGGCCGCTTCCTAAGCGGCCGCCCTTCGCTTTGTTTGCTGAGTCCGCTGCCTGCTCATGCTCAGCCCATGACTGACGCCGCGACGGTCGCCGCAGCCTCGGTCAGCTGCTCCCTGCGTTCGTCCGTGACATCACCGGTGAAGACAACAGCGGGGGCTGCAAGCCTCCACCCCAAACCGGTCGTGATCTGCTCCATTGCCCTTTCAGCACCGGTTGTGTCGAAGCCGCCGCGAATCCAATACGTGAACGGGCGGCCCTGCGTGGGTTCGCGCACATCGTCGTACACGGTGTCGAAGAAGTGCTTCAGAGCACCAGAGATATAGCCGAAGTTCGCGGTGGTGCCCAACACGTAGGCGTCAGCCGCAAGAACATCCTCGACGGTTGCTTCGAGAGCCTGGCGCTCAATGAGTTCAACGCCGTCCAACTCCGGCATGCATATGCCCGCCCGCGCCGCCTCGGCAAGCGGTGTGACCGTGTCGGTGGGGGAGTGGTGAACCAAGAGTACGGTAGCCATACGGCAACTGTATCGCCCGCAAGGAGCCCCATGAGCGTTATTCGCGATCCGCTGCGCGGGATCACCCGCCCGAACCCCAGCCACACGGACGAACAGATCCTCGACGTAGTGTGCTCCCGGCCTGTCCGCGACTGGGCCGTTCTCACCGGAGCCGGGTTCAGCACGGATTCAGGGCTGCCGGACTACCGTGGCCCATCGTCGGTCAACCGCCAGCCGATGACATACCAACAGCTGACAACATCCCGGGAGAACCACACCCACTACTGGGCGCGCTCCTGGA
This sequence comes from Brevibacterium sp. HMSC063G07, assembly GCF_001810665.1. Lineage (NCBI taxonomy): Bacteria > Bacillati > Actinomycetota > Actinomycetes > Micrococcales > Brevibacteriaceae > Brevibacterium > Brevibacterium sp. HMSC063G07. The sequence goes on from NZ_KV802333.1 coordinate 27,352, forward strand.
TGGGCTGGCCCGTCATGCGCGATGCCCAGCCCAACGAAGCGCACCGGGCGCTGGCAGAACTGCATCCGGCGGCCCTCATCACACAGAACGTCGACGGTCTGCATCAAAAGGCCGGTTCGCGCGGGGTTCTGGACCTCCACGGACGTCTTGACCGTGTCATCTGCCTGGACTGTCGAGCACTCTACGACCGCGAATGGGTGCAACGCAGACTCGATGAAAACAACACGAGCTTTCGGCAGAATCACAGGGAAGCCCTCGACATGATCGAAATGGCACCCGACGGCGATGTCCCTCTGCGGGACACAGCGGACTTTCGGATGATCGACTGCCCTGCCTGCGGCAGTCTGCTCAAGCCCGATGTGGTGTTCTTCGGCGAAACAGTGCCCAGGGAACGGTCTTTGGATGCTGCCGCCGCGGCCGCTGCGGCGCCAGGACTGATAGCGGCGGGGACGTCTTTGGCTGTGATGTCCGGTCTGCGCCTTGTGCGCCAGGCAGCCAAAGAGGGGCGAACGGTGGTCATCGTCACCGATGGCCCGACGCGAGCCGATGAACTTGCGGACTACAGGTCGCTCAGCCGCGTGGCCGATTTCTTCCGCGCGTGGAAAGACCGAGTCTCCGGACGATGATCAGCTTCTGGGCGGGGACTCTAAGCGCTTGGGGCGTATCCAAATCCGCCCAGTATGACTAGGCTGGGAGGTATGACGAATTTCGCTCGTTCCGAGAGGCTCGCGCTCGCGGCTCTTCTCCGCGAAGTCGGCCCAGATGCCCCTACTCTCTGTGATGGCTGGAGCACACGCGATCTTGCCGTCCACATCGTCATTCGCGACCGCTATCCGTCCGCCATGGCCGGTGAGGCGACCGAGATGACAGCCAAGATTCCGTTTCTGCACAAGCGGGCTGAACAGCGCCGTCGCGAACTCGGCGAACTCGACTGGAAGCAGCTCGTCGGAATGGTCGCAGAAGGCCCCGGAATGCTGTCGCCGGTCGGCTGGGGTCCAGGTGAGATCCTCGCCAACACCGTCGAGTTCTTCGTGCACGTAGAAGACGTTCGGCGGTCCCGCCCCGGATGGTCGAGGCGCAACATCCTGCCCGAACTCGAACAGCAGCTGTGGTCGGCGCTGCCGACCATGGTGCGCATTCCGCCGTGGCGACCCGAAACAGCCGTGAAGTTCATTGCTCCGGGTATTGGGGAGTTCTCGTTCGGCAGAACCGACGTGAAGTCGAAAGTCGTCTCCGGCAAGCCGTCTGAAATCGTGCTCTACGCGCTTGGCCGACAGGAACAGGCGCAGGTCGAGGTGCGGTCGGAGAAAATCTGAATGGGGCCTGGTCAAGGTTTCCTGTCAGTGCCTCCCAGTAGGCTGTAGACGTGTCAACAGCTCTGTACCGTCGCTATCGCCCCGACACCTTCGACCAGGTGATCGGGCAGGAACACGTGACCGACCCGCTCAAAGCCGCTTTGGCCGGCGGGCGCGTCAATCACGCCTACCTGTTCTCCGGTCCCCGCGGCTGCGGCAAAACCACCAGCGCGCGCATTCTTGCCCGCTGCCTCAACTGCTCAGAAGGCCCCACGCCCACTCCGTGCGGTGAGTGCGCCAGCTGCCGGGACCTTGCCACGGGCGGTCCGGGTTCCCTCGACGTTGTGGAAATCGACGCCGCATCGAACTCCGGTGTTGATGACGCGCGCGACCTGCGCGAACGTGCTGTCTACGCTCCGGCCCGCGACCGCTACAAGGTGTTCATACTCGACGAAGCCCACATGGTCACACCCCAGGGCTTCAACGCGCTGCTCAAACTGGTGGAAGAACCACCGGAGCACGTCAAATTCATCTTTGCGACGACCGAACCGGAAAAGGTCATCGGGACCATTCGCTCCCGCACTCACCACTACCCGTTCCGCCTGGTCCCGCCGGACACCATGACCTCGTACCTCGACCACCTGTGCCAGCAGGAAGGCGTGCCGGTGGGCAAGGGCGTTCTGCCGCTGGTGGTCCGCGCCGGGGGCGGTTCTGTGCGCGATTCCCTGTCTGTTCTCGATCAGCTGATCGCCGGATCGGGGCCGGAGGGAATCGACTACGGAAAGGCCACGGCCCTTCTGGGCTACACGCCGGATTCTCTGCTGGGAGACATCGTCGATGCTTTCTCGGCGGGCGATGGCGCGGCTGTCTATCGCGTAGTCGATCGGGTCATCGAATCCGGTCAGGACCCCCGTCGCTTCGTCGAAGACCTCTTGGAGCGCATTCGCGACCTGCTTGTCATCAGCACCTCCCCGCAGAACGCTCGGGCGTTCCTTCCGCAGGCTCCCGAAGACCTCTTGGAACGGCTCGTACAGCAATCGCAGACACTCGGGCCTGCGGAACTGTCCCGCGCGGGCGATCTCCTCAACGCCGGTCTGTCAGAAATGACCGGAGCGACATCGCCGCGTCTGCAGCTTGAACTCATCTGCGCCCGCATCCTGCTGCCCGCAATGGACGGCACCCGCAGCTCCGTGCTGTCGCGCGTCGAGCGCATGGAACGGCGGGTCGGCATGCAGGCTTCCGGGGCCGCTGCTGGGATGCCGACCACACCGGCAGGCCAGGCTGCCCCGCAGTCGCCGGAAGAACAGTCGGCCACTGAAGGGCCTGCGGCCAGCGCCGTACGCTCTGGGGCCCAGGCAGGCGTGCCTGAGCCGGGCAGCGCTGCTTCGCGGCGAGAAGACTCCGCGCAGCCAGTGCATAGCCCGCAGTCCGATTCGAGCGATTCCTGGGACGACCTTGACGATCTTGCCGATGTTGCATCGCAAGCAGAGGCACTCGCCTCGGGGCAGAGCGAACCGCGGCAGGAAGGTCAGAAGACCGCCAACGCAGAAAACAGCGCCCCACAGCCTGCCCCACCGGCGGCTGAGCAGCCGCACGCTGAACAGTCACACGTTGAACAGCGCACTGAACCCCAGCGGGAATCGACGAAGGCGAATGAGCCACGGCCGAGCGAGCCCAGCCAGCCGCAACCGCAGCGGAACCAGCCCAGCCAGCCGCAGTCCGGCGAAGCCCAAACGAAGCCAAGTCCCGCCGGACACGACATCGATGCCGTCCGCCGCTCCTGGCAGGCGATCCTCGACGTGGTCGGACGCAGCGCCAAGCTCGCCCGCGCGGTGCTTGCCGGCAACGCCGTGCCCCAGGACCTGCAGGACGGCCGCCTGCTGCTGGCCTTCAACAACCAGGGTGCCGTCGGGGCATTCACGCGCGGATCAAACACACAGGCCCTCGAAGCCGCCGTCAGCGAAGTCCTCGGAATGACAGTGAAAGTCGACATAGGCCAGGTGGGCGAACACGTCAACCTGCGCATGGACACACCCGCCTCGGGCTACCAAGCACCCGCGACTCACGAAAACCCCAGCCGACAGCATCAGCCGCAGGCGCCTCGGGGAAATGAAAACCGGGCAGCCCGCCCCGGCGGCCGACCAACAGAAGCACAGATTCAGGCAGTCGTCGGCCAACAGGCCATGGACCAAGAAGTCTCCGACCGCGAACAGTACTGGCAGCAAACCCCCGAAGACGACGACCAGGAGGGTGACCAGCCGGCCGTCGAACATGACGAACACCGGGCCGAACCCGAACCTGCCTCAACCCACAACAGGGAACAAGAAGCGCAGCCAGCCCCCGACGCCGAACGTGAGGCTCAACCGGAACCCGCCTCCGCCTCGGCAGACAACTGGGAAGCCCCGTCGGAAGACATCGGGACATCCTGGGGGCAGGGAGCCGTTGAAGCCCCGGCGCTCGTAGTGCCGCCGCCAGCGGACATCGACGACGCCCCGGAAGAACGGCCCGCCTCCGCCGAGGAAAACCAGACAGCTGGAGAAGACCAGACAGCTGGCCCGGAAAACTCAGCGCATGAGCAAAGCCCGGCAGCTGACGAATACGACTTCATAGGCGCGTATGCCGACGAAGACATCTTTGCCGGACCACCCACCTCGGCGGTTCAGGAGCCAACCCCGCAGCGCCGAGAAAACCCTTACGCCTACGTTGGCAATATGGGGCAGGCCGGCAGCCGCGCTCAGTCCTCCCAACCCGAAACCGCGGAAGCCTGGCAGGAAACCGGGCACACCCCAACAGCTGCCGAATGGGGTGCGGCCGCCGAATCCGACTACCCCGACTTCAACGTCGACGAAGACCTCGACGTGTCCGAATCCCCCGAAGTCGGCATTCCCGTCGTCCAGCGGCTGCTGGGCGGAGTCATCCTCGAAGAGATCACCGAATGAGTGTTTACGAAGGCGCGCTTGCCGACCTTGTCGAAGAGTTCGGCAAACTTCCCGGCATCGGCCCCAAATCCGCACAGCGACTTGCGTTCTACATCATGCAATCGCCGCGCGAAGACGTCGATTCGCTCATCAGCGCCCTGACCAGCGTCAAAACCCACGTGCGCTTCTGCGACCAGTGCGGCAACGTAGCAGAGGGGCAGCTGTGCTCCATCTGCTCCGACCCGCGCCGCGACAGCAGCCTCATCTGCGTTGTCGAAGAGCCCAAAGACGTCGTCGCGCTCGAACGGACGCGCGAATACCGCGGGCTCTACCACGTGCTCGGCGGCGCCATCGACCCCATGTCAGGCGTAGGCCCCGACGACCTGCGGATCCGCGAACTCCTGCCCCGACTGCAAAGCGACGACATCCAGGAATGCATTCTCGCCACCGATCCCAACCTCGAAGGCGAAGCAACAGCCACCTACCTCATCCGCCTGCTGTCCTCAATCGGCGTCACCGTCTCAAAACTGGCGTCTGGTCTGCCAGTCGGCGGTGATCTCGAATACGCTGACGAAGTCACATTGGGAAGAGCGTTCCAGGGCCGCACCAAGGTCAGCTGAGCGCCGTCCTCTAAACTGATCAGCGGTAAACAGCGCTGCCGGAAGAAAGTGTGAGAAGTGAGCCTAGTCGTCCAAAAATTCGGCGGATCCTCCGTAGCCGACGCCGACGGGGTCAAGCGCGTTGCCAAACGGATTGTCGAATACCGAAAGGCCGGTCACGACGTCGTTGTCGTCGTTTCCGCAATGGGCGATTCGACAGACGACCTCATCGACCTCGCTCAGGAAGTCTCACCGTTGCCTCCGGCCCGCGAACTCGACATGCTGCTGACAGCGGGAGAGCGCATCTCCATGGCCGTGCTCGCCATGGCGATTGCCAACCTGGGCTACTCCGCCCAGTCGTTCACAGGCTCCCAGGCAGGCGTCATCACAGACGAAGCCTTCGGCCACGCCCGCATCATCGACGTCACCCCAGGCCGTATCCAGGAAGCCGTAGCCAAGGGCAGCATAGCGATCGTCGCCGGTTTCCAGGGCGTTTCCCAGAACACCAAGAACATCACCACACTCGGCCGCGGCGGATCCGACACCACGGCAGTCGCACTCGCGGCCGCCCTGGGCGCCGACGTGTGCGAAATCTTCTCCGACGTCGACGGCGTGTTCACCGCTGACCCGCGGATCGTTCCCACCGCCAGCCAGATCGGGACCATCTCCTACGCTGAAATGCTCGAACTGGCCGCCAGCGGAGCCAAAATCCTCCACCTGCGCGCCGTTGAATACGCGCGCCGCTACGGAGTGGCCATTCACGTGCGCTCCAGCTTCAGCCCCCACCCGGGCACCTGGGTGACCGACGAACCCGTACCCCGCGAATTCGCAAACGACGTAAAGAAGGAAGCCATGGAACAGGCCATCATCTCCGGTGTTGCGCACGATCGCTCCGAAGCCAAGCTGACCGTGGTCGGCGTCCCGGACGTTCCGGGCAAGGCCGCGGAGATCTTCCGGATCGTGGCAGGCGAAGAGATCAACATCGACATGATCGTGCAGAACATTTCGACAGCGAAGAACAACCGGACCGATATTTCCTTCACGCTGCCCATGTCTGACGGTGCCAAGGCCATGAGAGCCCTGGAGGCTCAGCGCGACAACGTGGGCTTTGAAGAGCTGCGGTATGACGACCAGATCGGCAAACTCTCCGTGGTCGGGGCCGGCATGCGCTCGCACCCCGGAGTCACAGCCTCGCTGTTCGAAGCGCTCAAAGAAGCCAAAATCAACATCGAAATGATTTCGACGTCCGAAATCCGCATCAGCGTCGTCACCCGCGCGGACGTCCTTGATGACGCCGTCCGCGCCGCACACACCGCGTACGGTCTGGACGGATCTGAAAGCGAAGCAATTGTCTACGGAGGTACAGGACGATGAGCCTCAATATCGGCATTGTCGGGGCCACCGGCCAGGTCGGCGAAGTCATCCGCGACATTCTCGAAGCCGAACCCGGCTTTGAAATCGCCAGCGTTCGCTTCTTCGCCTCGGCCCGCTCGGCAGGAAAGACCCTGCCGTTTCGCGGCGAGCAGATCGTTGTCGAAGACGCCGCCGAAGCAGACCCCACGGGGCTGGACGTGGCGCTCTTCTCTGCTGGCGGTGCGACTTCGCGGGCGCAGGCCGCCCGCTTCGCTGCCGCCGGTGTGACCGTGATCGACAATTCATCGGCATTCCGCGGTGACGACCAGGTGCCGCTCGTGGTGTCTGAGGTCAACCCGGAAGCGCTCGACTCGATCCCCAAGGGGATCGTTGCGAACCCCAACTGCACGACGATGGCCGCAATGCCGGTCCTCAAACCCCTCCACGACGAGGCGGGGCTCTTGCGGCTGAAAGTCGCCACCTACCAGGCGGTCTCAGGTTCCGGCCTGGCGGGAGTGAACGAACTCTACGGTCAGGCTGAGGACGTTCTTCCCGACTCCAAGCAGCTTGTGCGCGACGGCACGGCCGTGCGCTTCCCGAAGCCGAACGTGTACACCGACCCGATTGCGTTCAACGTTCTGCCGATGGCCGGTTCGCTCGTGGACGACGGTTCGGGCGAAACCGACGAAGAGCAGAAGCTGCGCAATGAATCCCGCAAGATTCTGGGTCTGCCCGAACTTCTTGTTGCGGGCACATGCGTGCGCGTTCCTGTTTTCTCCGGCCACTCACTTGCAATCCACGCGGAGTTCGAAAACGACATAACCCCGCAGCGAGCTGAGGAAGTCCTCTCGGAAGCCGCCGGTGTTGATCTGGCAGACATTCCCACCCCGCTGAAAGCCGCAGGCCGCAACCCGTCGCTTGTCGGCCGCATCCGTGCCGACCAGTCGGCACCTGCGGGCAAGGGGCTGGTGCTGTTCGTGTCGAACGACAACCTGCGCAAGGGCGCTGCGCTGAACACGGTGCAGCTGGCAGCCCTGCTGGATCGCTGACGCATCCAGCCGCCTGAATGTTCTGCGGGTGGTGAGCGGTCATCTGGACCGCCGCCACCCGCTTTTGCATGTCCGCGTAGGCATATGTCTATTGGTAGATGCTGGTGAGCGAAACCTACATTGGGGTGGTTTGCACCTATGTGAAGGAGTTGCACCCTTATGAAGTCTGCACGGATTGCAGCTTTCACCGCAGCTGCTGGCCTGGTTCTGGCCGGCTGCGGGGCAGGCGAAGCCCAATCGGAAGGCTCCGGCGACAAGCTCAATGTTGTCACCTCGACGAATGTCTACGCGGACCTTGCCGCTCAAGTCGCCGGTGACGCGGCGGATATCGAACCCATCATTTCGGACGCGTCGAAAGACCCCCACGACTACGAAGCGACGTCGAACGACCAGCTCAAACTGTCGAAAGCCGATGTCGTGATCGTCAACGGCGGCGGCTACGACGCGTTCATGACGACCATGCTCGAAGCAGCAGACAAGGACCCGAAGGTGGTCAACGGCGTCGAAGTCTCAGAGCTGCCCGGTGCCGAAGAGAACTTCGCCAACGAGCCGCACGACCATGACCACGGCGAAGAAGGTCACGACCATGACCACGGTGAAGAGGGCCACGACCACCACGACCATGACCATGACCACGGCGAAGAAGGTCACGACCATGACCACGGTGATGAGGGCCACGACCACCACGACCATGACCATGGGCACGGTGAAGAAGGTCACGACCACGACCACGGTGAAGAGGGCCACGACCACGGTGCGTTCAACGAACACATCTGGTACTCCGTTAGTGCCATGAAGAACGTCGTCGACTCGATCGAAGACACCCTGTCTGAAGAAGATCCTGACAACAAGGCGGCTTATGAAGAGAACGCCGATAAGCTTCAGGGTGAGCTCGACGGTCTGATGAAGAAGGCTGACGAAGTCAAGAAAGCAGGCAAAGGCAAGAAGAGTGCTGCAACTGAACCCGTTGCACTGTGGCTGTTCGAAGACCTCGGACTGGAGACCACCACACCGCAGAAGTTCCTGTCGGCAGTAGAAGCAGGATCGGACGCGGCCCCCGTGGTTCTCAAGCAGGCTCAGGACCAGATCAAGAAAAAGGAGGTCGCAGTCCTCGGCTTCAATCCGCAGGCAGTGAACGAGCAGGCTGAAAGCCTGCGCAAGGCCGCTGACGACGCCGAAGTGCCGGTGGTAGAACTACCCGAAACTCTCAACGAGGGCGAAACCTACGTCGACTGGATGGGATCGCACATCGACGACGTCGACAAAGCCCTCAAAGGCTGATCAGCTCTAGCCCTCGAAAGGACGTGTTCCCCCATTAACAGTCCCGCACTGTCGATTGCAGACGGCCAGCTTCGCTTCGGCGAAAGGGTGCTGTGGCACCACCTGTCCATTGATGTTGAGCCCGGTGAGTTCATTGCCGTGCTCGGACCCAACGGCACGGGCAAAACTTCGCTGCTGAAAACACTGCTCGGCCAGTACCGGCTGTATGAGGGAACCGTTGAAGTCAACGGCCACGCGGCATACCGCGGCGACGCGGATGTCGGCTACGTGCCCCAGCAGCGGGGTGTCGACCGTGACACTCCGCTGCGGGCCCGCGACCTGGTTCGCTTTGGAATCGACGGGCACCGTTTCGGCTTCGGCCTGCCCAGCCGGAAAAAGGAACGACGGGTTGACGAACTTCTAGACCAGGTTGGGGCGACTGGTTTTGCCGACAGCCCCGTAGGCATCCTCTCCGGCGGTGAACTGCAGCGACTGCGGCTGGCCCAAGCGCTTGCCAGCGATCCCAAGCTGCTGCTGTGCGATGAACCGCTGTTGAGCCTCGACATCAACCATCAGCACCTGGTTGCTCGCCTGCTGGATGAGAAACGACGCGAACGGAATATGGCTATTCTGTTCGTCACCCACGAAATCAACCCGATTCTGAAGTACGTGGACCGGGTCCTCTACATTGCCGGCGGCCATTTCCTGGTGGGCACCCCAGACGAGGTGCTGACCTCTGAAGCGCTGAGCTCCCTGTTCGGCACGCGGATCGAGGTGGTGACCGTCGGCGGTCAGCTGGTTGTCGTCGGCACCGAAGCAGATCATCATCACCCGGAGGAGACCGAACTGTGAGCAGCCTCTTCACCTTCGAAGACTACGGCGAACTGCTGTCGCTGCTGTCGAACTCGATTATCGCCGCAGCGCTTCTGGGAGTTGTCGGCGGTGTTGTCTCCGTGTTCGTCAAAATGCGCGACATCGCCTTGGCCGTGCACGGCATTGCCGAGCTCTCCTTTGCCGGGGCTGCCTTTGCCCTGTTCGTCGGCTATGACGTTGTGTACGGTTCGATCATCGGCTCGCTTCTGGTTGCGCTCATCATCGGCGTCGGCAGCATACGGTCTTCCGAGGCGAACTCGATGATCGGTGTGCTCATGCCGTTCGGCATCGGCTTGGGAATCCTGTTTCTGGCACTGTACGACGGGCGCTCAGCCAACAAATTCGGTCTGCTGACCGGGCAGATCGTCGCCATCAGCCCAAGCCAGACAAAGCTGCTCATGGTGTGCGCAGGTGTTGTGCTGGCCGTCATCTTCGTCATCTGGCGGCCGCTGCAGTTTGCATCAGTCGACCCCGAGATCGCCAAGGCAAAGGGTGTGCCCACCGGCATGCTGACAATCGTGTTCATGGTGACCCTCGGACTTGCAGTTGCCCTGTCCGTGCAGGTGGTCGGAGTGCTCCTGGTCATGGCTCTGCTGGTCACCCCAGCCGCGGCGGCCATGCAGCTGTCATCCCACCCCATCGTCGTTCCCATCCTGTCAGTTATCTTTGCCGTGACGTCCTCGGTCGGCGGAATCCTCATCGCCCTGGGGTCGCCGGTTGTGCCCATCAGCCCGTTCGTGACGACCATCAGTTTCCTCTTCTACGTCATTGCCCGGATCATCGGCGGGTACCGCACCAACCATCAGCTTGAGGCGCGCAACCGTCGTCTGGGAGACCTCGACAAGCACCCTCACCTCGCGCAGGATCCGAAAGCCGCAGCGGGCGACTAGACTTCGGCACTATGACTTGTTCTGCTGCCCGCCCTCTTAGCCGCGCGGCACTGGGGCTGACCGTCGCTGCTGTGGCGACCGCAGCCTACGGTGTGCTTGTCGAACCGAACCTGTTCACGGTGCGCCGCGAAAGAATCGCGGTCCTGCCGCCGGGCCGTGCGCCCGTGCGGATTCTGCACATTTCGGATCTCCACCAAACGGCCTGGCAGAAGCGCAAACCGCAGTGGGTGCGCAGTCTGGCCGACACCCTGCAGCCGGACTTTGTTCTCAACACCGGCGATAACTACGGAGGGCAGACCAAATCGACGGTGCTTGAGAGCCTCGATGATCTGCTGGACGTCCCCGGTGCGTTTGTTCTGGGATCGAATGATTTCTGGGGGCCGAAAGTCAAAAACCCCGCTCGCTATCTTCTGGGGCCTTCGAACGTGGCAAAGGCCCACAGCAACCCGCCTGACTTGGATGCGCGCGGGCTGGTGGATGCGTTTGAGCAGCGTGGGTGGGTGCAGCTGGACAACCGAAGCGCTGTTGTTGACATCAAAGGCACGCGGGTCGGCCTGTCTGGTCTTGGCGATGCGCACATGAAGGCCGATGCGCCCGAAGCCTCTGCTTTTCCCGATGATTCGGAAGTCAGAATCGGAGTGACCCACGCCCCGTATTCGCGCGTGCTCGATCGTCTTGCGGGTGCGGGCGCGCAGCTGATTGCTGCCGGGCATACGCACGGCGGGCAGATCCGCGTGCCGTTTTACGGGGCACCGGCCACCAACTGCGACCGTCCGCGCAGCGAAGCTCGCGGTCTGTTTCGTCGGGGCCCGGCACTCGTCAACGTGACCGCGGGGGTTGGAGTGGCCCCGATGGCGCCGGTGCGGTTGTTCTGCCGTCCCGAGGTGTCTGTACTGGAGCTTGTTGAACGCTGACCGGTCTGGCTCAGCGGAGTCTTGTCCTGTGTGCCTCCATCAGACGGCGCCTGTACGATATTGGGCATGGTGTCTTCAGAATCAGCGGCTGCGCCTTCGACTCTATCGGCGTGGATGCAGTTCATTGCCGTCAGCGTCGTTGCCGGAATCGTGGGCGCAGGCTTAGCGATCCCATCGGTGGGTGTGGCGTCCATTGGTGCGAACAACGCGCTCCAGGTGTTCAACGCCCTGCCCGCGCAGCTTGACGAAAGGCCGCTGGCTGAACAGTCTCGCATGCTCGATGCCGACGGCAAGCAGATCGCCAGCTTCTACTGGCTCAACCGCAAAGAAGTTCCGCTGGACAAGATTTCCAAGCCCATGCAGGATGCAACGATTGCCATCGAAGACTACCGGTTCTTCGATCACGGCGGCGTTGACTTCCAGGGCATCGGTCGTGCTCTCGTGCACAACCTCGTGTCGTCTTCCAAGCAGGGCGGATCGACTCTGACCCAGCAGTACGTGAAGAACGTGCTTGCCGAAAACGCCCACGCGGACGCAGATAAGGAAGGCGTGGAAGCCGCCAAGGAAGCCTCGGGCATGGCCGGCTACGCCCGTAAGCTGCGCGAAGCGAAGCTGGCGGTTGCGGTCGAGAAGAAGTACGAAAAAGGAGAGATTCTCAACCGCTACATGAACATCAACAACTATTCGGGCTCCCCGAATGTCTACGGTGTCGAAGCGGCTGCGCAGCACTACTGGTCGATTCCCGCGTCAAAGCTCAACCACGCTCAGGCCGCAACTTTGGCCGGCATTGTGAAGAACCCCAGCGCCTTCAACCCCGAGCGCTTCCCGGAGAACGCGCTCGAGCGGCGCAACGTTGTTCTTTCCCGCATGCACCAGCTGGGCAAGATCTCGGACAAAGAATACGAAGACGCCAAGAAGACCGATCTTGACCTTAAAATCACCAAGACCTCGAACGGCTGCATGGGCGCAGGCGACATGGGCTTCTTCTGCGACTACGTCCAGGCGTACATCGAAAACAACAAGGCGTTCGGCGAAACCAAGGAAGAACGGCGCGATCTTCTGCAGCGCGGCGGTCTGACTATCCAAACGACCATCAACCCCAAGCTGCAGAAAGCTGCGTTCAGCTCCGTCAAGAAGCGTGTGCCGGTCGGCGACCCATCGGGTGCTGGCCATTCGGTGGTGACGGTTGAACCCGGCACCGGAAAAGTCCTTGCCATGACGCAGAACCGCAACTACTCCGTCACAGAGGGCAAGAAGAACACCGACACCGCTATCAACTTCAATGTGCAGAAAGCATACAACGGAGCCAGCGGCTTCCAGGTGGGCTCGACGTGGAAGCCCTTCGTGCTCGCGGAATGGCTGAAAGAGGGCAAAAGCCTCAACACCTCAGTCAGCGCTGCGAAGCGAACGTTCCCGGCGAACTCGTGGAAATACCGCGGCTGTAAGGGGTACGGCTCGAACTGGTCGCCGAACAACGCCGGCGACTCAAAGGGCAACGAACAGATGACCGCGCTTGCGGCCACGAAGAACTCCGTCAACACGGCCTACGCCTCGATGGCCAATCAGCTGAACATGTGCGGCATTATGAAGACCGCCGAATCACTGGGCATCAAATACGGCAACGGCCAGTCGCTGGAGACGGTCCATGAGCAGCTGGGAGTGGTCGAAGCACTCCTGCCTTCATCGGTGCTCGGCATCGTCCAGGTTGCTCCCATTGACATGGCCAACGCCTACTCGGTGTTCGCCGCCGGCGGCATCCTGTGCACGCCGACTCCGATCGAATCGATTAAGGACGGCAACGGCAAGAAGGTCAAGATCCCTGACCCTGACTGCCACCGAGCACTGGACAAAGACGTCGCCCAGAATGTGTCCTACGCACTGTCGCAGACCTTCAACGGCGGAACCACCTCGCGACTGAAGATCGGGGCTCCGGCCGGAGCGAAGACGGGAACCACCAACTTCGAAGTCGGATCCACGTGGCTTGCGGGATTCACGTCCCAGATGTCCACTGCCGTCTGGACGGGTGACCCGAACGGTTCGCGTGACTGGCGCAGGAACGGCAAGGGCGTGGTCCGCGGCCGCGTCTACGGTGCCACCTATTCCGGTGCAACGTGGCAGAACTACATGAGCCAAGCAGTCAAGATCGTCGACAGCAACAAGGGCCTTGGCGGTCCCGTCGGCAACAGCGTCAAGGAACCGGAAAAAGACGAAGAGTCCGACGACTGACGCTCTGCCGGGTCGACTGTGACGCAGGCACCACCTGCCGCGTCAGCGGCTCGTACAATGAACTCTGTCCACCGAAGGGGGAGAAAATGCAGAAGTGGGAGTACGTCACTGTTCCTCTCATGATCCACAACACCAAACAGATTCTGGATCTGTGGGGTGAGGACGGCTACGAGCTCGTCCAGGTAGTGGAAGGTCCCCAGGGCAACGGGGGACTCGTTGCCTACATGAAGCGTCCGAAAGGCTGATATGTCAAAGATCGAAGACCGCCTCAACGAACTCGGCTTCCCGCTGCCGCAGTTGGCAGCGCCGGCCGGTTCCTACCTGCCCGCCGTGAAGTCGGGTGACCTCGTGTTCACGTCCGGTCAGCTGCCGTTTCGCGACGGCGAGCTTGCCAACCCGGGCCGCCTCGGCGACAACGTAAGCGTTGAACAGGCCCAGGAATCCGCACGCTACTCCGTGCTCAACGCACTCGCCGCAGCCAAGAGCGTCATCGGCGACCTCGACAAGATCGAACGCGTGGTCAAGGTCAACGGATTCGTCACAAGCACCGATGACTTCAAGCAGCAGCCCGAAGTGATCAACGGCGCTTCGGACTTCCTCGCCGACATCTTCGGCGAAGCCGGCCAGCACGCACGCTCGGCACTGGGCACCAACGCCCTGCCCAAGGGTACCTGCGTCGAGATTGAATTCATCTTCCGCGTCCGCGACTGACGCACAGCGGGCGCAGAAATCTGCGCTCAGTCTCCAGGCGGGTGGGTCGAACAGACCCACCCGCCTGATTCGCGCCTCCAGCGAGTTGGTGCGCACAGTTGAGCTTTTTCGCTCGGCGGATATGCAGCCCAACCCCGACTACCCGCGGCGCGCAGTCTGTCTGGTGCTGGTGCGTGATTCCGACAAGGGCCTCGAGGTGTTCATCACCCGTCAGGCCGATCAGCCCGGTGTCAGCGACCGCAACAGGTTTGCCTTCCCCTTCAGCGCTGTTCGACCAGAGGACTCACGGCAGCTGTCCATGGGCGACTGGACTTCGGACCGCTGTGCCCGGGCGCTGCGGCTGAACAGATCGGGCCGAGCCGTCGCCTTCTTCGCCGCCGCGGGCAGATTGGCTCTGCAGAACATGGGCATCGCCCTGGCCGAGGGCCATGACCTGCGGGTGGTAACAGACATTGAACCGCAGTTCCTCAAAACTGCTGGCAAGAAGCTGCGTGATCACCAGGTGTCCTTCCCTTCGGTGCTTCGCAGCCGCGACGTGGAGTTCCGTCCCGACCTCATCAAACCGTGGATGCGCTGGGTCAACACGCCGTGGCAGCTGCGCCGCTATGACACCGTGTACTTTGTGTGCGTGGTCCCACCCGGTCAGCACGTTGACTTCGTGTCGATCAATCAGTCGTGGGGCGGGTGGATGACCCCGCAGGAGATCCTCGATGCGGTCGATCTGTGGGAAGAGGGCCACGGTGCTTCCGCCCAGTTCATCAGCGTGTCAACACGCTTGGTCCTGGAATCTCTGCGCACGGTTCCCAGCGCTGCTGCCAGTATGCTCAAGATTCGCGATCTTCGCCCACTGCAGCCGACCGTCCTGCAGCACCGAGGCGAATGGCACATCAGCATCGAGCACCAGACCGACCATGCCATCGACGAACTGTCTCAGCTGACAACCGAAAACGAAGAAGAAGACCCGACAACGCTGTCGGAATCAGAAAGCGAACCACCGGAAGAAGAATGATGACAAACGAACAGCACCCGGCACCTCGTTTTGCCCGCCGTACAGCAGACAACCCCAGCCCCATGACACTCGACGGCACGAACAGCTACGTGCTGTTCACCGCTGACGATAGCGCCGCAGTCATCATCGACCCCGGCCCCCAGCTGGACGAACACCTGGGAGCGCTCAGTGAACTCGTCGGGGATCGTGAACTGCGCGGAATCGTTCTCACACACCACCACTGGGACCATTCGGATCTGCTCAAAACAGTTGACGAATGGGCGCCGCAGACTCCTGTATTCGCAGTCGACAGCGCATTCGCCCGTTTTGTTCCTCCGCTGGAACACGAAGACCTCAGCGGCGACGATGCGGTCCTCGAATTCGGCCCCGCGGAAACCGACCGCATCCGGCTGGTGTCAACCCCCGGACACACGCTCGATTCGATCAGCGTGCTGGCGGGCACCGTGCTGTTCTCTGGAGACACGGTGCTGGGACGCGGAACAACTGTGATCATGCACGGTGACGGTTCGGTCGAAAAGTATCTTGATTCTCTCGCACGCCTGCGCAGCATGGTGGAGCAGGGCCGCATCACCGAAATCCAGCCAGCCCACGGAGAGTCCATAGCCAATCCGGCCGAAGTGCTGGACTACTACATTTCGCACCGCCGCGAGCGGCTGGACGAAGTGCGGGCTGCGCTGGCAGAACAGGGCGCACAGCTGGACGGGCTGGAAATCTCACCCGAACATGAACTGACCGAGGCCGTCGGCCGGATCGTGTACGCGACCGCGCCGCAGGACATGCGGCAGACGGTCAACACGATTGTCGCCGCGCAACTGGAGTACGTGCAGAAGCACGGCTGAGGCGCCGACGGCCCGCGGATCAGTGTGCGCGATTGTGCAGGCGGTCCATGTCGAGGATGACGACGGCACGAGCTTCGAGTCGAATCCAGCCGCGCTGTGCGAAGTCTGCCAGGGCCTTGTTGACGGTTTCGCGCGATGCGCCGACAAGCTGGGCGAGTTCTTCCTGCGTGAGGTCGTGCTGCACCAGGCTGCCGTCCGGAGCGGGACGGCCGAAGCGGCGGTTGAGGTCCAGCAGGGCCTTGGCAACACGGCCGGGAACATCCGAGAACACGAGGTCGCCGACGGTTTCGTTGGTGCGGCGCAGACGCTGGGCGAGTGCCCGCAGCAGGTTCATTGCCGCCTGCGGACGATCTTCGAGCCACGCAATGAGGTCGTCGTGTTTGAGGCTGAGCAGTTCCGTCTGGCTGACCGCAGTGACGGTCGAGGAGCGCGGGCCCGGATCGAAGAGTGCGAGCTCACCGATGATTTCACCAGGACCGACAACTGAGAGGAGGCTTTCGCGCCCGTCTTCGGATTCGCGGCCGACCTTGAGTTTGCCGGAGGACACGATGTAGAGCTCGTCCCCGGAGTCTCCTTCGTGGAAGAGCACGGCGGTACGGCGCAGGCTGCGCGGCTTCATGTATTTGACAAGCGCGTTCGTCGCTTCGTCATCGAGTCCTGCGAACAGTGCCGCACTGCGGACGACTTCGATATCCACGTCTGTACCTCCAGGTTGCTGTTCTGCGACGGGGTCCTTCGGCCCATTGAAATCCTGCCGCAATGTGATACAGGTCAATCGTAGCAATGCTCTGCGGGTGGAGCACAGTGTCTGTGTTCTATGCTGACCAGCAGATAAAGGAGTGGGTGTGGCACACAACAGCGTGCTTGAGCGCAGTCAGCGTCGCTTTGCTGAGGAAACCCGGTTGGGCAGAGTCCGCAGGGCGCGCAAGATCGACAGGATGCTGCAGAAGGTCTTCCCGGACGCGCGTGCGGAACTGGACTTTCGCAATGCTTTCGAACTGCTGATAGCCACGGTGCTGTCGGCACAGACTACGGACGTTCGGGTCAACCAGGTGACACCGGAGCTATTTGCCGCATACCCGGATGCGACGACGCTTGCGCAGGCGCACGTGGAGGACGTGGAGGAGATCATCCGCCCCACGGGCTTCTTCCGGTCGAAGGCCAAGAACATCATTGCCCTGGCGGAGCAGCTTGTTGAGGAACACGCCGGCGAGGTGCCTGCTGACCAGGCAGCTCTGGTTCGGCTGCCCGGGGTTGGGGTGAAGACGGCAAACGTGGTGCTCGGCAATGCCTTTTCCACTCCCGGGCTGACGATCGACACTCACGTGGGGCGTTTGGCCAGGCGGCTGGGATTCACAAGCGAAGAAAACCCCGACAAAGTGGAAGCCGACCTGCTGCCCCTGTACAAGAAGTCTGATCTGACGATGGTTTCTCACAGGCTGATCTTCTTGGGGCGGCGCATCTGCCACTCGCGAGGACCGGCCTGCGGTGTGTGCCCGATTGCCCGCCTGTGTCCCAGTTACGGAATGGGCCCGCTTGATCCTGCCGAAGCCGAGGCGAAGCTCGCCTACGGTCTGGAGGTTCCACAGGGCGGATGGCAGCTGTGAGCGACGCCGGCCTCGTTGCGGCGCTGAGCGATTTGGCGCAGTCGGACATTTCCGATCACTGGATTCACCACCGCAGACCGAAAGAGGACGACTCTGTGCGCCCGGCGGCTGTTCTCATGCTGTTTGGCCGCGGGACCCAGCCGCGTACAGAGGCCGGACTGCGCGAACAGGACCGCTTGGGTGATTTCGGGGACGTTGACGTGGTGCTGCTCAAGCGCGCCGATACTCTGCGCAATCATCCCGGTCAGGTGGCGTTTCCAGGCGGCCGCAGAGATCCCGAGGACGCAACGGCAGTCGATGCGGCACTGCGGGAAGCGCGGGAGGAAACGGGGGTCGACCCTGCTCGAGTGAATGTGATCGGCACGTGGCCTTCACTGTGGGTTCCCGTCAGTCGGCACAGTGTGACGCCGGTGATCGCCGCATGGGACGGTCGGCAGGTGCTGCGGGCGGTAGACCGGGCGGAATCGTCTTCCGTGCACCGGGTGCCTGTAGCCGACCTTGTGGCACCTGCGAACCGCGGAGTGTTCAAGGTGCCGAAAACCGGATGGCACTCACCTGTTTTCGATGCCGGAGTTCTGCGCTCTTGGGGGTTCACCGCCGGGCTGCTCGACAGTGCGTTTGAAGCCCTTGGATGGTCGCGGGAATGGGATCGGACTAACCGCCTGCACATCGACATCTGAGCTCACCGAACACCAACCGCAGGTGAAAAGCGGTGCTCGCCACGCACGCAAAGGGGGGGCTGGTTCATATGAGCCAGCCCCCCCTTTAGGTTCGGGTTTCAGCCGCCTACACGCGCGGACCGGACGGGTTGGTCAGCGCAGTCTTGACTGCGGCGATGACCGACTTGCCGCGGTCAGTCGCACGAGTCGGCGTGGGGTTGCCCTTCTTGAACAGCGGCACGGCAATCGCCACGAGGACCGAGGCGATCACGACGTAGATGCCGAACACAATGAGGGTGCTGGCCCACCAGCCCCAACCGGCGAATTCGTGAAAGACAGCGACGAAGAACGCGGTCAGGACGAACAGGGACATGATGAGGATGCCCAGGCCGACGACGGTCAGACCGATAGCGGTGCCGAGTTTGACGGAACCCTCTTTGATCTCCTGCTTGGCCAGTGCGGCTTCTTCTTCCGCCAGAGCCTTTGTGTCGGCAGAGATGTCCCGCACGATTTGCGCAATGGACCGATCAGACATGGGTCGTTGCCTCCTAGAAAATGCACGCCTTTGTCTCGATACTAGTGCGAACAGTTCATCAGCACCAACGAAAGGTGAGGATGAGGCGGTGCTCACAGACACCTCGGGAGGGGGGGAATGGCGTCCCGCCTTTCCCGAAGCGCCCGTGCCGCAGCCTTGATCAGGAGTTATGCGCTCGGTCGACGGCCGCTTGGATGCTGGTCATAACGGAAGCGTCTGCCAGTGTCGAAGAGTCTCCTCCGTCTTTGCGCTCGGCGAGGTTCTTCAGCAGTCGGCGGACGATCTTGCCGGAGCGGGTCTTGGGCAGGTCGTCAACGAAGTAGATGTGCTTGGGTTTTGCGATCGGCCCGATTTCGCGTCCCACGTGCTGGCGCAGCTGTTCTTCTGCCCCGTCGCTGTCGGCGAAGTCACCGCGGGTGATGACAAACGCCATGACCGCCTGGCCGGAAGTCGGGTCATCGGCACCGACGACGGCGGCTTCGGCAACGGCGTCGTGGGACACCAGGGCGGACTCGATTTCAGCGGTCGACAGGCGGTGGCCGGACACGTTCATGACATCGTCAACGCGGCCGAGGAACCAGATGTCCCCATCGTCATCGAAACGGGCGCCGTCACCGGCGAAGTACATGTTTTCAAAACGCGACCAGTACGTGTCTTTGTAGCGCTGGTCATCGCCGTAGACACCGCGCAGCATAGACGGCCACGGTTCGGTGATGACAAGGTAGCCTGCCCGGTTGCTGCCGATGTGCTCACCGGTGTCATCGACGACGTCGACGCTGATGCCCGGCAGCGGACGCTGTGCTGAGCCCGGTTTGGTGGAAACCACGCCGGGCAGGGGAGCGATCATGTTCGCCCCGTTCTCGGTCTGCCACCAGGTGTCGACAATCGGGCACTTCTCGCCGCCGATCACCCGGTGGTACCACATCCACGCTTCCGGGTTGATGGGTTCGCCGACGGAGCCCAGCAGTCGCAGCGACGAAAGGTCGTGCTCCGCCGGGATCTCCTCACCCCACTTCATGAACGTGCGGATGGCAGTCGGGGCGGCGTATAGCTGGGTCACCCCGTACTTTTCGACGATCTCCCACCAGCGGCCCCGGTGCGGGCTGTCGGGAGTGCCCTCGTAGATGACCTCCGTCATGCCCATAGCCAGCGGCCCGTAGGCGATGTAGGTGTGCCCCGTGATCCAGCCGACATCGGCGGTGCACCAGAAGACATCGGTTTCCGGCTTGGCATCGAACACGTACTTCATGGTGTAGGCCGCCTGGGTGAGGTAGCCGCCGGAGGTGTGGAGAATGCCCTTGGGCTTTCCTGTGGTTCCCGAGGTGTAGAGGATGAACAGCGGCTGTTCGGCCGGGAAGAACTCGGGGGTGTGGTCAGCGGACTGGCGGTCGACGACATCGTGGAAGTACTGGTCGCGCCCGTCGACCATATGGGCGTCTTCGCCGGTGCGCTTTGCCACCAGCACGTGGCGAACAGGGGTGTCGCCGTGGCTCAGGGCCTCGTCGACCGTCGCTTTGAGGTCAGACGGCTTGCCGCGGCGGAAACCTCCGTCGGCGGTGATGACGACTTCCGCTTGCGCATCCATAATGCGCGAGTGCAGGGCATCGGGGCTGAAACCGCCGAACACAACTGAGTGTGCAGCGCCCAGACGAGCGCAGGCGAGCATCGAGATGACCGCTTCGGGAATCATCGGCATGTAGAGGGCCACGCGGTCTCCGCGGCTGACTCCCAGTTCTGTCAGAGCGTTTGCGGTCTGGTTGACCCGGCGTGACAGCTCCGCGTAGGTGATGTCCTGAGTGTCTCCGGGTTCGCCGACAAAGTGTAGAGCCACACGGTCGCCGTTGCCGGCTTCTACGTGTCGGTCAACACAGTTGTAGGCGATATTGAGCTCGCCGTCCTGGAACCACTTGGCAAAGGGCGGGTTGGTCCAGTCGAGGACTTCCGTAAAGTCCTTGTGCCACGTGAGGAGTTCGCGCGCCTGGTCAGCCCAGAATCCCAGGCGATCGGCTTCTGCGCGCCGGTAGAGGTCTTCGGTTCCGTTGGCCTGGTCTGCAAATGCCTGCGGGGGAGCGAAGGTGCGGTTTTCTCGCAGCAGGCTCTGTGTGTTCTCGTCTGCCAAAACATCCTCGTTTCGTCGGTGAGTCCCGACCCTGTGAGCTTCACTGCGCACGCGGGTCACTGCATTCTTCACACTACTCCTGCTGTAACCACTGCAAAAGTGCGAACCGCACGTGACGCGATTCGCAGGCGGTTATTGGGTGTTCTGCAGTGCACGCAGTGGAACCGTGTGAAAACATAGCCGGTGTGTACTGATGGGGCCCGCCCGGTTTGCAGGCTTGCCGTCTAAACGCGAATTAAGGAGTCAATGAGCATGAGCAGTCCATCTGGCAGTCAGCCATACTATCCAGGCGGCTTCTCGCAGCCCGGTCCCCACTACGGCCAGCAGGACGCGCAGAGCGCGCAGTCTGCGTTCAGCCAGGGGCAGCCCTACGGTGCAAGTCCCCAGGCCTTTACCCAGGGACCGCCGCACGGTTCGGGGCAGAACCCGCCGGCGGGCGCAGCTCCCGGCACGATGGTAGGCTCCATGCCCGGCACAGTTGGCAGCTTTCCTCCGGCTCAGCCCAGCAAACAGGACTCCGCATTCGGGCTCCGCGAAATTCTTCTGGCCTCCGGTGCCTTTCTGGTTTTCGTCTCTGTATTCCTGCCCCAGTACAGGTGGTCGGACGCGTACTACGGCGATGGCTCCTACGGGTGGCTGTGGTCGTTCAATATTCACGGCACCGGCGTTCTCATGCTCGGGGTTCTGCCCATTCTCGCCGCTGGTCTCATCGGGGTTCTCAACAAGACGGTTCGCTCGTTCCCGCAGAACATCGGATCGTTCAGCCCGGACCAGTTCGTCACGGTCCTGGCAGCCACCGGTGCCGCGGTGCAGTTTGTGCGGTTCATTCACCTGTTCCCGTTCGCTAACCCGTCGTGGGGTGCCTTCATTGGGCTCATCGGTGCTGGGCTTGCGGCATTCGCCGCAGTCTTCACCGTGATTCCGGCACTCGGAGCGGACGAATTCGAAGCTCGCGAGTCTGTTCCCGCACACCCGAAGGCTCGCCCCGTACGCCGTGCTCCGGTGCAGGCGCCGGCTGTGCAGCCCGGTCCCGTGCAGTCGGCACCCGGCCATCCCGGCATGGTCCAGAGCGGCCCGGCCCATACCGGCTACGCTCAGGGATGGCCTGCTCCCGGCCACCCGAGTCAGACTGGCCACCCGAGCCAGGCGGGGCAGCTGGGTCAGGCTGGCCACCCGAGTCAGGGTGGGCACCCGGGCCAGGCAGATGAGCCGAACCAGGCGGGTCAGCCGGGGCAGCCGGGTCAGGCACACAGCGGCCCGATGCAGCCTGGTTTCGTTGAACCCCAGCCCGCTCAGCCCGAGTCTGCTCAGTCTGAGCCCGTTCAGCCCGAACCGAACCAAGGCGGCGCTGCACTGGGAGCACAGTGGGACGCCGGCCAGGTCGGAGCTTATTCACAGCCGTCGGCCCACGGCACAGAGGCCGTTCAGGAAAACCCCGCACCTGCCCCTTCGGAAACTGTTGCCTCGGCTGCTGAAAATCCCACCGGGGGCATCGAACCCAACGTGGCCTCGCGCGATAGCCGCCAGGAGCGCGAAGTCCATCGCGCCGCCTCGGAAGAAAGCGCTTTTGAAGAGGACGCGACTATGGTCAGTGGCACCTCGGCCCTTGACCATGGACTGGAGCAGACCCAGCGGCTTGAGCCGATCCAACACGACCAGCCGGAGCAGCCGCAGCCTGACCGCCCGATTCAGTCGGACCAGCCGTTCCAGCCCGACCAGCCCCTGCCGGAGCGCAGGCGTCTAAGGCAGGCCCAGTCGGAGGCGCCCCAGCCGGAGCAGCCGCAGCCTGAACAGAGGCAGCCAAAGCACGCCCACCCGCAGCGTGAGCCCTTCTGGTTCGCGGTTCCAGAACCGCGAACGGCCGTCGAAGCATCCGGCCAGCCGGTTTTCCAGCTGGAACCCGGCAAGTGGATTCTGGCGCTTGCCGACAACGGCGATACGTTCACGGTGCAGAGCGAAGACGGTCGGATCGGCGAGCTGCGCAATGTCCACGGAGTCGAACGCGGCTGATGACTGACCTTTCACAGGCCCTGCGCTCATTGGCGCAGGTGCCGACGGTGGAGGATGCCATCGAACGCGTTCGCACCGCCTGCACTCAGCTGCGCTGGCACAACGCGCTGCGCAAGCGAATGGCCGAATGCCGCGCCGAAGCGACCGTTCGGGCGGCCCGCACCTCAGCGGCTTTGGAAGGTGCCAGGTATCCGCTGAACTATGTGCGCGAAGTCATCGGCGCTGGGCGCGAAGTGACTGACGACATGTCGGGCGTGCAGCTGACTGCGGCGGTTCGCGTGGCAGCCGTCGCAGACGAACTGTCGCAGACCCCGGATGCTCTGCGGTCCGGCTTCATGGGGCACCTGGCCAGGCTGAGCCTGGCAGGCGGAGCAGGTTTGGCCGAGGACGATCAGCTGGGCAGGCCGCGCCGTGCCGGGGAAGAACCCGGAGACATGGGCGGACTGCCCTCGGCACCGAGCCCGGACGAAGTCCAGCAGCGTCTGGCCGACCTCGAAGCTCTGCTGCAGGATGAGAGCCTTCCCGGCTTCGTCGTTGCGTGCATTCTGCACGGGGAGATCCTGGCGATGCGCCCCTTTGTGATCGGCAACGGACTCATTGCCCGGGCGCTGTTTCGCATTCACATGGTGTCTTCTGGCGTCGACATCACGGGCGTTGCGGTGCCGGAAGCCGCTCTGCTGTCTGACGCAGCAGGCTATGGCGAAGCCGGTGCTGCCTACACCAGCGGGCGGGACGTCATCGGCTGGATCACTATGAATGCCGAAGCTGTGGAAAAGGGCGTCGGCGAAGGCGTTCAGATCTGCCAGAGCGTGCAAGCCGGGCGCATTCCGCGCACCTGAGAGCAGCCGCGAGCCACAGCAAAGGCCGAGGCGGAACCCCTATAGGAAGTTCCGCCTCGGCCTTTGTCGTGGCTCGAGTGAGCTGGTGCGGTCAGTCAGCTGACAGTGTGAGTGCGGTCAGATTCAGGCCGCGCACTCGTCGTAGTGGTCACCGTGTTCTGCGTGGCGGTGGCCGTCGTGCACGTAGTCAACGTGGTCGCCGTGCTGGACGGCTTCGTGACCGCAGTTGGGGCCGTGGGTGTGTTCGTCTTTGGTGTGGTGAGCTTCGCAGCCTGCAGCCATGATGTTCTCCTTGTGTTCTGCGCTGGGTGTGCGCATGTGCTGTCTGCGCCGGATATGACCGGCTTGGTGGCTCCATTCTCGCAGATATATAAACGAATGGCAATATATTGATTCGCTGGTGTGGGGTTGGGGTGGGCGGGCTTTTGGCGCGCGCTGAACTTTTGCGGGCACTGTGGGGCGCGACTGTGACTTGTGTGCTGTGGACTGTGGACAGCCAGCCGCTTGTCAACAGGGCCATGCGGAGCGTTTTCGCCGTTGAGTGAAAAGGCAATTGTTGAGGTATGAATCGACCTCGCGTAGTGCTCTTCACCCGAGTGCCCAGCCTTATCGACCACTGTGCCGCGCTTGCAGACGGCATTGGACTGGGCCTTGATATCCGTCTGCCGGAGAACGGCGGCTGGCAGGACGCGGCGCTCGTTCTGATCGGCGACGACATCACGGAGGCCCCGGACGTGGGAAATGTCCCCACCGTCCTTGTGACGCTGACGCAGTCCAACGCTGTGTGGGCAGCCGCAGCGCGCCTGGGAGCAGACACCGTGGCGGTGCTGCCCGCAGGGGCGGAATGGCTCACCATCCGCATGATCAACGCCGTCGAACCGCCGGCAGAACCCGCTCAGACGTGGGGCTTCGTCGGCGGGGTCGGAGGAGCGGGAACCTCGGTGCTTGCAAGCGCGGTTGCACGCAGTGCCGCAGCGCAGGGCATCGACACGGTGCTGCTCGACGCCGATCCGCTGGGCGGGGGCCTCGACCTCGTCCTCGGTGCGGAGGGCAAAGACGGTCTGCGCTGGCCGAGCCTGGCAGCATCGCGCGGCAGACTGCGTCCTTCCACTCTGCGGGATTCGCTGCCGCGCACCGACGGGCTGGCGCTGCTGTCGTGGGACCGCACGGGAACAGAGGAGCTCACACCCGACGTCTTCGAAGCTGTCATGACGGCTGCACAGCAGGCATTTGAGCTGGTAGTCGTGGACCTGCCGCGACACGCGCCCGTGCAGTGGGCCCGCATGTGCAGTGAACTCACCGTTGTCGTGCCCGGCAGGGTGCGCGCCGCGGTCGCAGCATCGCGGGTCGCCAGGCGCCTCGAGGCAGTCAACTCAGCCGTGCGCATTGCAGTGCGAGACGCGGGCAGGGGCGGTGTGCGGCCCGAACTCGTAGCCGACACAATCGGCTTTCCGCTGGTGGGAATCATCAGGGACGACCCCCAGACGGCTTCAGCCGTGGATCGCGGTGAAGGCTTGCCGATCGCCCGCACTCACGTGGGGCGCCTGGCTGAAAGAATCGTGGAAGGCAGCCCGCTGTGACTCTGGAAACCCAGTGGCTCGATGCTGAGCTCATCCGCGATGTCAGAACGCACCTTTTGGAGAACCCCGGCCCGGTAACCGCCGGGTCCGTGGCGGCAGCACTTGCCCGCAGCGGCCGGGTGGTTGGATCTGCTGAACTTCTGGAGCTGGTCAGCCGCATCTCGGCTCAGCTGGGCGGGGCCGGCCCGCTGCAGTCGCTTCTTGACGAACCGGACGTGACCGATGTCTTCGTCAACAGCCCCCAAGACGTTTGGATTGACAGAGGAAGCGGGCTGACTCGCGTTCCCCTGTCACTGGGAACCGAAGACGACGTGCGGGCACTTGCAGTGCGTTTGGCAGCACTCGGCGGCAGGCGCCTGGACGACTCTCAGCCGCTCGTGGACGTCCGCCTGCCGGACGGAGTGCGGCTCAACGCGCTCATTCCACCGCTTGCCGGTGAGCACACCGTGATGTCCTTCCGCGTTCCCCGCAGCAAAGGCTTCAGGCTCGCGGAGCTGATTGCCCGCGATTTTGTGCCCGCAGACATCGCCGAGGTTCTGCTGGGGCTGTTGGAAGTGCGGGCTAATATCCTCATATCCGGTGGAACCGGATCGGGAAAAACCGTTCTTCTGGGAGCGCTTCTTGCAGAGCTTCCCGCAGACCAGCGGATCGTCATCGTCGAAGATTCACGGGAACTCAACGTCCGCCATGACCACGTGGTGCAGTTGGCTGCCCGCCAGGCAAATGTCGAAGGCATGGGCGAAGTCTCCATGGCCGATCTGGTGCGCAACGCCCTGCGCATGCGGCCGGACAGACTCATCATCGGGGAATGCCGGGGCGCGGAGGTCCGTGACATGCTCACGGCTCTCAACACCGGCCACGAAGGCGGGTGCGCCACCATCCACGCCAACACCGCATCCGCGGTTCCCGCCCGGCTCGAAGCTCTCGGTGCGCTGGCAGGCATGACTTCGGAGGCAGTGCGCTCGCAGTCGGTGACCGCGATCGACGTCATCCTGCACATCACCCGCGGGCGTGACGGACACAGAAGACTCTCCGAAATCGCCGCGCGCACAAGCTCCGGCCGTCCTGCACCGAGCTTGCCGCGCACGCAGGGTGCGGGGACTGTGGAAGCTGGCGACACCTCGGCAGAACTGGCGACAGTGTGGAGCGCCGAACGCGGTCCGAACGCGGGCTGGAAGGGCTTTCTTGACTGGCTTAGGCGGAAACAGGGGGCGCGGTCATGATTCTCTTGGCTGCTGTGCTGGCTGCAATGGCGGCCGGGCTGTGGATGTGGGACCCTGCCGAAAGGCGTCTGCGGAAGCTGCTGGCTGGTGATCGCACAGATGTTTCGGGCGGGCGAATACGGGGGCGTGCTAAGAGCTTTGTGCGGCGTTTTCGCAGATCCGAAAACGAAGATGAAGAACATGCGGCTGCCGCAATCGCCGTCATCGACCGCGCTGCTGAGCTGCTGCGTGTGGGGGCAGCACCCTCAACGGTGTTGGCGCACCTGGCGAAGCTTCCCGGGCCGGAGGACCTGCGGACAGCTTTGGCTACGGCGGCGCGCTCGGCCGAGCTCGGCACCGCTGCGCATCAGGCGCTCTCCACGCAGGCGGAAGGGCTGCCAACACTGTCAAAGGACATTCTTCTGCACATGGCCTCCGTGTGGTTTGTTGCGGAGTCTGCGGGTGCGCCGGCTGCGAATCTGCTGGAGCGGTTTGCGAAGACCGCGCGAATGCAGACCGATTCGGCACGGGAGCGGGCCATAGCACTGGCCGGACCCCAGTCGACGGTGAAGGTTCTCACCGCACTGCCGCTCATGTCTTTGGGCCTGGCAGTGCTCATCGGGGCTGATCCGGTGGAACTTTTGGCTTCTGTCCCCGGTGCCGTGTCGTGCATCAGCGGTGCGGTGCTGCTGGTGGTCGGGCGACTGTGGATGCGGCGCATGTTGAAAAGGGCGCAGTGATGGCCGGGCTGTTTGCCGCAGTGCTCATTGCGGCCGCCGTGTGGCTGTGGATAGGGGACTCAGACGAACGCTTGAAACGTGTGCTTGGATCCAGGGCACGCGATGGCCGGACAGAAGAGGAGCCGCGTGAAGAGCAGCGTTCCGCCGGTTGGCTGGCCGTCCTGCTGCAGCGTCGGAGCAGGCAGAAGAAAGAGCACGGCGAGTCTGACTTGGAGGCGCTCGCCTTTGATCTTGAGCTGACCGCCATATGTCTTCGTGCGGGCCTGCCGATAGAGCGGGCTTTGGCTCTGGCAGCCGCCGCCGGCGGAGATCGGTCTGATTTGGGTGCTCTGAGCCGGGCGCTCGAACTCGGGCAGACCGACTTCGATGCCGAGCATCTGAACGAAGTCTTTGTGCTCATCCGCTTCTCAGCGCAGACAGGTGCGGCTTTGTCTGGTCTGCTGTCTGCCATGGCGTATGACCTGCGGCGGGCCGAACACCAACGCCGGCGCCTGGCGGCGGCGAAGCTGGGAGTGCAGCTGGTCATTCCGCTGGGCGTGTGCATTCTGCCGGCGTTCGTGCTGCTTGGCATTGTTCCCGTGGTGCTCACCCTCATCGACGACATGTCGGTGCTCTTTGGCTGAACGTGATTGCTCATTCAGAACCGAATGGGATCCGCCGCGGTTGAAACACGAATTCAGCGGCGGAGCTTCGCCTGCACTCAGCTGTGAAGGGCTGTGTTGGCTGCTTGAGTTCACGGTGCCGAAAAACGAGCTATTGAACTGCAGTTCTTAAGCCTGGGGATAACTCCGCGGTTGTCCCCAGGCTTTTCTTCGCTCTTCTTTTGGATGCGTCCGGGGCGCACGCTGGAAGCACCATCTGAAGAAAGGAAGGAAAAAGATGGACAACGAAGTTCAGGAACTCGTTCCGATTGAAGAAGAAAAGAAAGCTGTCCGGCTGCGCAAACCGGACAGGGGAGCAACAACCGCCGAATATGCGATCACAACGCTTGCTGCGTGTGGTTTCGCGGCACTTCTGGTGCTGGTTCTGAAGTCCGACGGCATTCAGGCTGCCATCACCGGCGTCATCACCAGCGCACTCAAACTCGGCGGGTGATAGCTGTGCCCACTTCGATGTTTCGCTCAGGGAGCGGGGTTCCTGGCGCTGCTCGTATGTCATTCGCTCCTCGCCGAAAGCGGACCGCTGGAAAGGACTGCGGTGCTGTGACGGCCGAATTCGCCATGATCATGCCGGCCATTGTGCTCGTCATCCTCATGGTCATCGGGGTGGGCACGCTCGGTCTTGCGCAGCTTCGATCCTACGAAGCTGCGCGGGCCGGCGCCCGTGAAGCCGCGCGCGGCGAACCAATCGCAGAAGTGCGCCGCAGCGCAGAAAGCAAAGCCGGGCCCGGGTCTGCTGTCGAAATCGGCAAAGACGGCGAATACACGACCGTGACCGTCACGATTGCCACACCGAAAACCGTGCGCAGGTTCATTCCGCACGTCCAAGCGGTGCAGAGAGCACGCACCGAAAGCGGCACCCAACCAGGCGGTGCACAGTGAGCGCGTACCGAAAGCGGCAGCCAGCCAGGCGGTGCACAGTGAACGCGCACCAAAAGCGGCAAACAGACCGCAATCGTTCGAAAGATCGTGGTTCGACGCCCGTAATCGCGGTCAGCATCATGGGTATTGCCGCAGTGCTCATAGCCGGTCTTGGCCTGACCGGCAGAGTGCTTCTGGTGTCCGCTCGTGCTGATGGCAGCGCCGACCTCGCGGCCCTGGCTGCAGCGGACGCCGCAAGGGGAACTCAGCCAGGCGAGCCCTGTGACGTTGCAAAGAAGCTCATCGAAGCTGACGGCTTCACATTGGACGACTGCATTGCCCGACCGGATCTCGGTCGGGTCAAAATCACAGTCAAAGCGAAGCTGCCAGCACCGTTTCCGGCGGTTAAAAGATCCGCCGTCGCAGGTGGTCCGCAGGCACGAGCCGCTGGTTGAAAATTCAAAACGGGGGCAGTTCATGCAGCGTTTGCGCTCAGGGAGTAACGTCGAAAGCGAACCTCTCAATTCGCAGCACACCGACTGATTGGAACGCTATGGCCACCTCAGGCAAGAGTCCCCTCCGCAAACAGGCTGAACGCCGATCACGCGATTCCGAATCCGCCAAGCGGGAAAAGGCAGTTGTCTCTCAGGTACAGGAAGCCGACTCCAGCAAACACCCTGACGGCTTCCTCGCTCACCTGAACCTCAAACCGGTCTGGTTCTTCATCGCCTGTGCCGCACTCATCGGTGTGCTGTTCATTCCCACCGGCGACGACCTGACCCTTGCTGGAAAAATGGGCCTGGCCGTGCTGGCCTTCGCCATCGTCATGTGGGTGACAGAAGCTGTCACCTACACGGTTTCGTCCATCTTGATCGTCGGAATCATCACCGTCATGCTGTCCTTCGCCCCGGCACTCGAAGGTGATTCTGCCGAAGCGATGGGCACGACCGAATCAATCAAACTGGCCCTGAGCGGTTTCTCCAGCGCGGCCGTCGCACTGGTCGCCGCAGCGCTCGCCCTGGCTGCCGCAATGCAGGCCACCGGCCTGCACAAGCGCTTGGCTCTCATGGTGCTGAAAGTCGCCGGCGAAAAAACCAGCAGCGTGCTCATCGGCGCGATCGTGATCTCAACGATTCTCGCGTTCTTCGTCCCCTCCGCAACAGCTCGCGCCGGTGCCGTCGTGCCGATCCTCCTGGGCATGGTCGCAGCCTTCGGTCTGCCCACCAACTCGCGCCTGGGCGCACTCCTCATCATCACCGCAGCCCAAGCAGTGTCCATCTGGAACGTCGGCATCAAAACCGCCGCCGCACAGAACCTCGTGGCAACCGGCTTCATCGAATCGTCCATGGGCCAGTCAGTTTCGTGGGGACAGTGGTTCATGTGGGCCGCCCCGTGGTCAGTGCTCATGAGCATCGCCCTGTTCTTCATCATGCGCCGCGTCATCAAACCCGAAGTCGACCACATCCAGGGCGGCCGCGCAGTAGTTGAAAAAGAACTCGCCGAACTAGGCCCCATCACCGGCAAAGAAATCCGCCTGATCATCGTCGCTGTGTGCCTGCTGTTCCTGTGGGCAACCGAAGAAGTCCTGCACCCATTCAGCTCGGCAACCGTCACCATCGTCGCCATCGGCTTCCTCCTGCTTCCCCGAGTGGGAGTGTTCTCCTGGAAGACCGCCGAAAAGCTCATCAACTGGGGCACGCTCATCGTGTTCGCCGTCGGCATTTCGCTCGGCTCACTGCTGCTGAACACAGGAGCGGCAACGTGGCTGTCAGAGAAGACCTTCGGGGCCCTGGGCGTAACCGACATGCCGATGCTCGCCATGATCGCCCTCGTGGGCATCTTCACCATCCTCATCCACCTGGGCTTTGCTTCAGCTACCTCGCTCAGCTCCGCGCTCATCCCTGTGTTCATCGCCCTGGCACAGTCCATCCCGGGTGCGGCCAGCGGCGGAATCGGGTTCGTCATCATCCAGCAGTTCCTCATCTGCTTCGGATTCCTGCTTCCCATTTCCGCACCGCAGAACATGCTCGCCTACGGAACCGGGGCCTTCACCGCCAAGCAGTTCCTCAAATCGGGTATCCCGATCACGATCGTCGGATACCTGCTGGTCCTGCTGCTGTCCGCAACCTACTGGAAGTGGATCGGTCTGGTCTGATAGCCGGGTTAAAGTGGAACTCCACGCAGTCTGACCAACACTGGTCAATACCCGGGGAGGTTCAATGACGAACGCACAAGCCCACACAACAGCAGCCATGCCCGTGCGCGAGCAGCTGGTGCTGGTCACCGGTGCCGCGCGCGGGCTTGGGGCCGCACTCGTCAAAGCCTTCCATGCCGAAGGTGCGGCGGTTGTCATCAACTACCGCAACTCGGAAGACCAAGCGTCTCGCCTTGCCGAACAGATTCGGGCGAAAGGCGGCGATGCTCTGGCAGTGCGCGCAGATGTCACCGACTTCCGCGAAGTCAAAGCCATGTTCGACGCCGCACGCGAAGAATTCGGCAGGCCCGTAACCACCGTGGTCAACAACGCCCTGGTGGACTTCTCCTTCAACGGCGACCAGCGCCCTGACGCTGACTCGATTTCCTATGCTGCTTTCGACGACCAGTTCCGCGGCACCATCAGCGGGGCGGTCCACGTCATTCAGGCCGCAATGAACGGGTTCCGTGAAATCGGCTCGGGCCGAATCATCAACATCGGCACCAACCTGTTCCAAAACCCCGTCGTGCCGTATCACGACTACACCGCCGCCAAAGCCGCCCTGCTGTCGCTGACGCGCACTTTCGCAAAAGACCTCGGTCCGCTGGGCGTGCGCGTCAACATGGTGTCCGGCGGCCTGCTGCGCACCACCGACGCATCGGCTGCCACCCCGGATGACGTCTTCGACGCGATCGCAGCAACAACGCCTCTGGGGCACGTGACCACACCGGAGGAATTCGCTTCGGCGGCCATGTTCTTTGCACAGCCGGCATCGCGGGCGGTCACAGGGCAGAACCTCGTGGTCGACAACGGCCTCGTCACGGACTGAGTGCGGCAGGGGAGCGCCGAGAGGCCCCGGCGAGGCGGCACACGGCTGCCGGGCCGCCCTGTCTCCCGGGGCGCCACCTCGCTTTCGTGAGGACACCCCTCACGTCAGCATCTGCAGCAGCAGGCGCCGGGCGGCGTCTTTGTCGAGCGGCTCATTGCCATTGCCGCACTTGGGACTCTGCACGCAGCTGGGGCAGCCGTTGGCGCACTCGCAGCTGTCCAGAGTGTCCAGTGTGGACTGCCACCAGCGACGGAACTCAGTGAAGCCGCGCTCGGCAAATCCCGCCCCGCCCGGCTGACCGTCGTGCACGAAGACCGTCGCCATGCCGGTGTCAGCATGTCTGTCAGATGACACCCCTCCGATGTCCCACCGGTCACAGCCGGCAAACAGCGGCAGCAGGCCGATTGCACAGTGCTCAGCCGCGTGAACCGCACCCGGCAAGTCCGCCGCATCCACCTCGGCATCGGCTATCAGGCCCTCCGGTGCCGTCCACCACACCGCCGTGGTCCGCAGGGTGCGGGCGGGAAGATCGAGCTCGAACTCCCCCAAGCGGACCCCGGTGCGCTTCTGTTTGCGCACAAACGATGTGACCTGGTCGGTCACGTCGACGGTTCCGGTGAAAACGCGCACGCCGCTGGGCAGGGCGAACTGGTCGTGGGTTTCGACAATGCTGATTTCGGTTGTCGACTGCGCTTGTGTTGTGAAGTCCACCGTGACCTGCTGGACCATCGCCACCGAACTGTCCAAGTCGAGGTCCAGCACCTGATACTCGACGCCCTGATGGACGTAGATCGCGCCGGTGTGGGTCTGTGTGTGCGCGCTGGCGTCGTCAACCGTTCCCAGCAGCTGGCCAGTTTCCTGTTCGACAAGCCTGACCTGCCCGCCGCCGGAGCCGCGAATGTCGGTCAGCGCGGCCGCCGATTCCGCTTTTGTCCAGAACCACCCGGTGGGCCGGGCCCGCAACATTCCGTGTTCGGTCAGCTGGGAGACAAGCTGAGCTGTTTGAGATGACGAGGCGCCGCCCCGCTCATCTGCTTGTTCGGGCTGGGCTGTGGTGGCCCGGTCTGTGGGGAGTCGGCCCGTGCTTGGGTGGGTGTGGGCGTCGAAGCGCGGGAAGTCGTCGGCTGTCAGCGGCAGTTCGGCGGCTGCGGCCAGCAGGTGACCCGCCAGGACATAGGGGTTGGCGGGGTTGATGACGCCGGCGTCGACGGGCGTGTCGAAGATCGCCTCGGGATGGTGGACCACGTAGGTGTCCAGCGGGTCATCGCGGGCAATGAGAACAGCGCACCACTGCTGACCGGATCGGCCCGCCCGTCCCGCCTGCTGCCACAGGGCTGCAAGGGTGCCGGGCCAGCCGGCCATGACGACCACATCGAGACCGGATATGTCGATGCCCAGTTCCAGAGCATTTGTCGAAGCCACAGTGCGCAGCTTGCCGCTGCGCAGAGCGGTTTCCAGCATGCGGCGCTCTTCTGGGAGATAGCCCCCGCGGTAGGCGGCAATTGTCTTCGTCAGTTTTGGCGCGATGCTTTCGACTTCCGTGCGGATCGCCCCTGCGAGAGCCTCGGTTCCCTTCCGGGATGCGATGAAGGCAATCGATCGGTATCCGGCACACGTGGTGTCGGTGAGCATGTCTGCGGCTTCGGCGATTGTGGATCGGCGAGCTGCGTCGACTGGAAGCGGCACGGCCGTGGGGAGTTGGTGGTCGTCGCGGGCAGCCGCGTCACGGGCCGCGGCAGGGTCTGCGTCTGCCGGGTCGGGGCTTGGGGACGGCATGAAGTCTGTGGCATCGGACCCGGGCAGCAGCGGCGGTTCCCACAGGATGAATTCGCCGGCGGCCCGCGGCGAGCAGTCGTCGGTGATAGCGGCAGCCCGGCGGCCGGTCAGCCGAGCGAATGTCTCAGCGGGTTCGCTCATGGTGGCCGAAGCACCGATGACAACGGGCTGGGCGCCGTAGTGTTCGGCAATGCGCAGCAGTCGACGCAGCACCAGCGCCACGTGTGAACCGAAAACGCCGCGATACCGGTGGGCTTCGTCGACGACGATGAACCGCAGCGATTTGAACCAGCGCGCATATCGGGAGTGGGCCGGAAGGACCGAGCGATGCAGCATGTCCGGGTTGGTGAACAGCAGGTTGGCCCACCTGCGAGCCCAGTCTTTCTGCGCGTGCGAAGCATCCCCGTCGAAGGCTGCCGGACGCAGCCCCCGCAGGGGAAGGCTCGCTGCGGCGGTGAGCTGATCGTGTGACAGGGCCTTGGTCGGTGCCAGGTATATGGAGGTTGCCGGGCGGACTCTGTCGCGAGTCCGGGCAATCGAGTCGAGGATCGGCACGAGGAAGGTCAGGGACTTCCCCGACGAGGTGCCGGTCGCCACCACTGTGTCAGTGCCTGATGCAATGCTGTTCACAGCTTCGACCTGGTGCTTGTACGGCTTGGTGATGCCCGTACCGGCGAATACCGCGGTGACGTCGTCATGCACCCAGTCGGGCCAGTCACCGGTAACTGCATGCCGCTGCGGAATGCTCTCAATGTGCGTCACGCGGTCGGCACGTTCGCCAAAGCGAGTGAGGAGGTCGGTAAGAGCGGACGGCATGCGCGCATTCTCTCACGCGCCTGCGTTGTGCGTAGGCTTGATATGCGCTGTCTGCCGCCTGCTGTTGGAAGGAAATATGCGAAGCTCACTGCCGGCTGTGCCCAAGATCGACTCTGCGGGGGCTGCTGGAATGCCTGCAGGCTCTGAAGCAGCAGCGGGTTCTGGAGAGCCCGCTGGCCGCGGCCAGACCGCGGGGTCTGAATGGCCCTCGCACCTGCGCTCATCACTGGAAAGTCTGGAGTACACACAGCCGGGTTTGAAAGCTCTGTGGGGGCCTGACGTCGATCAGGCGCTGTTGACTAACGATGCCGCGCCCGCCCTGTGGTTTGCGCGCACAAGCTCCGCTTCGCTTGCTGTTGTCGCACGGCTGTTCCTGCTGGCGGATGCTGTTCCCACTGCCAGCGCTGAGGATGCACTCGGTGCTGATCTCACCAGTGCGCTGCGCGCTGCGGGCCTGCTGGTCCCAGCCGATGCTGGTGAATCGCACTCAGGTGATCAGCACTCGGGTGAGTATCAGGTGGAAGGCGAGCGGCGCCTCGTGAGTTCAGTGTCGATTGTCCCGTACTCCCTGCCCGTGGGCGTGCCGCGGCTGGTGGGGCAGCGCAAACCCGACACCCTCTACCTGGCCTCCGATTTCGGCACGCTGACCCAGCCGACGGTTCTCGACGGGAGATACGTGCTGGGACTCGGTGGTGCCGGGCGCACTCTCATTGAGATCACGCCGCGCGAAGCCGTGACAACAGCGGCTGACATCGGCACGGGCTGCGGTATTCAAGCGCTTGCTCTGGCCCTGCACGCAGACAGCGTCATCGCCACGGACATCTCTGCGCGCGCTCTTGAATTCACGCGGCTGAACGCGCAGATCAACGGGATCGACAACATCGAAACCCGCAGGGGCAGCCTGCTGGAGCCACTGCGCGGGCAGGCGGTCGATCTGCTGGTGACCAACCCGCCGTTCGTTATCACGCCGCAGGCTGCCCGGGGGCAGTTTGAGTACCGAGACGGCGGGCTGCCGGGTGACCAGCTGATGCGCTCACTGGTGCGCGATATTCCGGGCCACCTGACCGAAGGCGGACAGGCCGCCATGCTCGGCAACTGGGAAGTGGCCCAGTCGGGAGCCGAGGCCGGCCCCGTCGCCTGGCACAAGCACGAGCAGACTGCGAGTGTGGGTTCGGCCGCCGGCGAAACATCGCTCATGGTGATTGAACGTGAGCAGCTGACTCCGACCGCCTATGCGCACACCTGGATTCGCGACGGCGGGGTGGCTCGGGCCAGTGGACAGTGGAACGCAGATACCGCAGCCTGGCTTGACGACTTCGCTGCCCGCTCAGTCGAGCAGATCGCCTTCGGGTGGGTGCGCTTCAAACGCAGCGCGGCTGCCTCGGCGTTCGCGGCCGCTGACCGCATCAGCGGACCACTCGGGGCAAACGCGGCGGGACTGGCGGCGTTTCTCGACACCCGCATGGCGATGCTCGAATGGCTCGAAGGCGCAGAAGACTCAGAACTTGCAGCCACGGCGTTCGTGCGCGGATCCGACATCGTCGAACACCGACATCACGAACCCGGCAGCGAAAATCCGTCCGTCATCGAAATGGCCCAGGGGACAGGCTTCGGGCAGACGCTGACGGTCGACACCGCACTTGCGGCATTCATCGGAGTGGCTGACGGGAGCATGACCCTGCGGACCGTCGCCGGGGCGCTCGCCGCCCTGCTCGAAGTCGATTCTGACAAGCTGTGCCAGCAGCTGGTCAGGCAAGTGCGCGACATACTCCCGCTCGGGTTCGTCTACCCTGTACTCGAGTGAGACCGTTACAGTCAGGTGAGAACAGCTGGACGCACCCGGGCCGTGTCGTACAGCTGCTGACAGCGGCTGAAAGCAGTTCACAGACGGTGGTGCGATCATCAGCGTTGCCGTCGTGTCAGTGCCCGGTGTTACATTCGCAGCGTGTCCGTGGAAAGGAAAACTGTGGCTGAGAAGAAACCACGTCGTTTGGTGATCGTCGAGTCCCCGACGAAAGCGCGGACGATTGTCGGCTTTTTGGGCGACGGCTACACCGTCGAAGCCTCAGTGGGACACATTCGGGATCTCCCGCAGCCCTCTGAACTGCCCGCGGACATGAAAAAAGGGCCCTACGGCAAATTCGCGGTCGACGTGGACGACGGCTTCAAGCCCTACTACCGGGTGGACCCTGACAAAAAGAAGAAGGTCACCGAGCTGCGCAAGTTGCTCAAAGAGGCCGACGAACTCTACCTGGCAACAGATGAAGACCGCGAAGGCGAGGCCATTGCGTGGCACCTTCTGGAAGTGCTCAAACCCAAAGTGCCGGTCAAGCGCATGGTGTTCCACGAAATCACTCCGGAAGCTCTCGAAAGGGCGCTGGAGAACACGCGCGAAATCGACCACGACCTCGTGCACGCGCAGGAAACCCGCCGTATTCTCGACCGCCTGTACGGCTACGAAATCTCTCCAGTCCTGTGGCGCAAAGTCCGTGCGGGCCTGTCTGCCGGCCGCGTGCAGTCCGTTGCCACCCGCCTGGTCGTCGAACGCGAACGTGAGCGCATGGCGTTCATTTCAGCCGACTACTGGGACCTCGACATCGACCTGCAGGCTCCCGGTCAAAGGGAGAGCTTCGCGGCCAAGCTCACCGCCGTTGACGGGCAGAAGATCGCACAGGGCCGCGATTTCACCGACGAAGGCACACTCAAACCGCGCACCAAAGCTCGCATCCTCACTCAGCAGGATGCCGAAGGCCTTGCCGCAAAACTCAGCGGCGACGCCAAAGACGGACTGTCGGTGGCGGCACTGGAGACCAAACCGTACTCGCGCCGTCCCGCAGCGCCCTTCACCACCTCGACCCTTCAGCAGGAAGCTGGCCGCAAGCTGCGCATGAGCGCGCGCCAGGCCATGCGCACCGCACAGTCACTGTACGAAAACGGCTACATCACCTATATGCGTACGGACTCGCCGGTCCTGTCCACAGAAGCGCTTTCAGCTGCCCGCCGCCAGGTGGGCGAACTCTACGGCCCCGAATTCGTGCCCTCCAAGCCGCGCATCTACGCGTCCAAGCAGAAGGGCGCGCAAGAAGCCCACGAAGCCATCAGGCCCGCCGGTGACCACTTCCGCACCCCGGCCCAGGTGTCAAAGCAGCTGCGCGGCGACGAATTCAAGCTCTACGAACTCATCTGGAAGCGCACCGTCGCATCCCAGATGGCTGATGCCAAGGGGTCGACCGCGACCATGCGGATCAATGCCGACCTCGGCAGCGGCAGCAGCGCCGAACTGACCGCAAGCGGCACCGTCATCACGTTCAAGGGATTCCTCGCCGCCTACGAAGAAGGCCAGGACCTCGAACGCTACGGATCCGACAAAAAGGACAAGAGCCGCCTGCCGGACGTCAAAGAAGGCGACGCGCTGTCGGTCGACCGGGTGGAAGCCGACGGCCACACGACCGCACCGCCGCCGCGCTTCACAGAAGCCAGCCTGGTCAAGCGCATGGAAGAGCTCGGAATCGGCCGCCCCTCAACGTATGCGGCAATCATCTCCACCATCCAAGACCGCGGCTACGTCACGACCCGCGGCAATGCGCTCATTCCCAGCTGGCTGGCATTCTCGGTGGTCAAACTGCTAGAAGAGCACTTCGACGACCTCGTTGACTACCAGTTCACCGCTGGTCTGGAAGCTGATCTCGACGAAATCGCCAAGGGTGATGAAAACAGCGCCGAATGGCTGCGCGATTTCTACTTCGGCAACAGCGCCGACGACGGTCACGATGCGCCGGCGGGCATGGACTCCGACGTTGGCCACGTTGGGCTGAAGGCAATCGTCGACAACCTCGGCGACATCGATGCGCGTGAACTGAACACGGTGAACATCGCAGAGGGCATCAACCTGCGCGTTGGCCGCTACGGGCCCTACCTCGAAGCCGAAGGCGACAACCCGGAACAGCCCAAACGAGTGTCGTTGCCCGATGACCTCGCCCCGGACGAACTCACGGCAGAAAAGGCTCGCGAACTCATCGAAAAACAAGGCGACGGCGACCGCGAACTCGGTGTAGACCCAGAAAGCGGACACACGATTGTCGCCAAGAGCGGCCGCTTCGGCCCCTATGTCACAGAGGTTCTGCCGGAACCTGACGAAAAGCCCAAGCGGGGAACCAAGAAGCCCAAGCCGCGTACAGCGAGCCTATTCAAATCAATGGACCTCAACACCATCGGGCTGGAAGAGGCGCTGAAGCTGCTGAGCCTGCCGCGGGTTGTCGGCCAGGACGCCGAAGGTGTGGACATCACGGCACAGAACGGACGCTACGGTCCGTACCTCAAGAAGGGCACGGATTCCCGGTCTATCGAATCTGAAGAGCAGATCTTCACCATTACGCTTGAAGAAGCCGAAAAGATCTTCGCACAGCCCAAAACTCGCGGTCGCCGTGCTGCAAAACCGCCGTTGAAGGAATTCGGCACCGACCCGAACTCCGAAAAGCCGGTCGTGCTCAAGGACGGTCGTTTTGGTCCTTACGTCACCGACGGCACCACGAACGCAACTCTGCGCAAGGACGACACCGTCGAAGGCATCACCGCCGAACGCGCATTCCAGCTGCTGGCAGAAAAGCGCGCCAAGGGGCCTGCCAAGAAGAAGACGACCACACGCAAGACCACTGCGCGCAAAACGACTGCGGCTAAGACCAGCACTGCGAAGAAGACAACGACTAAGAAGAGCACTTCGACGACCAGCGCTGCGAAGACCGGCGCTGCGAAGAAGACAACGGCCAAAACCAGCACTGCTGAGAAGTCGTGACGGATAGGGAGGGCGTCTTCTCTGCTTTCGCCGCGGGCGCGTCGTGGAAGAGAGAGGACGCCTTCGGCAATGGTGCTAAGAGACGTCGAAGTCAGCAGCTTGGATGTTGCCAACTGCTGTGTTCGATCTTTCCATGAAGCCGCCTGCCCTTTGACTGCGGCCGGGGAGAATCCTAGGTAAGCTCTGAAAATGTCCCCTGCGCCTTGATTGCGCAGGGGACATTTTCATAGCGTGAATGAACATACGTATTTCTCAATACGACTTATAGGAGGCACCGTGTTCACACGTTCCGTTGACGATGTCGAATCCGTTGAGTGGGGTGCTGGAACCAGCCAGCGCGTCCTGACTGCAAAAGACAACATGGGTTTCGCAGCTGCCCGCACCGTTGTGCGCAAGGGAACTGAATCGAAACTTGAATACCGTAACCACCTCGAAGCCTGCTACTGCATTTCGGGGTCCGGCAATGTTGAGGACACGGACGGCAATGTGTACCCCGTAACCCCCGGCGTCATCTACGTGCTGGACAAGCACGACCCGCACTATCTGCGTGCCTCCGATCACGAAGACATGGAGCTGCTGAGCATCTTCAACCCGCCGATCGACGGCACTGAAAAGCACGTGCTGAGCGAAGACGGATTCTCCAGCTACTGATTTTCTACCGCATCGCCCGGTCTGCGTACAGTCGCGCAGGCCGGGCTTTGTTGTGTTCGGCAGCCAGGCTGGATCCGCGGGCTGATGCAGGTTTGCGCTTTAATGCGCCGCATCAGCGCGTGGATCCGCATTACCGCGTGAACTTGGCGCAGTGCGGGCGGCCAGACGAGGTGCCGACAAGGTGGGCGGGAGCCAGCCGTTGCGACCAAAGTTATCCACAGGATGTGCACACCCCCTTGTGGAATCCGAGATGCTGCGGTGACATAAAAGGGCGCATAGTGTTTTCACCAACCAAATGGCGGTGACCTGCGGCATCCAAATGGGACAGCTGCGGTCACAGCCGTTTCGTGTTGCATTGAACGCCTGCACCGCGGGATTTATGTGGTTGTGCGACTATGCCCGCGGCACCGGCACTTTTGGCAGCTTGCGGATCAGGCGACGGTTGATTTGGCTGCCCGTGCGGACGCAGAACAGCGCAATCCTGCATGGCGGAAAATGCAGGCGAATCTGCATACCGCGAAGGCAGCGCTGATCGCTGAGGCAGCGCACCCGGATGATGTCCTCAGCCATTCGACCGCTGCTTTGCTGCAGGGGCTGCCCGTCAAAGCTGTTCCTCGAGCCGTCGAACTGGTCAACCCGAATCTGTCGCGCAGAGGTGAGACTGTTCATAGGAGGCGCAGGCAGATAAGCGCAGCAGAAATCGCTGATTGGCGGGGCTTTGCCATTACAAGTCCCGTCCGAACCGCTGTCGATCTGGCCGCAGATGAATCCGTCGAATACGGAACGGCGGTGCTCGACGCTGTTCTGCGCCCAGCTGCACACCAGCGGTCCTAGATGTAACCAAACCCTCCCTCAAGCACCGCCTCGTGCCCGTGAGCCAGGCTGGTTTTGCGCGCTAATGCAGGTTCACTCTTTAATGCAGCGCATTTGCGCGTGTATCCGCATTAAAGAGTGAACCTGCGTGGCCAGGCGGCCAAGCGACCAAGGGGCTAGTCGCCGGGCCGGAGGTCAGCCGCGTCGGCGGGCCAGAGCGCGCAGGCCGAAGCCTCCGCCGATGAAAACAGCGGCCGCCGCAAGCGCTGCTGCGATGCTCACACCCGTGCGCGGCAGTGAACCGCCCTGCGAAGAAGGTTCCTTCGCCTCTGAGGTTGCCTTATCACCCTCGTTCTCGCCAGCCTGGTCACCAGCGCCGTTGTCGGTTCCGTCTTCGGCCCCGTTGGCAGCCTCGTCTGCCGAACCCGCATCGTCAGAGTCTCCCGAGGCGCCGCCCGGCTCAGCGTCTTCAGCGCCTTCCGTCGGCTCGTCTGCGGAGCCGTCGTTGGAACCGTCGCCCTGCTTTGCGTCGTCAGCATCTTCGGCGGGCTTGTCCGAGGGGCCCTCGGCGGCGTTGTCACCAGGTTCTTCTGCCGAGTCTTCTGCGCCGTCGAAGACTTTGCCCAACCGCAGGAACACGGTTTCGCCGGTTGCGTCTTCAAGTGCGTCGTTGTCGGTGACGGCGTAGGCCTGCCCGTCAGCCGCGATGGTGAAGCCTTCCAGCTTTTCCTGTGTCCAGCCGTTGAGTTCCTGAAGCTTGGGCAACACGTCAACCGCAACAGCCTTCTGAACCTTCTGCGGCTTCGCGCTTTCCTCTGCAGCCTTGGCACCACTGTCGGCACCCGAACCCGAGCCGTCAGCACTCGGAGTGGTGCCGCTGCCGGCGATTGGCGCCTCGTCAGCGGAACCAGTCTCAACTGCACCGCCAGCCTCAGCACCATCAGGCAGCGTGACCTTCATGATGCGCTTAATCGCAGCGTTCGGGCCGTTCTGCTTGTCGCGTTCGATCACGGCGAGGGTGTTCTTGTCGACCACGGTGAGTTCGGACAGGCCGATCCAGTCGCCGTTCTTGTCAGTGGAGTCGAGTTCGTAGGAGAACCACTCCCACGTCTTGTCGGTGGTGCTGTACCGGCCGATGCGCACCTTGTTATCGCCTTCGAGAGCTTCGAGCTTCTTCGCCTCGGGGTCTTTCCACAGGGGACGCTGCAGGGCGGCGTAGACGTATTCGCCGCCTTTGCCGTCGTCGATTGCGTCAACGCCTTCAAGCCCCCACTTGCCGACGTGCTTGGAAACATCGTCCGGCAGGCTGATGCTGTCTTTGATGTTGAGGTCACTGTCGGCGCGGTGAATGGCGTTCTTCTTACCCGTCTTGCCTTCCGAAGCAATCCAGAAACCGCCGTCCTCACGTGCGGAAATGCCCTCAATGTCGAGGCCCTCGGCAGGCTTGCCGTCCTTCATGACGGAACGAGCGTCGGTGATGCGGGCGGGTGCGTTCTTGTCGCTGACATCGACCGTGTAGACGCGGCCTTCGGCCAGAGCGGAGTCCGATGCGGCGTACAGGGTCTTCGCGTCGGTCGGGTGGGCGGTCAGTGCGCCCAGAGCGCTGAAGCCCAGTTCGGACTTATCCGCCACG
Organism: Brevibacterium sp. HMSC063G07; assembly: GCF_001810665.1. NCBI lineage: Bacteria > Bacillati > Actinomycetota > Actinomycetes > Micrococcales > Brevibacteriaceae > Brevibacterium > Brevibacterium sp. HMSC063G07. The sequence goes on from NZ_KV802333.1 coordinate 69,603, forward strand.
ATCGACGGCTGTGGGTCCTTCTTGTCCGACAGCTGGTAGACGTTGACGGCCGAACGCACGCCGTTCTTGGCTTCGTCGACTTCGCTGGAGACCAACAGCATGTTGCGGTTTTCCACCGGCAGGATGCCCTCGGGACCGTTGGTGCTGAAGAGCAGCTGCACGAATTCAGGCTTGGCAGGGTTGTCGACGTTGTACACGGCCACGAAGTTCGAACGCTCCGAACCGACGAAGGCGTAGCGGGTGCCGTTCATGGTGGCCGTCGCAATGCCCTCGATTTCCGGACCCTTCTTTTCGGCGCGCTTCTCATTGTGCAGACCGTAGCGGTTGGCGATGTCCTCAATCGACGAACCCGCATCCCACACGACCTTGCCGCTGCTGTCGAAGACCGACCATCCGCGGCTGCCGCCCTTCCAGTCGCCCTCGTTGGCGGTGGCCAGGTGTTTATCGTCAATCCACGCAATCGCATCGGGCTCGCGCGGCACGCCCTTCAGCGAGTCCGTGGGCTTGATGAGTTTGTCCTTCTTGGCGTCGACATTCTCAAGATCAGCGCTGCCTGTGCTGAAAACGGTCTGGATTTCATTGGTGTTCAGGTCGATGATCGCCGCACCGTTGTTTTCCTGCAGGGTGACAGCCAGCTGGTTGCGGCTGTTGATGGAAACGTACTCAGGTTCGAGGTCCTCAGGAGTGTCAAGGCCAGCCTCGGCGACCTTGGGCAGGGGAGTGCCGTCCTCATTGTGGAAGCGAACAGGGGCGGGCTTCCAATCCGAGGCGGGGTCGCCTTCGAGCTTGATCGTCTGGACGAAGCCGGTCGGCTGCTGGGGCAGACCGCCGTCGCCCTTGTCTTCGTCGCGTTCGTTTTCAATCGCAATTGCGGCGTGCTTGCCGTCGGGGCTGATGGCAATCGAGTCGGGCTGGCCGCCCAGATCGTAGGAGCCGACCTTTTTGCGGTCTTCCAGTTTGATGACGTCGACGCGGCCTTTGGGGTCTTCGTAGTCCTTGCCGGTTTCGCTGATGACGACGAGCACGTACTCGCCGACCACCGCGACGGACGTCGGTTCGTCGCTCTTGTTGCCCAGAGTTGCGAGGCTGACAGTGCCGAGTCCCTTGGGGCTGCCGGGATCGCTGACATCCAGGAAACCAATGCGCTTGCCCGCCGCGTCGGTGTAGACCATCGTCTTGCCGTCTTCGGAGATGTCGGAGATTTCGGCAACGGTTTCGTCTGCGATGTCGGCGCCTTCGGGGCGGTTTTCGTAGACGGGGTAGGTGGCGGTCCGAGCGAACGAGGCGCCAGTCGGGGCGGTCTGCGCGTTTACCGGGGCCGTGGCTCCGGGTGTGCTGACAACGGCGGGTGTGATGCCGAAGCTGACTGCCAAACCGATGGCGAGGACTGCTGGTGCAAGACGAGTGAGGTTCACGGGTGTACTTTCTGCAGACCGAAATTCGAACCTCTACACCGTCGTATTCGTCGGTTAACTCACTCTTGCAGTGAAGCTAAAACTGCGTGAACGGGATGGCGGTGGCGGCGCTGTGCCCGTGGGTTGTTTTCACCCTGGGCTGCCTGCGCAGCCGCGTCGGGCCGTTTTCACTCCGCAGTGCAGATGCACGCGCTAATGCGCTGCATTAAAGCGTGGATCTGCATTAGCAAGTGGAGTCGAGCCTGCTGACTGAGTTGTACGCGGCGGCCGCGTCAATTTCCTCGGCTGAGAACTCCGAGGCTTCGAGGTCGTATTCGCGCGCATACTCCGCCGTGAACGCCCGTTCGACGGCGTCGACAGTGACATCCGGGTGGACTTCGCTGATTGCCCCGCCGGTGGCCGGGTCCCAGTCAACCCCGAGAGCCGCTTCGACTTCTGTCAGCACGGATCGGATGGGTGCCGGGTCGGTGATGACCACCGACGATGAGAACAGCCACCCTGTCTTCGTCACCCGCTGTGCCGTGCCGATCGCCTTGATCTTTCCTGCGACGTTGACGCTGTGCTCGCCCGGGCAGTATTCGCCGGGGATTTCCCCGAGCCTCGCATCGATCCCCACCGACCGGAGGGCTCGCACGTACATGTCGCCGAACGAGGTGAAGCGCGCCTTTGTGCCCGTGAACATCTGGTCTGCGGGCTCCACGTGGTCGATGACGAGACTGCCGTGATGGTAGGCGGCCACGCGCCCGCCGAGTGTGCGCAGCAGGGGAGTGAACCCGGCTGTGCGCGCCTTTCCCACCGCTTCGTCGAACCCGGTGAGGAACCTGTCTCGTCCGCCGAACACAACGGTCGGCTCGGGCCGGTAGATGCGCAGCGCGCCGGGCCTGCGGCCTTCGCGCACCGAATCAAGAAGCACCCGGGCTAAAGAGAGCGCTGTCAGCGGATCGTCGTGACCGCGGGGCAGGAAATGGAGTGTCGGCACGGAAACACTGTAGCGGGCCGGGACGTGTCTGTTCAGCGTCATGTCAGGGGGTCAACGTAGGCTGGGAGTGTCAGGAGACAGGAGGTCAGCATATGAGCAGTGACAAGAGGCTTTCGGCCGACCAGCCTTTCGGCGGTCCGAACACAGACACCTCTGAGCGTATGGCGGTCATCAGTCCGCAGCGCGGTGTCATCGGGCATGCGGTTCTCGAAGCCGCAACGTGGCTGGCCGTGATGTCCTCGGTCCTGCTGACATACTCCCTGGCAGGTGTCGTGGGCTTTGGGGCTTCTGCCCGCGGCGGTGCGCTCGCCGCCGTTGTGCAGCGCGAAGCTGACGGCGATTTCAACCGGAACTTCGCCAACCCCGCCTACTTGGCGGCTATCGTGCTTTTGAGCATCGGCAGCTTTCTGCCGCTTAAGCGCGTCCGCGCAATGGACGTTTCGCAGCGCACTCTGATTCTGACCATCACGTCCGTGTTGACGGGCGTGGTCCTCATTGTGTTCGGCGTGTATTCGACGGTGTGGATGGGTGCGATCGCCGCGCTTTTCCTCGGCGCGCTCATTTCCCTGCAGGTCATTCACACCCCCGAACTTCACACCAAACCCTGGCGGGCCGGCACGGTTGCCGCAGGAATCTTCTTCTTCATCGGCGCAGTCGCGCAGATTCGAGCCGGCATCGGTGCCGGAATGCTCGCCGTTCCCTGGACTGTTTTCACTTCAGGCATTGTCATCATCTTGGCCGGTGTTCTCATTATCGTCTCGCCGCTGCAGCGCTCCCGGATTCCCTCAACCGGGGCATTTCCGCTCACGCGCGCTCTGCGGCAGGCCCGTGCACACGTAGACGTGGGCGCTCCGTGGCCGGTGTACGCTCTGTTCGGCGTAATCGGCTCGATTTTCGTAGTGATTGTGCCCACTGCTTCTGACGAATCGTTCGGAATTATGAGCCTGGGGCTCATGGTGTGCGCCGTGCTGATCGGCTGGGCTGCAGGCTACGAAGCGGGGCCGACATTTGCTCCCGGTATGACCCGACCCAGACTCACCGCCTTTTCGCTGATCGGCGCGGGCATACTCGCCATCTTCGGCGGCATGGTCCACGAAGTTTCGGGCACTGCTCTGCTGTTCGGGGCAGCGGCGTTCGCTGTCGGCGTGGGCGTGCGGGCGCAGGACTACCAGATCTCGCGGCGCATCGGATTGGGAATCGGCGCTATCATCACTCTGCTCATCCTCAGCTTGGATGCGCGCTTCACGGTGGTGTTGAGCGAAGCATCAACGTGGAAGATCACCGGTTCGGCAGTTGCCGTGTCCAGTGTGGGTCTGCTCGCCGCCGGCGGCGGAATTGCCGCTCTGTTCCTGTTCTCACCCACAGGCATTCACGGCATCGGCGTCGACATCGTCCACGCGTTTCGCTCCCGGACAACAGGGGACGCCGATCCCGCACAGCCTTACGCCCCAGACGATTCCGACGCACCAACCCGAGTCCACGCTCCGGCTGGGAACCAGGCAGAACAGAGCTCGCAGGGGCAGGCGCCGCCAGGTGAAGGTCTGCGCACTCCCTCCCCGCGGACCGCGCAGCGCGGTTTCTTCATTGCCGTCGAAGGCCCTGACGGATCGGGCAAATCAACCCAGATCAAGTTCATCGGCAAATATTTGGCCGACCGGGGGCTGCACAATGTCGAACTGACTCGCGAACCCGGTGGAACCGACAAAGGCGCGCAGATCCGCGCCGCAATCCTTGAGGGTCAGGGAGTCATGCCGAAGTCGGAGGCTCTGCTGTACGCCGCTGACAGGGCTCACCACGTAGCATCGCTGGTCGACCCCACCCTGCGGTCCGGCGGAGTTGTGGTCACTGACCGCTACATCGACTCATCGCTTGCCTACCAGGCCGCGGGTCGCGAACTTGCAGAAGAAGACGTCTTCGCACTGTCGGCGTGGGGAACTGATGGGCTCATGCCCAACCTCACCCTGTTGTTGGATATTTCCCCGGAAGCCTCCGCCGCACGCACATCACAGCGCGGCGATGAAAACCACCTTGACAAACAGTCAGCGCAGTTCCGCGGGCGTGTGCGCGAACGCTTCCTCGCTTTGGCCAGGGAAAACCCGCACCGGTACGTCGTCATCAACGCCGATCAGCCCGTCCAGAAGGTCTCGGAGGACATTGCGGCTGCCCTTGACCGGGCACTTGACGCTGCAAGTCTGGGGCGCAGTCCGCAACCGGCGGATGCTGCGTCCGGTCCGTCGCGGCGCTCTGCGGCAGATCTGCTGACCTCAGATGACCCCGACGCCACACAGGCCATGCCGTTTGACGATGAATTCGCGCAGGCCGAAGAGGAACAAAAGCTCACCCAGAGCGGCCAGCAGTATGTTGAAGCGCACCACAACGGCGAAAGCTCTCAGGACGATGGCGACGAAGCCGCGCCGGCGACGGTCGTTTTGCCGCCTCAGCCGACTCCGGTGCCGGAAGCAGACGCGATTCTTCCGGACACACCCGCCGTAAGTCCCGATGCAGACGCCGCAACCAGAATCCTGCCGTCCCAACCGCAGCAGAGCGCTGACAAGCTGCGGAGGCAGACCGAACTCGAACGTCAAGCGCGTGAACGGCTGCGCCAAGCCCGCAGGGGGCGCCGTTGAGCGTGTGGAACGACCTCGTAGGCCAAGAGGCCGCAATCGGCGAACTCGCCGCCGCTGCCGCAGGCCAGGGGATGACACACGCGTGGCTCATCACGGGCCCACCCGGTTCAGGCCGGTCCAACGCCGCCCGGGCTTTCGCCGCTGCGCTGCTGACTGAAGACCACGGCGAAAGCCTCAGTCCCGCAGCTCAGCGAGCACTGGCAGGCACGCACGAATCAATGACAATGCTGCGCACGCAGAAGTCCGTCATCTCCATTGACGAAGTGCGTCAGCTGGTCAGCACCTCCCAAAGTTCCCCGGTCAACGCTGATTGGCGCGTCATCATCATCGAAGACGCCGACCGCATGGCCGAGCGCACGTCCAACGTGCTGCTCAAAGCCATCGAAGAACCACCGCCTTCCACAGTGTGGATCCTCTGCGCACCCAGCCCCGAAGACGTTCTCACCACCATCCGGTCGCGCTGTCGGACCGTCGGTTTGAGAATCCCGCCGACCGAAGCCGTCGCACAGCTGCTGGTCAGCCGCGACGGCGTCGACCCCGAACGTGCTCGGTGGGCTGCGGCTGCCGCGCAAAACCACATTGGGCGAGCTAAACACCTGGCATTGGACGACGATGCCGCCCAGGCCCGCCGCAGAATCCTCGAAATCCCGCGTCGGCTCACATCCGTCGGAGCGACAGTGCGGCTGGCAGGTCGAACGGTCGAAGCGGCATCCGAACGCGCAGAAGAGCGCACAAAAGCCCGCTCGGAAAAAGAGCGCGCCGAACTGCTCGAAACCCTCGGCGTTGAACCCGGCAAAGCAGTTCCACCAGCCCTGCGGCCGCAGGTCAAGAAGCTGGAAGAAGAACAGAAGCGCCGAGCAGTGCGGGCGCGGGCAGATGAACTTGATTCGATCATGCTGGAACTTCTTTCGCTGTATCGCGACGTCCTGCTGACCCAGCTGGGCAGCGGCGACACACTCATCAACATCAGCGAAGCCGAACTCATCCGCGAAATCGCAGAACAAGACGACGCAACGACAACACTCAAACGCATTGATGTTCTGGAACTCGCCCGCGAACGCCTGCAGACCAACACCGCACCCCTGCTGATTGTCGAAGCGGCGTTCATCGGGCTGGCTAACCCCTGGCTTGAAAATCACACGGTGCGCTGAACCGGTGCACTTCAGCTCACCTCAGTGAACGTGAGGCCTCCACAAGCCTGCGCAGTCCCGTGTGCAGTTCGTCCTCCGGTCCGCCGAAACCCACAACGACACCGTCAGGCAGCCCCGCATAGTCACCACCGCCGTCAGTCAGGCCGCCAGCCCAATACTCCGACAGCGGCTGCACTCGAACCCCGTGCGCCTCGGCTGCGGCAACCAGTTCAGCCTCCGGCAGGTCCATGGTGACAACGGCAGCGAGACCACCGGGCACCTCGTCAACATGAAACCCGGGAACACGGCCCAGTAAGGTCCGCACAACATCCAGCTTGATCCGGTGCTGGGCGCGCACAGCAGCCGCGTGGCGCTCCAAACCGCCAGATTCGATCAGCTTCACGGCTGCCCGCTGTGGAATCCGCCCCACCGGCGCACCCAGCTGTGCGCGCAGAACCGCAATGTCGTCAAACCACTCCGCCGGGACGTGCAGGTGCCCCAGAGCAATGCCGGGACCTATGAGAGAAGCCAGCGATGACAGCAGAACAACCGGCGTCCGCCCGGCAACAGCAAGTCCTGCCAGAGTCGGCAAGGGTGCCGCATCCCATCGGAATTCGGCGGTGTGATCATCCTCGATCACCGCAAAACCGTGCGATTCGGCGGTGGCCAAAACCGCCAGACGCCTGGCCAGCGGCAGCGAACCGCCCAGCGGATACTGGTGCGACGGTGTCACAATGAGCGCATCCAAACCGGCAGGAATCCGTTCGGGAACCAGTCCGTGATCGTCAACGGCCACAGGAATCAGCTGGTGTCCCAAAGCCTCGACAGCCCGCCTCAGGCCCGGGTAGCCGGGGGACTCAATGCCGATGCTCAGCACCGGACGCCCAGCCGACCCCGCTGACCCGGTCGCTTTGTCATCTCGCCTCATCCGCCGCTGCAGGCAGTCCAGTACCAGCCGGAGACCGTCGCGGGCGCCTGCGGTGACGACCACGCGCTCGGCTGAGGCGTGCATACCGCGTACCCGCCGAAGCCTGTCGGCAAACGCGGCTCGCAGCTCGCCAAGGCCCAGCGGTTCAGCGGTCCCTGCCCGAAAGTCGTCTTCGGCAGCACTCGCGGCCGACCGCCACGCTGCCCGCCACATGGGCGACACGATCCCGGAGCCGTCCACGCGCGACGGCAGGAGGCTGATTGACCTGGCGGAGCCCGCCTTCGCGCGACTTGTCACGTTCGCCTTGGTCTCGCTGACCGTGTTGCTTCCGTGCATTCCGGTGCCCAGCTCCCGAGGTGCCTGCCCGCGTACGCCGGAACCGCCCGCGGTGCGCGGCTCATCTGGGGCCATTGGGCGGGGGACTGCTGCGAGGTCGGGGCTGACAATCGTGCCGGACCCTTCGGTGGACACAATGCAACCTTCTGCTGTCAGCTGGTCGTAGGCGGCGACGACCGTGCCGCGTGAAACTCCTGCCAGGTGGGCGAGGCTGCGGGTTGAAGGCAGTTCAGCACCGGGGGCAAGAGTTCCGGTTTCAATGAGGGTGCGCAGCTGTCCGGCAATCTGCACGGGAAGCGACGCGCTTGCCGCACGGTCGACAGACACAGGCAGAGTCACGGGGCGAGGGGTGCGGGCCATGCTCAGACAGTAGCCGACCATCAGCTAAGTGGTCTATCTGTTTCAGGCTGAACTGGACCTCGCTTTGCGCCGCTTTGCGGGCCACGATGGGCAAAGTCACATCACAGGACCGCCGCAGCCGCGCCAGCTGCACCAACTGCGACGGCCGAAGACCGAAAGGAACCCCATGACAGCACCCGGACATCAGACCGCCGCACAGTCGAGCATGGTCAAGCGAGGACTGGCCGAGCAGTTCAAGGGCGGCGTCATCATGGACGTTGTCACGGCCGAACAGGCCCGCATAGCCGCAGATGCGGGAGCGTGCGCGGTCATGGCTTTGGAGCGCGTGCCCGCCGATATCCGCGCGCAGGGCGGTGTTGCCCGCATGTCCGACCCGGACCTCATCGACTCGATCATCGAGGCCGTTGACGTTCCCGTCATGGCCAAAGCCCGCATCGGCCATCAGGTCGAAGCACAGGTCCTGCAGTCGCTTGGCGTGGACTTCGTGGACGAATCTGAAGTTCTCAGCCCAGCCGACTACGTCCACCACATCGACAAGCACGCCTTCGAGGTCCCGTTTGTCTGCGGTGCGACCAACCTGGGCGAGGCCCTGCGCCGCATCAACGAGGGCGCGGCCATGATCCGCTCGAAGGGTGAGGCGGGTACCGGCGACGTTTCGGAGGCCACTAAGCACATCCGCACGCTCAATCGCGAAATCAGCGAAATCGCTTCCCTGTACGAAAACGCGCCGGACGAACTCTACGTATGCGCCAAGGAACTCCAAGCCCCGTACGAACTCGTCGTTGAAACCGCGCGCGAGCGTCGCCTGCCGGTTCCGCTGCTGGTTGCAGGAGGTGTTGCCACCCCGGCCGATGCTGCGTTCATGATGCAGCTGGGTGCTGACGGCGTGTTTGTGGGCTCGGGCATTTTCAAGTCCGGCAATCCCGAAGCCCGAGCTAAGGCCATTGTCACCGCGGTGAAGAACTACAGCGATCCGGCCGTCATCGCAGATGTTTCCCGCGGCCTGGGAGAGGCGATGGTCGGCATCAACGTCGCTGACCTCCCCGCACCCCACCGCCTGGCCGAACGAGGCTGGTGACCCTGCCGGGCTGAGCCAGTCACTCCAAGCCGACGGTCAGCAGGTGTTCGAGCATTCCGGCGGTCAGCGTGGTGCGCGGGCCGATCCAGTCGATGAGCGCGTGCTCGTCGTCAGCGTGCGAACCTCCGCCGACGGTGCCGAGGCCGTCGACCGTGGGAACGCCGATGCCCGCGGTGAAGTTGCCGTCGGAACCCCCGCCAACCGAAATCGGCCGCACTTCCGGCAGGCCCTGACTGTCGGCAATGTGCTGCGCCAGTTCGATCAGCGGTCGGCTGGAGCGCTCTTCCATGGGCGGGCGGTTGATGCCGCCGGTCAGTTCGATCTGCGCGCCGGGCAGATGCGGGTTGAGCGCGTGCAGTGCCGAGTCGACTCGCAGCTGTTCGGCTACCGTGAGTGCGCGCGAATCAATGTCGAGCTGTGCTTCGGCGGGGACGGTGTTGGTGGTGGTGCCGGATCGCAGAGCTGTGGGGACGACGGTCGTTCCGACTTCGGGGGAGTTCAGCTGTTCTACACCGAGGATCTGGTGGGCGACCTCAATCGTGGCGTTGATGCCTCGCTCAGGTTCCACACCGGCGTGGGCAGCCCGACCGGTGACGTTGAGGCCGTAGAGGGCAACGCCTTTGCGGGCAGCTTTGAGCTCACCGTCGGGCCCGCCCGATTCGAATACCAGAGCGGCCGATGCTCCGTGGGCTTCCGTTTCGATCAGGTGGCGGGACGATGGTGAGCCGAGCTCCTCATCGCCGTTGATGAAGATTGACAGCCCGTCGAGTGAGCCGAGTTTCTTCTGCACTCGGGCGGCGGCGTACAGGGCGATGAGGTTCCCGCCCTTCATGTCGTCCGTTCCGGGGCCGGTGATGACGCCCTTGTTGACGGCGAAGGGCATGGTGTCGAGCGTGCCCATGGGCCACACGGTGTCGTGGTGGCCGATCATGATGACCTTCCGCGGCTGCGTACCGAACCGCCACAGAAGGTGCGGAGTGTCTGCCGCGGTGATGATCCGGGGTGCCGTTCCGAGCAGCTCTTTGCCGACGGCGGCGTGTACGCGGGCGGACTGAGACAGCGCGTAATGGTCCATCGACGGGGATTCGCATTCCACGAGTGTGCGGAAGTGTCGGATGAATCGGTCGAGTTCCGTGCTGTCCACTGTTGATATCCCTATTCCTAGCTGTTGTGTGCTGTCGGTCGGCATGTGCGCGCCGACTGTCGCGCGGCGGTGGGCAAGCCACCCTGTCACCTTACTGGGTGCGGACTCTGCCGGTGCGATCGTTTTGCTCTTGTCCCTGCGTTCGAGTATTCTTTTCCGAGTTGCCGCCTTAGCTCAGTCGGCAGAGCGATTCACTCGTAATGAATAGGTCGCCGGTTCGATTCCGGCAGGCGGCTCGGCGTAAGAATCTCCCCTTCCTGTCTGGAAGGGGAGATTCTTCTTTGTCTTACGAGGCGCCGCGCAGCTTTCCCGCCACGGCACCGAGGTGCCGGTTGGGAAAAGGTGGGCTCCGCCTCGTGCGTGTTCAGGGTGTGTGGTCCGGGTTACAGTAGGGTGCAGGAGAAGGCAGAGCGTTTATCGGGAGTGGCACGTGAAGATCAGCGGAGACGTCGTCGTCGGAATCGACGGTTCTGGTTCGAGTCGCAAAGCGGCGCAGTTCGCCGTGGACAATTTCGCGCAGGACGCTCCCGTTGACCTTGTCACCGTCATCAAAACCGAACGGCCGGCAGGCGATTACGAACACAACCTGCCCGGCACTTTCACGACTGTTGGAACGCCGGAGGACCGTGAAAAGGGTCAGGCGGCAATCGAGCGGGTTATGTCGAAGCTCGTGGTTCCCGAAGGCGCCCAGGTGAAATCGCGTGTGCTGTTCGGTGACCCTGCCGAAGAGCTCGACAAGTGCGGCATGGATGCCGGGCTGTTGGTCATCGGCCATCACGGTTCGGATCAGCCTGTTGCAGGCCGGATCGGCACTGTCAGCCGCGGGCTGCCGGGGCACGCGCTGTGTCCGGTTGTGATCCACCGGCCGATTGACGATTCCGAGGGCAGTGAAGACGCCCGTGATGAACGCCCGGTTGTCGTCGGCATGGACACCTCGGAGTATTCCGCGGTCGCAGCGCTCGATGCGGCGGCTTTTGCGCAGCGGGCGGGTGTGCCCCTGCACGTGGTTGTAGCCACCGGGACCCTGGACAACTCTGAGCGGGCGAACTCGCAGGTGGACTTCGATCTCACGTGGCTGCGCTCGGAGTTCCGCGATCTCAAGGCGTCCGCAAAGTTCGTTGAATCGTCCAACCCGGTGCAGGCGCTGGCCGAGGCGTCGGCTGACGCGCAGCTGCTATGCATCGGCAAGCGCGGGGTGAACCTGTTCCACGGTATGGCGGTCCAGCTGGGTCGAGCCGCTGCGGGGCTTGTGACCGAAGCGCGCAGCTCGCTTCTGCTGTCGACATTCCGCGACGACCCGCGTTTGGCAAGCCGCCGCATCATCAACTGAATTCCGTCCACTGCCTCTTTCCTGGGGCGAGAACCCAGGATGGGCATTGCGAGAACCCAAAGCGGGAATAGAGCCCTGCCCTCGTCGGCTATTTGATGACGGAACCGCCATCGTTCAACGCGCGCGTGTTGACACGCCCGACAGCGGTGGCGCATGATTGCGGCAGCTGTTCCCGTGGGACAACTGCATCTGAGCCCGAAGATCAAGGAGAGAACATGGCTGCCAAGCGCAATGTGCTGTTCTCCCGCCGGGCTGTTGACTTTATGTATATCTGCACGTCTTCGTGTTGATTGGGGCGCCCGCCGTCCAGGCGGACTCGGTTCCCAGAAAATTCCCTCCGCTCACCGAGCCAGCACGGCTGTTGTCCGGCCTGCACTGCGTTTAGTCGCGCGCTGAGCGCTGCTCGGTTCAGCCAATGGCGCTGCGGTAAAGCCGCTGCGCTCGATTCGGTGCGGTTGAGAGGGCAAACACGAAAGGCTTGCTATGCCACTGACCGGTCTTGTGATCGGCGGCGTCCTCGGCTTTATCCTGCAGCGTGGACGCTATTGCACCACGGGTGCATTCCGTGACGTTTTCTTCGCACGCAAAACACGCTGGTTCTCTTCATTCATTCTGCTCATCGCCGTGCACGCCGTCGGCCTGTGGGCGCTGGTGTCCCTCGGCGTCATCCACTTGGAGTCCAAGGGCTTCCCGTGGGCGGCAACCATCATCGGCGCGTTCATCTTCGGAGCGTCCATGGTCGTCGCCGGAGGCTGCGCCACCGGTACGTACTATCGCGCCGGTGAAGGGCTCGTGGGTTCGTGGTTTGCGCTTGGCATGTACGCGCTGACCGCCTCGATCATGAAGCACGGCCCGCTCAGCGGATTCACTGAAAGCATGCGCGATATCGAAATCTCGCAGGGCGCGATCTACGAAACGCTGCACGTGTCCCCGTGGGTGCTGACCGTCATCCTGGCTGCCGTGGCCGCGTGGCTGACGATCCACCACAACCGAGGCCGCGCCAAGGTTGCGACCCTTCCGCCCCGCTACAGCGGGGTGAAGCACCTGCTGCTTGAAAAGCGCTGGAACCCGTTTGCCACGGCAGCCGTCATCGGCGTCATTGCCACCGTCGGCTGGGTGCTCTCAGCCGCTGCCGGCCGCAACAGCGGGCTGGGTGTGACGACTCCGTCGGCAAATCTGGTCACCTACCTGGCCACCGGCGATGTTGAGCTTGTCGACTGGGGTGTCTACTTCACCGTGTCGCTCATCATCGGTTCGTTCATTGCGGCCAAAGCCTCCGGCGAGTTCCGTCTGCGCGTTCCTGACGCAATCACAGTGGTCAAGTCGATCCTCGGCGGTATCGGCATGGGCTTCGGCGCTGCTTTGGCGGGAGGCTGCACTGTCGGCAACGGCATGGTGCAGACCGCCATGATGACCTGGCAGGGCTGGGTTTCGCTCGCATTCATGGTGATCGGTGCGGGAGTCGCCGCCAAGCTCACAATCGGCGGCGGCACTTCGCAGGAAGCCGCATCTGAAAAGAAAGCGCCCGTTCGGGCCTAAGACCCCGCCGTCTTTGAACCACCCCTCGTGCCCGAACACTTCGGCACGGAATCCGGCGCTTGGGGCGCGGCCCTGCGCCCCAAGCGCGTCCTATCAAGGAGAAGATGAATATGCAGCACGTACTTGAAACCGTCGGCCAGGTCTGCCCGTTCCCGCTGGTCGAAGCGAAGAAGGCCATGGAGAGCCTGCCTGTCGGCGATGAGCTCAAAATCGACTTTGACTGCACCCAGGCGACGGAGGCGATCCCGGAATGGGCTGCCGAAAACGGCTACCCAGTGACGCACTTTGACCGTGTTGGCGATGCCAGCTGGACGATCACAGTTCAGAAAGCGTGACGGCAAGGGAGTGCGCGTCACCCCGGCGGGGTGCTGGGGCTTGAAGCCTCAGCCCAGGCCGAGGGCGGCGTGAGCGGCTTTGCGCAGATGCCGCTCAATGACGTTTGATTCGAGCCGGCGCACCACGTAGGGCGTCGAATTGAGCATCCCGATGACAGCCTGCACGAGCACGCGCGCCCCGGCCCCTTTAAGGTCGGGGCGCACTTGCACGAGCACGTCTTCCCAGCCGGTCATGTATTCCCGCTGTAGGCGGCGCACCCGTTTGCGGTCGCTCTCCCGCAGAGCCTCGAAATCGCGGTCCTGAATGCGAATGAGCTCGGGTTCGTTGACGGCGAATTCCACGTGAAAGGCAAGAAGCTCTTCCATCGCTGAACGCGGGCTGGCCCCCACTGCCGAGGCGCCCTCACCCGACGCTACGCCCTTACCGGGGTGGGGGTCGGCGTGGGGGCGCTTTGCTGTGCCGTCTGCTTTGTCTGCGCTCTGACCGCTGTGGGTGTTGACGATAGCGCTCATGCCGGTGTGCAGGTGTTTGGATATGCCCACGAGGAGTTCGGCCAGTAGGGCCTCTTTGGATTCGAAATGCCTGTACACCGCTGGGCCCGAGATCCCGGCACCGGCGCCGATGTCGTCAATGCTGACCGCGCGGAACCCCTGACGGGCAAACAGCTTTTTGGCGGAGTCGAGGATCTGCTGGCGCCTGCGCTCTTTTGCGGCTTGGCGCCGCGTGGGCTGGGGAGCGTCACTGCCTGTCATGGGCCCTCCTTCACTGTGCCGCTTTTGGCTTTGCCGGTCCGTGCTTGTGTCTGGCGACACATCGACATACTATACTTTCAGTTAGTGGCAATTCACTGAAATCGGCAGGGCTTGGTCTTCAGAATTCAGTCTGCCGGCCCGGTGGTATCCAGTACGAAGGAGTTCGGATGAAGACACTAGGCACACCGCCTGATGCTGCGGTTGGCGCCGAACGCGCTGCGGCGCACCAAAAGCTCATCGACGAACTGCGTGAGCGCGTCGCCCAAACCGCCCTGGGCGGTTCCGAGCGTTCACGGCAGCGGCACATCGACCGAGGCAAACTGCTTCCGCGCGACAGGGTAGAGCAGCTTTTGGACCCCGGCACTCCGTTTCTGGAGCTTTCTCCCCTGGCTGCCAACGGCATGTACAACGACGACAGCCCGGGTGCTGGAATCATCACCGGCATAGGCGTTGTTGCCGGGCGCACCTGCGTCATTGTTGCCAATGACGCCACGGTCAAGGGCGGAACCTACTATCCGATGACCGTCAAGAAGCACCTGCGCGCCCAGGAAGTTGCGCGCGAAAACCAGCTTCCGTGCATTTACCTGGTGGATTCCGGCGGTGCCAATCTGCCGAATCAGGACGATGTCTTTCCTGATCGCGAGCACTTTGGCCGCATCTTCTACAATCAGGCCACCCTGTCGGCCGCCGGTATTCCGCAGCTGGCGGCTGTCATGGGCTCGTGTACTGCCGGCGGTGCGTACGTTCCGGCAATGGCGGACGAATCGATCATCGTCAATGAACAGGGCACGATCTTCCTGGGCGGTCCGCCGCTGGTGAAGGCCGCAACCGGCGAAGTTGTTACGGCCGAGGAGCTTGGCGGCGGTGCTCTGCATTCGCGCACCTCGGGTGTCACCGATCACCTGGCGGCCAATGACGAACACGCCCTGGAGATTATGCGCGATGTCGTTTCAACGCTGCCGCCGCAGGAAAGCCTCACCCCGGCGTGGGCGCGCAGGGAGCCGCGCGAACCGCTGTTCAGCCCGGACGAACTCACGCAGGTCGTGCCCGCTGACCTCAAAACCCCCTATGACGTCCGCGAAGTCATCGCCCGCCTGGTCGACGGCAGCGAGTTCCACGAATTCAAAGCCGAGTACGGCACGACGCTCGTCACCGGCTTCGCCCACCTGGACGGACACCCCGTGGGAATCATCGCCAACAACGGCGTGCTGTTCGGTGAGTCCGCGCAGAAGGGCGCGCACTTCATCGAACTGTGTGACCAGCGCGACACCCCGCTGATCTTCCTGCAGAACATCACCGGCTTCATGGTCGGCCGGGACTACGAAGCAGGCGGTATTGCCAAGCACGGCGCGAAGATGGTCAACGCGGTCGCCACGGCCCGGGTGCCGAAGTTCACCGTGGTGATCGGCGGTTCCTACGGTGCTGGAAACTACTCGATGTGCGGGCGCGCCTACAGTCCGCGCTTTCTGTGGATGTGGCCGCACACCCGCATCTCCGTTATGGGCGGCGAACAGGCAGCCAGCGTGCTCTCAACCGTCAAACGCGACCAGATTGAGGCTCGCGGCGAAGAGTGGTCGGCGGAAGAAGAAGCCGAATTCAAAGCGCCCGTGCTCGAACAATACGAAACCCAGGGCGTGCCCTACTATTCAACGGCCCGGCTGTGGGATGACGGCGTCATCGAACCCGGTGACACCCGCCAGGTGCTCGCACTGGCCCTCGAAGCCGCCCGCTACGCCCCGCTTGCCCGCCCCAACAACGCGCCCGGCTACGGCGTTTTCAGGATGTGATCGCTGTGTTCTCAACAGTTCTCATTGCCAACCGCGGTGAAATCGCCCTGCGCGTTATGCGCACCTGCCGTGCGCTGGGCATCAAAACGGTCGCCGTGTACTCCGATGCCGACGCCGAGGCGGCCCACACCAAAGCCGCCGATGTCGCGGTCCGCTTGGGATCGGCAGCCGCTGCGGAATCGTACTTGCGGATCGACAAGGTCATTCAGGCCGCCAAGGACACCGGTGCCGAGGCGATTCACCCCGGCTACGGGTTCCTGTCCGAAAACGCCGAATTCGCTCAGGCCTGTGAAGATGCGGGGATCGTGTTCCTCGGACCGACCGCTGAGGCCATCCGCACCATGGGCGACAAAATCACGGCCAAGCAGGCCGTGGCATCGCGCAATGTGCCGTTGGTTCCCGGTGTGGCCGAAGCAGGCCTGAGCGACGAACAGCTCATTGAGCGGGCTGACGAGGTGGGCTTCCCCATCCTCATCAAGCCCTCCGCCGGTGGCGGCGGCAAGGGCATGCACGCGGTGTATGACCCGAAGGACCTCAAAGACTCGCTTGCGGCAGCACGCCGAGAAGCAGCGGCGAGCTTCGGTGACGACACGCTGTTCATTGAGCGCCTGGTCGCCACCCCGCGCCACATTGAAGTGCAGATCCTCGCTGATGAACACGGCAATGTCATCCACTTGGGCGAACGCGAATGCTCCCTGCAGCGCCGCCACCAGAAAGTCATCGAAGAAGCCCCGTCGGCACTGCTGGACGAAGAAACCCGCGCAGCCATCGGCCAAGCTGCCTGCGACACCGCCCGTTCCGTAGGCTACCGCGGTGCAGGCACGGTCGAGTTCATCGTCTCGGCTGACAAACCAGACGAGTTCTTCTTCATGGAGATGAACACCCGCCTGCAGGTGGAACACCCCGTAACGGAAGAAGTCACGGGCGTTGACCTGGTCGAGTGGATGCTGCGGATCGGCAGCGGCGAAGAGCTTGCACTGAAGCAGGAAGACATCACGCTCACCGGCCATTCGATCGAAGCGCGCGTCTACGCCGAAGACCCCTCCCGCGGCTTCCTGCCCACCGGAGGCACAGCACTTGACGTGCAGTTCCCAGAGGGTGCGGGCATCCGCATTGACGCCGGTCTCGAAGCCGGTCAGCGGATCGTGTCTGACTACGATCCGATGATCGCCAAGGTGATCATCACCGCTCATGACCGTGAAACCGCGCTGTCGCGCTTGGACTCCGCGCTCGCCCGCTCAGCTGTGCCCGGCATTACGACGAACATCGACTTCGTCCGCCGCCTGGTCCGCCGTAAAGATGTCATCGAAGGCAGACTCGACACGGGCCTGATCGACCGCATGACGGAAGACGAACTCGCCCACGCTGCCGGAGACATCGACAAGCTTTTCGCCGCCGCGTTCGTGGTGAGCACAGGGGGAGCCGCGGGAACACAGAAGCTCGGCGGCACCTCGTCAGGGGATCGCACAGAAGCGCCCAGCGCGTGGGCGCGCCCCAGCGGATGGCGCTCCAGCCGCCAGCCCGCGGTGAGCGTCAAACTGGCCTACGGTGGCGAAGTCGCAACCGTCGTGTGGCGCGGTGAACAGCTCACCCGAGTCACAACGGAAGCCGGTGACACGGTTTACAAACTCACGATCGACGGCGTGCAGCACACCGCCATGCTGTGGGCCGACCCGGCAACCCGCATGATCTGGGTAGCAAGCGAACGAGGCGTCTACAGCTTTGCGCGCCCTGCCGCCGAATCTGAACTCGACCCGGGGGCTGCAGGGGCCGACATCTGCGCACCCATGCCGGGTTCGCTCACCCAGCTGCTGGTCGAAGACGGTGCTGAAGTCGCCGAAGGCGACCCGATTGCCGTTGTGGAGGCCATGAAGATGGAACACGTGCTGCGCGCACCCGCCGCCGGAACCGCTCACGTCAAAGCCGCTGTCGGCGCCCAGGTGGCACTGGACGAAGTGCTTGTCACGATCGTCGACGAAACAGCAGAAGACACCGACGGCTGACCCGCCGCCCGGCAGCTGCCCGGGCAGCCAGCTGACACCTCGTCCCCTTTATTCAGACAGACCACAAAGCTAAGGAGAGCTCATGAGCTTCACCCCAGGAATGCTGCCGGAGGAATACGAAAGCCTCCGCAAGGCAGTTGCTGATTTCACCGACAACGAAGTCGCTCCCGTATCAGCCGAACTCGACCGCAAACACGAATTCCCGTACGAACTCGTGGCGAAGATGGGCAAGATGGGACTGTTCGGCCTGCCCTTCCCGGAAGAGTACGGCGGTATGGGCGGAGACTACTTCGCGCTGTGCCTGGCAATTGAGGAAATCGCACGCGAAAACCAGTCGCTGGCCATTACGCTCGAAGCCGCTGTTTCGCTTGGTGCCATGCCCATTTACCTGTTCGGCACGGAAGAGCAGAAGAAAGAGTGGCTGCCCAAGCTCACGGACGGTTCGGGCCTTGCTTCCTTTGGTCTGACGGAGCCGGAAGCCGGTTCGGACGCAGGCGGCACCCGCACGAAGGCCACCCTGGAAAACGGCGAATGGACGATCAACGGCTCGAAGTCGTTCATCACCAACTCCGGTACGGACATCACCCGCCTGGTCACCGCGACCGCCGTCACCGGCACCCGCGTGGGCAAAGACGGCAAGGAAAAGCCGGAGATCTCCACCATCATGATCCCGGCGGGCACGCCGGGCTTCACGGCTGAGCCGCTGTACGACAAGGTCGGATGGAACTCCTCTGACACCCACCCGCTGACCTTTGACAACGTCAAAGTTCCCGAAGAGAACCTGCTGGGTGAGCGCGGCCGCGGCTACGCAAACTTCCTGCGCATTCTCGATGAGGGGCGCATTGCGGTTGCCGCCCTGTCCGTCGGTGCCGCGCAGGGCTGTGTTGACGCATCGGTCAAATACGCCCAGGAGCGCATGAGCTTCGGCAAGCCGATCGGCAGCTACCAGGCGATTTCCTTCAAGATCGCCCGCATGGAAGCGCGTGTTTCAGCAGCCCGCGCCGCCTACTACGAAGCAGCGTCGAAGATGCTTGCCGGTGAACCGTTCAAGAAGGAAGCCTCGATTGCCAAGCTCATTGCCGGTGAAGCAGCCATGGACAACGCACGTGACGCCACGCAGGTCCACGGCGGTTACGGCTTCATGAACGAATACCTGGTGGCCCGCCACTACCGCGACTCGAAGATCCTCGAAATCGGCGAGGGCACCACCGAAGTGCAGCTCATGCTCATTGCCCGCGCTCTCGGACTGTGAGCTGAGTCTGGGCTGTTGAGGTTGAGCTGACGAGGCTCGGCCGAGGGTGAGGCTAAGAACCGGCTGGTGCCGCAGGTGTGAGAACCTGCGGCACCAGCCGGTTGTTGTGGTTATCTTCAGGTGTTCTGTTCGCTGCCTGTGGGCTCTTTGTCCTTACAGTCCACCGGTTTTGAGCTCGTTGGCAATGTAGTCAGCTTGGCGCATTGCAAGAGCAACGATTGTCAAAGTCGGGTTTGCTGCCGCACCGGTTGTGAACAGTGAACCGTCAGAGACGAAAAGGTTCGGGATCTCATGCGAACGGCCGAAACCGTCTACCGGCCCGTCTTCGGGATTCGCTGCCATTCGACAGGTGCCCAGATTGTGCGTTGAGGGGTACGGCGGTGTTCTGTGGACGTCCAGCGCGCCGACTGAGCGGTAAAGGTCCTCGGCTTTGCCGTAGGCGTACTCCCGCATGGAGACGTCGTTTTCGTGGTCGTCGAAATGCACATTCGGCACGGGCAGGCCGTTGGTATCGGTTGCAGTGGAGCTGAGCGTTACACGGTTGGATTCTTGTGGCATGTCCTCACCGACAATCCACATGCCGGCCAGCTTGTCGTAGTTGTCTATCCATCGGGTGAAGTCCTCTCCCCAGTTTCCGGGGTCCAGGAAGCTCGCCAGGAACGCCGGTCCGAGTGAAATGGTCTCCATGTAATAGCCGCCGACAAAACCGCGAGAGGGGTCGTGAACAGATTCGTCGGCAATGATCCCCGCCATGGTTTCGCCGCGATACATGTTCACCGGTTTGTCGAACATTGCGTAGGCAGAGCCTGTCATGTGGCGCATGTAGTTGCAGCCGACCATGCCCGAGCTGTTAGCCAATCCATCCGGGAACGCCGATGTCGCGCTCATAAGCAGAAGACGGGGTGTTTCAATCGCGTTGCCCGCAACACAGACAACCCCCGCCGCCTGTCGGTGCATCTGTCCGTCTTTGTCGAGGTAGAGGACTGAATCGACTCGGCCAGAAGCATCGTGCGTGATCTGCACCGCAGTGCTTTCCGGTCGGAGATCCAAAAGCCCGGTCTCCAAAGCACGGGGTATTTCGCGCACCAGGATCGACCACTTCGACTTGTTCTTATCGCCCTGGAAATTGAACCCGTCCTGGATTGAGGCCGGACGGCCGTCGTAGGGCGTTGCGTTGGTTGCGTAGGGTCCGGTGGCGTAGTGCTTGTACCCGACCCGCTCGGCACCGGCTGCAAATACTTTGTAGTTGTTGTTGGCCGGAAGGGGCGGACGTCCGTGGCGATGCGTTGATCCCATCGCCAGCTCAGCACGGTCGTAGTAGGGAGCCAGATCCTCTAGGGTGATTGGCCAGTCAAGCAGATTTGCTCCGGGCACGTCACCGTATGTGGTGGCGGCCTTGAATTCATGGGCCTTGAACCGGGGCGTAGCTCCAGACCAGTGTGTTGTCGTACCGCCGACGGCTTTCACAATCCAAGCCGGCAGGTTGGGGAAGTCACGCGCAATCCGCCAGCTGCCCGATGTTGTACGAGGATCCAGCCAAGCCATCTGGTTGAAGGCTTCCCATTCGAGGTTTACGTAGTCTTCGTTCTGCAGATAGGGGCCGGCTTCAAGCAGCACGACGGGTATGCCCTGCTGGGTCAGCTCATAGGCCAGGGTTCCGCCTCCTGCGCCGGAACCGATAATGACGACTGCGCGGTCATCATTGAACTCAACCATCACGACACTCCTTCCTTGTGCCCGGGCCCGAAGTCCGGCAGCGGTTCCTCTGATTCTTCGATTCGCGGTTCTGGAAGCCAGTCGAGGTCGTTGAAGCCCCGATCGATGTAGCCGCCCTTATCGAATGAGGGGCCCTCGTAGCCAACGCTTGACCAGACTTCTTCGTCTTCATACATGGTCAGAATCGTCATCCGGCGGATGAAGGAAAAGAACTCTGTCCGCTCCACCTTTTTCAGGGCTGCAACTGCGTCTTCGTAGGACAGCTCCGAGAATTTGCGATCGGCGCTCGCATCGATCGTCTCGACTCCTTGAATCAGCTTCATTCGGAACCACGGAGACTCGTCTGCCATGGTGATGAGCTGGTCGGCCATCCGCTCGTAGGGTCCGGGCGGAAAGTTCTTATGGGGAAAAGCCGTCGTGAGTATCTTGACTAAGACTCGTTTGGCCTCATCCGAGAACTCCATGGCGTTGAGAGTCCCGTATTTGGCGGGAAGCGGATTGCTGGGCATCGACATTTTGTACCTCCTTCTTCGTTGAAGTGGAACCGAGGCTAACGCCCTGAAAGCCATCCGGTAAGGAGCTGCTCTCAGCTACTGAGAAACATGCCTGAAGAAGTTCGGACCCAGGCGGTACATGCGGCCGATTCGTGAGGCAGCCGAACGAAGCACGTGCTCAACGCGGGTGCGCATGCCCTCGAATGCCGCGGTGGGGGCAGAGACGGCGATTGATCCAAGAAGGTCGCCGTTTCTGCTGAAGAACGGCACCGCGGCACAGGACACGCCCTCCTGAAACTCCTCGTGCTCCCAGGCAATTCGATCGCGCTCGATAGTCTTCAGCTCTGAGAGAAGAGCAGCGGCATCGGTGATTGTGCGGTCTGTCAGAGCGGGCATTCCCGACTCAGCGAGAACCTGTTTCCGAGAAGCTTCGTCTAATGACGCGAGGCCGAGCTTGCCGAACGCTGATGCGTGAGGGTTCTCTCTGAATCCGAACTGCATGGGAGCAAGCCGGGGTGCTGCGGGTGATTCGCTGACATGTGCGACCACGAACTCAATGCCGCGGTGGATTGCGAGGTAGGTGGCCATGCTGAGCCGAGTGTGAAGCTCGTTGAGCTCGCTGCGGATTTCTCTGCTCAACCCGAGGTCTGCGTGCAGACGGACGCCGAACTTATGGAGCCGGTAGCCCAGTGCGTATGTCTGCTCATTCTTCAAGTGCACCAGGAGTTCTTCGGCACACAGTTCGGCTAGGAGCCTGTAGGTGCTCGGCAGAGGAATCCCTGTCCCAGAGGACACGGCCTTGGCGTCCGAGCCTCCGTTCTCAGCTATGTACTCAATGATCGACAGGGCTCGCTTCAAAGTTCCGGCCCTGCGCGGTTTGGCCGTCGGATTGTCGCGTTGTCCTTCGCTCATTGCGTCAGTCTGGCATACCGTTTCTTAGGCCCTCAGATAGATCGTTCTCACTGACCGATAAGAGGGGGAGGACAGGCAGGTTGTTGGGTGCAACAGTGGTGCGGACAGTGATCAAACGAGCAGGAGGGTGCGATGTACTTCATCGTCGTCAAGTTCCCAGTCAAACCTGAAAGCGCCGAAGAATGGCCGGCGATTGTCGCGGAGTTCACGGAGGCCACGCGCCAAGAAGAAGGAAATCTGTGGTTCGAGTGGTCGCGCAGCCTTGCAGACCCAAATGAGTACGTGCTTGTTGAAGCCTTCACTGATGAGGGAGCGGAGCCGCATGTGACCAGTGAGCACTTTGCCAAGGGTCTTGAGGCTATGCGGCCGCACTTGTCGGCTACCCCGAAGATCGTGTCTCGCCAGGTTGATGGCGAAGGCTGGGACGAAATGGGCGAACTGAAGATTTGATGGCTCATGGACCGGAGGCTGGGGTGTTTCGACCTCGGCCTCCGGTTCTGTTTAGGCTGATCTCGTGCCGATAACTCGATCTATACTCGCAACCGCCGCGCAACACCCCGACCGCCCGGCGATTGTCGGCGAATCCGCCGCCCTGAGCTACGCGGAACTCGCCGAAGACGGCCGCCGCGTCATCGCCGCCGTGCGCCACCTGCTGGCCCAAGCGCCGAGCCTGCCCACACCCGCCACCGAAACACAGGGAGCGCCGGTGATTGCGGTGAGCTCCACCTCGGCATTTGAGGCCGCCCGCATTATGGCGGGCCTGGCCGGGTACCGCGCGGTGTCGGCGACTATCGACCCGCGCTGGCCGGTGGACCACCAGCGGCACGTGATTGCCGAAGTCGGCATCGGCCTGGTGATCGTCGATGATGACGAGGCGGAAGCCCGCCTGCGCTCTGCTCTCGGCCCGGACTGGGGTGGGGTAGTGGTGCCGGTACAGCGATTCAGGGAAATCGAGGCGCAAGTGCAGCCGGCCGAACCGCCGCAGGTGCGGGACGCTGACGAGCCGTACCTCATGCTCTTTTCCTCCGGAACAACCAGCAGCCCCAAGGCGTTTCTCAAAACCCGCGGCCAGTACAGGGCGAACTTCGCGGTGTCATCCCGCTACCTGGAACCGCTGCCCGGTGTGGCGACTCTTGCACCCGGGGCGTTTGCGTATTCGCTGACGCTGTACGCGACGGTTGAGTGCTTGGCCAGCGGGGGCGAGGCGCACCTGGCTGATGAGCTGTCCCTGCCGGGACTTGGTCAGCGTGTGGCGCAGCAGCGCATCACGCGGATTGTCACAGTTCCTGCGGTGCTGCGGGGCATTATTGCCCAAGCCACCCGCAGGCCCGAAGATTTCGCGGGGCTTGAACTCATTGTCGTCGGCGGGGCCAACCTGCCGAATGCACTGCGAGAAGACCTCCGTCGAGTGCTGCCGCACGTGCGGCTCATCAGCTATTACGGGGCAGCGGAAATCGGCTTCATCGGGGATGCGCGCGGGGACGACAGCACGTGGAATCAGATCTACGACGGCGTCCAGGTTGAAATTCGCGATGACGCTGGACACCCAGTGCCGGATGGTGAAATTGGCACGCTGTGGGTGCTCGCTGATTCGCGCTCCGATGACTACATTGCAGGCACCGCCGATGTGCATCTGCTCGATGAGCACGGCTGGGCAACTGTCGGAGACCAGGGCCGGGCAGCTGTGGTCGGCGGCGAACGTCAACTGCAGCTGCTGGGGCGCAAGGGCGACATCATCAACGTCGGCGGGCACAAGGTCGCCCTGCCGGAAGTCACCCGCGCCTACGCGGGACTGACCGTGGCCGGAAAGCACCGCGAAGCTGTTGCCGTGGGCCTGCCGGATACGGCTCTTGGAACCGCTGTCGCGTTGGTTATCGAAGCCGGTGAACTGGTGTCTGCCGATTCAGGTGGCCCGGTGTGCGCAGATTCACGGGAACAGAACGGCCCTGCCCAGGCGTTAGGCGAGCAGCTGAGCAAGGCTGCACTGCGGGAACACGGGCGCGCACGCCTGGCCCCGCAGTTCATTCCGACGAAGTATTACGCCGTGAAAGCGCTGCCGCGCACAGTGGGCGGTAAAGTGCGAACTGCTGAAACCGTCAAGCTCATACAGGCCGGTGGGAAAGGAGTTGTCCGTCTGTGAACGCACACCACTCCGAATCCAGCCGTGTCTGGATTACCGGCACGGGGGCAATCACGCCTAACGGTTTGACGGTCGAAGACACGTGGCAGGCCGTCCAGCACGGCCGCAGCGGAATCGGAGTGCTCGAAGGCCAGGAGTTCAACGGCCTCAGTGTGCGCATCGGCGGACAGGTTCGCGGCTTCAACCCTGAAGACCACGTGCCCACACATCTGGCCCGGCGCCTGGAGGACTTCCACCTGTGGGCCATCGCCGCTGCCGACCAGGCCCTGGAAGAAGCCGCAGGCATCCAGACCGGCCGGACCGGCGCCTCGGCAGCTGACCTGCCGTGGGACCCGGCCCGCGTCATGATCGTGACCGCCACCGGGTCCGGGCCCATCCGCCCCCAACAGCGGGCAGCGCTCGCCTACGCCGAAGACGGCCAGCGGGGTGTTCCGCTCACCCTGTCCATGCACGGCGCACCAGATTCCCCAGCCGCACTCATCAGCCAACGGTACGGAATCACCGGCCCCGCACACGCAGTGTCCGCCACGTGCGCTTCCGGCGCTGTAGGCCTCGGTCAGGCGCTGCGAGCCCTGCGCCACGGCTACGCAGATGCCGCAATCGTCATCGGCGTCGAAGACTGCCTCAACCCCGCCAACCTCGCATCAAATGCGAACATGCGCGCGCTCGCATCCGGTTTCGAAGACCGCCCGCAGGAAGCATCGCGCCCCTTTGACCGCGACCGCGCAGGTTTCGTTATGTCCGCCGGCGCTGCCGTAATCGTGCTGGAAAACGACGACGCCGTGAACCGCCGCGGCGGGCGGAAACTGGCTGAGCTGGCCGGGTTCGGTTCGTCATCGGACGCCCACCACGCCACCGCCCCAGACCCAGAAGGACGAGGTGCCGCCGCAGCTATGCGCGCTGCCTTGGCGGATGCCGGGCTGACCCCGGAAAGCTTCGCCACAGGCGGCCCCGAAGGGTCACCTTTGGGGCACGTGAATGCGCACGGGACCTCCACCTCGGCGGGGGATGCGGCAGAAGCGCTCGCCCTTGAAGCCGTTTTCGGTGAGGCGCTTGCCGACATCCCTGTGACGGCCGTGAAGTCCTCAACCGGGCACCTGCTGGGTGCCGGGGGAGTGCTCGAAGCCATTGTCAGCGTGCGCTCGTTGCGTGAGGGCGTGATCCCTCCGACCGCCAATCTTGACATGCCGGATTTTCCGAAGCTCGACGTTGTCGCAGCCCGCAAACCGCTCGATCGGGCGGGTCCGTGTATGAGCGCGGTGCTGTCGAATTCCTTCGGCTTCGGCGGGCACAACGGCTCAGTTCTTATCCGAGCCGCCTGAGCACGGGCTCCCTCAAAGGGTGAGGTGGCCGTCTGAGCTCCCGCCACCCAACCTGAAAGCAGGCTGGTTCAGCCGCCAGAGAAGCGATGCACCGCGGGTGTTGCCCCCTCATCCATTTCTGCATTCAGGAGCTTCACCATGTCCACAACAGTCGAAAAGACTGCGCAGGGAGCACAGACCGAAGAGGCCGAAAAGCAGGCCGCACAGGCAGTGCTGGCCGACAAGCAAACAGATGAAACTTCAGAAGAAACCCAGCCGAAGAGGCGCTGGGAAATGCCACACTTGCTGTGGCTCATGCTCATTATTCTGGCAGCGGCTACCGCGGCGGGCTATCTGATCCCCGCCGGGGAGTTTCAGAAGAACCCTGACGGTTCGATCAACCCGAACGATTTCCGTTTTCTAGAGGATCAGTCGCCGGTCAGCCCCTTCGGCGCGCTCATGATGCTGCTGACCGGCGCGGTCAATATGGCGCCGATCGCCTTTGCCGTGCTGTCGGTCGGGGCGAATGTTTCCGTTGTTCTGGAATCGAAGGCGTTTGAGAATCTGCTCGATTCGGCCGTCTACAGGCTGCAGGACAAGAGCACACCCCTGCTGGTGTCGGGGCTGTTCTGCCTCATGGTCTACATCGGCGGGTTCTCCGGCAATGACGCGCTGATTGCGATTGTGCCGATTGGCGTGCTGTTTGCACGCAAGCTCGGCCTTGACGGGATTGTGGCTGTTGCGGTGACAACATTCGCAGCACTGATCGGGTTCGGCACGGGTCCGAAGCACATGGCGGTCTCCCAAATGCTCATCGGTCTGCCGCCGTACTCAGGTTTCGGCATGCGCATGATCATCATGAACCTCTTCATGGTTGTGGGCTTGGCCTTTGTGCTGCTGTACGTGCGCAGAATCCAGAAGGACCCCACGCGTTCGCTCATGTGGAAGCACGGATGGCGGCCCCACGGCGCTGTTGGTGGGCACGAAGCGGCAGCTGAAGCCGGCGGTGAGGCAGGCACTGTGGCCCCGACGAAGCTGCGGCTGCGCTCGGTAATTGTGCTGGCGCTGTTCATCGCGCAGTTCGGTGTGGTTGTGGGCTATTCGCTGCTGGTCGATTCAAAGCAGGTCATCGAGGTGATGTTCGCAACCAACCTGGTGTCGGCAATCATCATCGGCAAGGCCGCCGGCTTTAAGTGGAATCCGCTGGCGGAGACAATTGCCCGCGGTATTTCCAGCATGGGCTTCATTGCGATCATCATCGGCATGGCCGGGTCGATTTCGGCTCTGCTGGCGGAAGCGAAGATCCTCGACACAATTGTCTACACGCTCACGCTGCCGTTGCGCGATGTGGGCTTGGGCTGGTCAGCGGTGCTCATGGTTCTGCTGTTCGCGGCAATCAACTTCATCATTCCGTCGACTGCGGCGAAGGCTGCGATTCTCCTTCCGCTGCTGGCCCCGATTGCCACGGCACTGGGCATGCACCATCAGCTGGCGCTGCAGGCGTTCCAGTTGGGTGATGGGCTGACGAACATTCTGTCGCCGGTGCTGGCATGGCTTGTGGGTTCGTGCGTGACAGCTGGGGTGCCGTACCTGACGTGGGTGCGCTGGGCTGCGCCGAAGATCGGCGTTTTCCTGGTGATGGCCGCAGCTCTCATGCTGGGGCTGACGGCACTAGGCTGGACGGGCGGAGTGGCATGATCAGCCGCACGGATGAACTGCAGTCGGCTCTGGTGTTGACCAGACAGGAGGATGTATGACTGACCGTGAACAGCGACTTGTGGAACTGGAAGAGAAGTATTTGCCGGATGAGCTTTTGGAGCGCTTCCGGGAGCGCGCAGCACAGTATGACCGCGACAACGCGTTCTTCTTCGAAGATTTGGAAGAGCTCGAAGAGAGGGGCTATCTGACGCTGTTTGTGCCTGAAGAGCTTGGCGGTCCGGGCTTGGGTATGAACGAGGTTTCGCGGCTGCAGCAGCGGTTGGCTACGGCAGCTCCTGCGACCGCGCTGGGTGTGAACATGCACTTTGTGTGCACCGGCATGATGCGCGCCATGTGGAATCGCGGCGATAAGTCGCTGCAGTTCGCACTTGAAGAAGCCCGTGATGGTGAGGTCTTTGCCTTTGGTGTTTCTGAGCCTGGCAACGATTGGGTTCTGCAGGGTTCGAACACGAAGGCTGTTCCGCAGGGGGACGGTTCGTACCGGCTGTCTGGTGTGAAGATCTTCACGTCGATGACGCCTGCCTGGACCAGGCTGATTGTGCACGGCAAGGACGAAACCGCCGCCGATGGGCCACAGCTGGTCTACGGTTTCCTCACCCGCGGCACCGAAGGGGTCACGTCCTCGGATGATTGGGACGTGCTGGGAATGCGCGCCACTCATTCGCGGGCGACCATCCTGGAGGAGGCTGTTCTTGAAGCCGACAGGGTTGTGCGGCGCATCCCAGACGGCCCTAACCCGGATCTGCTGACTTTCGGCATTACTGCGAATTTCCAGCTGCTCATTGCATCGGTGTATGCGGGGCTTGCTCACCGTGCTCTTGAAGTGGCATCGGATGCTCTGCGCAAGCGACGTTCGGCTAAGAACGGGGGAGTCCCGTACACCGAGCTCGGTGAATTCCGTGTGCGTGTTGCTGACGCGGCTCTGGAGTTCGCCGCTGTTCCGGCGCAGCTGGATTCCTACACGCGCGATTTTGATGAGTGCGTGGACTACGGGGCCGCGTGGGCGCAGCGCTTTGTTTCGGCTAAGTACATGGCGCAGAAGGCTGCCAGGGCCAATGCCGAGGCGGCACTGCACTGTGCTGGGGGAGCGGGCTTTGGGAATGCTGCCGAAGCTTCGCGTCTCTACCGGGACGCTGCCGCGGGGATCTTCCACCCACCGGCACCCGAGGTGTCGCGTGCAGTTTTCGCGAATGTTTGGCTGGATGACTGACTGCCTGATGGCAGCAGAATGGGGCGTGTGCGGTTGGTCGGACATGCCTGAAATAGAGTGAAATGATGCTGGGCCCGCCTGAAACCTGGCATGGCTGGCGGGCCCACGCAAGATGGATGTCAGGGTGGATCTCATGGTGCGGTCTGAGTGTTTACATGTCCCGGGTCGCGCTGTACTGTTGCATTCGCTGTGAATTCTTTAAAGAAAGACTGAGTATGAGTATTACGCGCTTTGGGAAGCTGGCGGCAGCTGCGGTTGCCGCATCGCTGGCTTTTCTTGCTCCTGTAGCAAGCACCCCAGCCTCGGCTGAACCGGTTCCGGCAGATAGTGCCGCCGCTACAGCCGCTTCTGGTGAAAAGGGAACGGCCGTTGAGGTGGACACCGCCAACGGTAGGAAACGTACCGGAACGACGCTTTTCTACATCACCGTAGAAGACAAGGTATACAAGTCCTACTGCATCGAGCTGAATAAGCCTTTTAAAAAGGGCGATGGCACGGTAGAGCAGTGGGGTGACCTTGACGCAGAGAAGAAAAACAAGGTCGGCTGGATTCTTGAGAACTCGTACCCCAAGGTCACCGCACAAGAACTGGGTCAGGCTGCAGGCATTGAGGGCCTGACGGTAGCTGAGGCGATCGGAGCTACGCAGGGTGCTGTCTGGCACTACACCACCGCTGGGGGCGCTGACCTCGCTGCTGATACCAGTGCAAAGGTGTTGCAGGTCTACAAGTACCTGATCGGTGAAAAGAACGTCGGCGTTAACTTCTCAGACAACGAAGCCAGCGTCGAACTGGATCTGGGTGGTGACAAGACCTACAAGGCTGGCGACAAGGTCGGTCCGATCACGGTTACCAGCAGCCAGGACGCCGTGAAGCTTCAGGCTGAACCGACCAGCGACGACTACACGATTGAAGACGAGGCTGGAAACGAGGTTGATCTTGACAACGTCAAGCCGGGCAAGCTGTTTGTTCAGATCAACAAAGATGCCCCCGAAGGTGCTGTGAAGCTTACGGCAACGTCGTCGGCTGATTCTCTGACTGGCCGCGTGTTCAAGCACGCTGACGAGAACGCACAGCGGGTTGTCCTTATTGACGAAAAGAAGTCGGTTAAGACCGATGAAGTTTCGCTGAAGTGGGAAGCCGACGAGACTCCTTCCGAGACCCCGTCGGAAACCCCCTCGGAGACTCCTTCTGAAACCCCGTCGGAGACCCCCTCTGAAGGTGAGTCCACTCCGCCGAGCGAAGAAACCCCGTCTGAGGGTGAATCGACCCCGTCGAACGAAGAGACCCCTGCTGAAAAGGAAACCCCGCAGCCTGGCGGTGAGTCTGACGACAAGGACCAGCCGGCGCCTGTTGTTGATGAGTCCAACGACAATGGATCGGGTGCTCTGCCGCGTACCGGTGCTGAGCTCTCCGGTGCACTTGCAGCGGCAGCCGCTCTGATTGCCGGTGGTGCAGCGACTGTGTTCGCTGTCCGTCGTAAGCAGAACAGCTGATGTAATCAGCCGAGCTGAACTTCAGCTCAAGTAGAAAGTGCCCGAGCGTCCTAGGATGCTCGGGCACTTTCGTGCTCTGATGTGGCCGAATCAGACGGGATGCGCGTGGGTGAACTTACGCTTTATCCCCACGGGCGTGGGGAACACAACGGCCGCAAAACGACTCGACAACGTCACGCCGGGCTCATCCCCACGGGCGTGGGGAACACTTCCTGTCGCCGGCGTGTTTGTGCTGCGCGGCGGGCTCATCCCCACGGGCGTGGGGAACACGTCGGCTTCGGGGCTAGTCCAGCCGGCGGCTTGGGCTCATCCCCACGGGCGTGGGGAACACCTACGGCAACACCAACTACGAGTATGTCGGCTGGGCTCATCCCCACGGGCGTGGGGAACACCCCGGCAATGAATAGGGCGGCGGTTCTCACCGGGGCTCATCCCCACGGGCGTGGGGAACACTTGCAATGCCAGCCCGGCCTGCACACGCTCTTCGGCTCATCCCCACGGGCGTGGGGAACACATCGAGCTCAATGTGAGGGCGATTCCGTGGCAGGGCTCATCCCCACGGGCGTGGGGAACACTTCCGCCATCTCCACCAGGTGGTGCGGCTGATGGGCTCATCCCCACGGGCGTGGGGAACACAGATTCAGGCGTCGGTCGAGCCTTTGGCGCAGGGGCTCATCCCCACGGGCGTGGGGAACACGACAACCTCGCCAGCTCCCCTGATGGTCACCCAGGCTCATCCCCACGGGCGTGGGGAACACCGCGAGCGCTGGAAAGCAGGATTCTAAGCGATGGGCTCATCCCCACGGGCGTGGGGAACACGTGGCGGCGACCCGCATATGAGCTGGCAGCAGGGGCTCATCCCCACGGGCGTGGGGAACACATGCCGACGCAGCGGGCGATGGAGCTGGGCCTGGGCTCATCCCCACGGGCGTGGGGAACACTGCACATCGACCAGGCGACCGGCCAGCAGATCGGGCTCATCCCCACGGGCGTGGGGAACACGTGGGAACGATGTTGACGAAGTAGGTAGCAAGGGGCTCATCCCCACGGGCGTGGGGAACACCCGACGAAATGATGGAAGATTACGGGTTCCTCGGGCTCATCCCCACGGGCGTGGGGAACACGGCTTCGATCAGGTCGGCGGTGTCGATGAGTCGGGCTCATCCCCACGGGCGTGGGGAACACTCGCGATTCGCCCGCACGTGCGTATCGCAGAAGGGCTCATCCCCACGGGCGTGGGGAACACGACGGGCGGGTGCCGTCCGATAAGTCCGAAGAGGGCTCATCCCCACGGGCGTGGGGAACACCCGTGCCGCTTTGCTGACTCAACAATCTCAGGGGGCTCATCCCCACGGGCGTGGGGAACACACAGGCCGTACGCATGGGTGGTTTGTGGTTGGGGGCTCATCCCCACGGGCGTGGGGAACACTGCGCTGGTCAGACGCGCCCACGGGAACTGCCGGGCTCATCCCCACGGGCGTGGGGAACACGTGGTAAGAAATGCTGGGATGTCCACACCGCTGGGCTCATCCCCACGGGCGTGGGGAACACGAGAAGATCAACTCACGAGTCTGAGGGCCGTAAGGCTCATCCCCACGGGCGTGGGGAACACCGGATGATCTCCTCACCTGCCTGTCTGCCCTCGGGCTCATCCCCACGGGCGTGGGGAACACTTGGACTTACGGCCCCCGCCCCTATGGCGGGGGGCTCATCCCCACGGGCGTGGGGAACACTATCCGTCATCCCACGCTGTGACTCTGACTGTGGGCTCATCCCCACGGGCGTGGGGAACACCGCTCCCGAGGAGCCACAGGTCGTTAACGTCAGGGCTCATCCCCACGGGCGTGGGGAACACTGCCGCCCCTCACTGGAATCGACCGCGCCCAAGGGCTCATCCCCACGGGCGTGGGGAACACAGCAGGCTGGCTTCTCCGGCCGACAGTTTTTCGGGCTCATCCCCACGGGCGTGGGGAACACACTTGTTGACCAGTGCGAATACCGGCCCGCAAGTTGGTATGGGATCACTTTAGGTGCTTTTGCGCTTATTTCCGAACTTTTGGGCATTCCGCATGGCTCTGGCTTTGCTCCAGCCTGCTTTAAGGGTGGTGTTCCCGTATCCAGATTGTGCAGCTGGCCTGCGCATCAAGGTGACGCCGTCGAGGTCAACGGGCTCCCACTTGTGGTCCTTGACTCGATAGTCGAAGCCCTGTTCGTTGTTGGTGGACCAAATCATCAGCGCTTGACCTGTAGCGGAAGATTCGTCAATGCGCTCCCAAAGAAGCTCCCTGATGCGGGCACTGAGATTCCCAACGAACACTCCTGCCGAAATTTCAACGAGCCACTTGGTGACGTCTCCCCGCAGGCCTGCTGGGCAGCTCGACAAGACTACGATGACCATGATCCGTGATCTGCATGATTGAGTCCGCTGGAAAGCCGGCGTTCGCCCCGGCCAGCCCATACTGACAATTCATCGAGATACGCAACTTCCGGTTCAGCCGACGCATCCGCCGGGTTCAAGAACAGTCTGCGCAGTGTTTCCACAAGCTTCTCTACAGTCCCCTGCTGGAAGAAGCGCTCCCGCAGCAGCGCCCTAACAGCTCGTTCCGGTTCTTCATGATTGTCCGCAACAGCATCGAAAGCCGCCGGAATGCTGGTTTCGGCCTTCACAAGATCAGCCACATCGTAGGTGAAACTCTGATCGTGGCCGACGTGCACAAAACCCAAACCCGGCGTCATGCCAAGCGCGTTGATGACGGCAGTTGACACTCCGTACAAGCAGGCGTTGGCCGCTGATAGAGCTTGATTAATCGCATCAGCATCTGCGAAGTTAGCCGGATCGTATGTCCGACCACTCCATGAAACCCCGGTCCTTTCTGATTCGCTGCGGTAAATCCTGCGGACACGAGCTCCTTCACGGCCTCGCAGCTGCTGCGTGGTCAGGCCCGATACATCTTCCCCGGGGAAACGCACCTCGTACATAGCCCGCGCCACTCGCAGACGCTCTGACTGGTTGGCGAAAGCCCGGGCCTGTGCTTCTAAAAGCCTGCTTGAACGAGCCATGGGCCTTCCGGTGGCATAGCAGCGCACCGCGCCATCACCAACCCACGCAACGGTCACACCGCATGTTCCCAAGAGCGCTATCGCAGCATGAGAAGCGCGCACACCCGGGCCAATAAGCAGGGCGCTGACCATAGCTGCCGGAATATGGATTGTGCCCCTGCTGTCGGTCGCGGTGACCGCATTGGAATCACGGTGAAGCACGCACCTTTCGACATAGACAAACGAAAGTCTGTCAGTTGTTCGTCCGAGCTCCTGTGAACGAGGCGGAGCCTGGGAACTCATGGTGCCCCCAGTCGGGCCAAAGTCATCAGACCACACCCGTGTGCTTTCCCACTGCCGATCCCGAAAGCCAGCGAACGCCGCAGAAGGTCTGGGTTCGTGACCTCTAAAACACCATCAAAAACAGCAATCCTGTGGGCTACCCGGTGCCTGCTGCCAGCCGTATCTGGTTTAGAAAATCGGCTGTCCTCGCGTCGCACAACACAGAGTCCGTCCAGCTGACTTTCATCCCTGCTGGTGTCGGTTGACTCAGCGTGCCCCGGTTCATCGTCGGCATTGGAGGGAATCGCAAACCCCCACCCGTCAGCGCGGTCCAAGAACCAGCGCATTTGCTGCTTGACCGTAACGTGCGGCAAACGCTTGCCGTCTTTCTTTTTAACCGGGTTCAGCGCCGCACGAAACGCATACTGTTGCCCCCGCTGAAGCGAATCAAGAAGCCGACCGTAATCGGTTGTTTGGGCGGGAGCGCTCTGCCAGCCCAATTGTTCGACCACATGTTCAAACCGCGGCTGAACCGGGGTCACCGCGTATAACACCGTTTCGTGGTGCCCGCGGTCCACCCGCCACAGCAGTCGGCCCTCATCTGTTGCCTGCTGATCCGGTGGAACAGTCTTCGTGATCATCCCGTGGATCAGATGAGGGCTTGCCAGCGCGGCTTTGGTCTTCCTCAGTGCAGGGTTGAGCTGGATTCGACTGAAGAACATCAAGCCTCCTGAGCCAAGTTGAGGTAGCGGTCGGTGCTTTCTGCCCCCAGATCGTTTTCGACCCGAACGGGGTCAGGACGGACAACAAGCCGCACCCGATATTGACGATGTTCAGGATTGAAGCTGACAGGGACGTCATACGCTGCTTCCCCGATTTCTCCGGGCTGAGCATCGCGCGCCAAAGGTAAGAACACCGTCCTTCCGAGCGACTTTCTGTAGTCCTCTGCAGCCTGCCAGGGGACAGCATCGAGATCCCGCAGAACGTCCTCCGGCGCTACGCCGTCGAATACCCCGCCAAAAAGATTCGGAGGGGCTGGACAACTGCGTCGCCCTAAATACAGCGGAAATTCAGGCTGCACAACGGCGTGGCTAAGCGCATCGATGAGGGCGTCCTCTCCAGCCACAGCGGCGGTATAGGCGGCGTCAGCTCTGTAATGTCGGTACGAAAGAACAGAATGCTTGGCCCCAGGCCGTCGTGCAGTATGGAAGTCCTCAAGAAGTTGACCGGGACGGTCAACGCGGACGGCCATAACCAGCTCCGCAAGGTCATCCACTTCTGCTGTTCGCGGCCTGCCCTGCGCGGCAGCAAGCAAACCTATGACACCAGATTTACTGGGCTCGGTTTCTGTTGACCGTCGGCTAAAGCGAGAAGAAACGCCCCAAGACTGCATCGGCCCCGAAAGATTGAGGACCATGGTCTTCATCAGCGGCTCACCTCTCATCCTCGTTGAGCAGCGAACGAACCTGGTCTTCAAGCTGAGAAACAAGTTCAGCAAATCCGGTCTTCTGGCCGAGCGAATCGACGTCAGCTTCCAGGGCGGCAGAGGCAATCAACCACGAACGTTCGGGCGCAAGTCCATAGAGTTCTGTCACCTTGGATGCTTCATCTGCCATGGCCTCAGAAGCTGCTGCGATGGTCCCGCGTTCGTCTGGGGCAACAGCTCTTTCAAAGGCGTTGACATAGCTGACGGGACGCTTGCGCACTGCAACGTTTATGAGATCTGGCAGCGTGTGGGCGGCAAAGGTGTTCTGGTACCCCGTGGGCAGAGAAAGGATGAAAGTTCTGGCGTAGGCGTCAATCGCCCGCACCAACGCCTCTTCCGAGCCGAGGTTTTCAAGCAGCTGATCTACGTTGAGGGTGGCGTAGCGGTAAAAGGTGGATGACATCATTTCGATGGTGCCCATCATCCCAGCCCCGGTTTCTTCTTCAGCCTTGGTGAAGTCATCAACAGCGGTGTAGAAGTCAAAATCGGGTGCCGCCTCAGACACTCCGATTGCGTGAGCAGTCTGGACGGCAGCATCAACATTGAGTGCAGCGTCGTCGGCAATCATGCGGCCAAACAGCGAAACATCAACTGCGTGTTCAGTGTCGATGATTTCAAGAACTTCTTTCTTGGTGAACGCCTGATCCCGCTTTTCCACGATCGCCGCAGCCAGCCGGTCCAGCTGGTGGTTGCCCAAGAATACGAGGTACCCAGCCTGCTCGGGTTTGGGGTCTTCGTCCTTCTTCGCTTTGGGCTTGGCAACTTTGATCCCTGCTTTCCCGAAGGCAGCAGAAGACCACTTTTCAGCTTCGGCAGGGGAAACCTCTGGGTCGGCGGCGCATACCCGCGCCGCAGTCTCAGCAACGATCTGCTTGGTGCGAACGCCAAGCTCGTCGCGATTCAACATGTGTGCAAAATCCCGCCGCTGCGCGGCTTTCAACGCCTGCGATGAAATGCGCTGACGACGAGTGCCTCCGAACGCAGCTGTTTTCGGTGCTCCGTCTTCCCCGCGGTTGATGTTGGACGGTGGGAGCGTTTGGAGTGCATGGAAGTCGATGAACGTAGCCATTGGGAGTCCTTTCAAAGATAGGAGTGAATCAGTTGTTGGAAGGCTTAAAGCTGTAACCGTGATAGAAATCACGCCCCCATCTGCGCTGGACACTGCTGCGTTTGGCAGGGTTCTGCAGCTGGAGGATGTCAGAAGCGAACTGACCGTAATCGAACGCCGTGCTCCACTCTGGGGTGTTCTTGCTGCTGAGAAGTCCGATCAAAGACCTCAGATGATGGCGCTGACCGGCGAAGCTGGTCGCTGTGATGATTGCGTCGTAACGCCCTTTCAGAGACGCGCTGTCATCGCGCACCACCTTGCCGACGACCTGCGCGAACGGCACATCCCTTGTATGCATGGGGGCACTATTGCCGCGCTGGTGCACTGCATACAGCGTCAGCGCTGTAAAAGCGGCCCATTCTCCGCGCGAGGCTTCATCCGTTCTGCCCTGCGCGTACTCGGGAAGGCATTCAAGAACCATCGCCCAGACGCGGGGGTTCACCCCTGGTTCTTCGTCAACAGCCCTCCGAAGTTCTGCGAGGCTGCCGCGAGCAGCGGGCGCTTCGTTGAGGAACTGCTGCTGAAGTGACTGGATATAACGGCCGACTGACGACCACACCGTCACCTTTTCTGTTTCTACACCTTCAGCGGTCATCAGATCCTCCTTTCTGTTCATTGTCCGAGGGGAGGGGAGCTGCTTGTTTGAGTTTCGCGAGCATCCACGATTCGTAGCGGGCAGAACTGTGGAAGTGCACGCTCCCGCTGGGATCCTGTTCAAGCCACCCGGCTGCGGCGTGTGGTCCGGCCTGGTCAACAGCTTTTGTGACTGTTCGGTATGTGACCCTGCGCAGGGTGCGGAGCCAGTTCAGCTGCGACTCTTCAGCGGACTGCTCTGCAGACAGCTGGGCCAGCCACTGTGTAAATCGTTGTTCGAGTTCGGCAAGCCAAGCCTGGGTGGGTGCATCAGGCGCTTCTTCGGGTGATCCGCCTTGGCTTACTTCCAGCTGTTTGAAAAACCATCGAAGCTGACCGCGCAGGGTGAATACCCGTTTAATAGCGTCAAGAACAGTGTTTCTCATCTGAAAGCCGTCCTCAGTCATCAGACTGAGGTCTATCGGGAGGACTTCAGACATTTCATCTGAAAATGAGGACTGCTGCGGCCCGTATTCAATCCCGCAGAGCCAAACGCCAACGTGTTTGCCTGCATACGCGGTCTGTCTTTCCGGCCCGACAGGCCCTGTGAACTGTTTAAGGACAGGAGCTCGCCGACTCTTGGTTTCAGCGATGGAGCTGTCAGCAAACATTGCCTGCACCCCACGCCAGACGGTCAGCGTCGGATCGAGTTCTTGCGCAAAGAACACACTGGTTTTTGCTTTTTTAGACTGAGCGACGGAATACCGCTGCGGAGAGTACGGTTCGGCAAACTGATTGCGCTCGTTGATTCTGTCGCCGTTGCCGATCAGCACGTGCGTAACCGTTTTGGCGTCTTCTGACCAGAAAAGCCTGATCCGCCGCTGCTGCCAGGTCAGAAGATCGACGATGCCGTTTGGTTCAACAGCGTCGTCGCTTCGGGGCATGGCCGTGTCGGGCTGGCGTTCCCACGGAGGCAGATCTTCGTCGTCGAACATGAGCTCTTCGGGAATCAATTCCAGCATGGGCAGGCTGAGCATAAAAGTGTCTCGCAGCGTAGGCCCGGTGACCACGGTGTGTCCGAGCCGGCCCGCCCAGCCAGGTCCGGTCGGATACCCCTTCCCGCCCTTCACTCGGGGGTCTCCGACAATGCCGGATTTGATGCCCGAATAGTCATAGGCCTGGCGGTGGATCAGATATCTGGCTGCAACTGCTGGCTCAAGTTCAGACGCTGACGCTTCGGTCTGCGTGGAGAACAGTCCAGGGCCGGTGTCAGGGACCAAAGCCGCCGCTGACTCGTACACTTCTTTGCTTGTGTGGAGGTCTGCCACCTGGAAGAACGGAACCGCGTCTGAGGCAAGGTCGAAGCGATCATGGTGCGTTTCGAGGTAGTTGGCGATCAGCTCGGGGAAGTCGCCTGCCGCGTAGATTTCTCGCCACAGTTCGCCTTCGTCGTCGATGAATCCCCATTCGGGGTGCAGGCGGACTGTTCTGACCACTATCGCCATCAGCACGCGAAAGACCGCGGCGTTCTGTGTGGGAGTCTCACCGTCAAGCGTTGCGAACCTGTCCCATTGAGAAAAGAAGTCTCTGAGTCCCACTTCCGCAGGCTCTCCGTCGATCGTCTGGACTTTAATCCACGGACGATCGACCAGGTTGAAGCCGTCAGACATGCTTTGTCACCATCCTTTCGTCACAGATCCTCATAGAGTTCTTCCTCCTGTTCATCCGCAGATGGACTTTCGCGCATTTCCTGCAGCTTGTATTGAC
This sequence comes from Brevibacterium sp. HMSC063G07, assembly GCF_001810665.1. Taxonomy (NCBI): domain Bacteria; kingdom Bacillati; phylum Actinomycetota; class Actinomycetes; order Micrococcales; family Brevibacteriaceae; genus Brevibacterium; species Brevibacterium sp. HMSC063G07. The sequence goes on from NZ_KV802333.1 coordinate 107,839, forward strand.
TGAACTGTTCCTCTCTGAGGAACCCGTAGCAGGGGTGGAATCGGAAATGCGTGCCCAACACCTGCCCCCGAAAGTCACTGTCGATTGCGAGGACAAGCTGTCCCTTCAAGCGGAAATCTGATTGCCAGGCGCCTATCCGAGTTGCTTCAAGAGAGTCGATTGCCTCATCGACTTGGTAGGGCGGAACCAACCACCGGGGCAGGCGAACGGTTGAGTCCGCCAAAAGCTTCGACAGCCATGTGGGCGGAGCCTGGGTTTCGCTGATAGCGCTCGTCTGGCTGGGGGCCAGCCACGGCAGTGGGTATAGAAGGCCGTCGCACTGCATGACGAGAATCGCTTCGAGGCTGGGCTCAATGTCCCTGACGCTGGCCGCAACAATCTCTTCGCTGCGGTCGGCATCAAGCGTGTCTGCGCCGTCAAGTGCGCGTCCGAGGTTGTTGTTCGCTTTCCCGGGTGGGCTGATCTGGTGGGCTGATGCCCTCCGGCATGCGTTTCTCACAGCCTGCTTGTGGTCTCTTTGGGCCTGCCGGAATTCACTTTCCCACTCACTGGGAACAGCGATTGAGCCCGTTCCAACAGCTTCGACTTTCGGGTAGAGGTCGTGGCGAATACACCATGTCCCTCCATTGAAGTTCTCGCTCAGAGCTGCCGCGCTGGCCAACAGTATGTAGCTGCCGTAGATGGATTCGGAGCCGGGATCGAATAGAGGCGGTTGCGGTCCGCGCCGCGTGATGCCGCGCAGGAGCATGCGTGCGCAGCGCAATTGGCTTGGGCGGTCGCTGTCTGGTCGGTCGTGGCGGTGCAGGCGACCGGCTCGCTGGGCGAGAGCATCGACCGGCGCAAAGTCGGAAACCAGCAAATCGAAATCAACGTCGAGCGACTGTTCAAGCACCTGTGTGCCAACGACAATCCGACGGTAGGGCCGCTGCGACGCAGGATCTTCAGAACTGCGTGCTGACTTCTTACCCAACTGGTCAGTCAGGCGAGCTTCGATCTGCGCGCGCTGCGCAGCTGTGAGCTGTGAATGCAGAAGCACAGTTTCCTCTGGCCAGAGATCGGAGAGAGTGCAGTAGGCATCCTGAGCGCGCTGGACGGTATTGCATACGATGCCAACAACGCCGCCGTCGTCCGTCAGCTGCTCAACTTTTCTTCGCAAGAACGCGAGGTTGTCATCAATGATGTCGAGGTGAACCTGACGGTGTTCGTCTACAACCTCTACGTCGTAGCGCTGTGTGCCTTCTGCGGTTGTCACTGACACCTGGGGATAGCTCGGCGACTGTGCCGCAGCGGCTGGGCGTCGGGGCCTCAGCCCGTGAGCGTAAGCGCGTTCCAGTCTGTCATGGACAGCGGAATCGAGGGTTGCGGAAAGCAATATGACGCTGGTTTGGTGGGCGGCCAGCCACATCAGCGTACGTTCCAGATACGCGGTCGAATAAGGGTCGAGGGAGTGCACCTCGTCGAAGATGATCACCTTGCCCGAAACACCCAGATGGCGGAGCGTGACGTAGCGGGATTTCAGTGCAGTCATGAGGATCTGGTCAACTGTCGAAACACTGAAATCTGACAGAAGGCTCTTGCGTCCGCTGAACCATGCGTGAGCAATGACGCCGTCGTCTGCAGTGTCATTCTGCTCAGCATTGACTGCTCTCGTGTGCCGAACGAGCCTTTCGAACTCGGAACTTAGGTGTGCACGTCCGTGAGTAAGCCGAAGGGAGTGCTGGTTCTCGGCTGTGCTGAACGATCGCAGCCAATCGGATATGCGCGGAAGCATGGCATTGGCTGTGACCTGTGTGGGCAATCCGAAAGCCAAGCCTCCGGCACCGCGGGCTTTCGCGATCTCTTCTGCGGCAAGGAGAGCGGCTTCTGTCTTCCCACGGCCCATTTCTTCGCTGATCACAACCAGTGCTGGTTCATTAAGGCCTTTAACAGCCGCCTGAGCGGTGCGCTGGCAAGCCCGAAGCGCAGCGCTGTCCGGCCAGCCGAAGCGTTTGCTGAAGGGGATCGGGCGGTCTGGTTCTGGCGACCACGACTGAGTGAGGTTGAGCTGATCGAGAGCCGCAGCAGCACGGGACTCGCTGCTGGAGTGTGCTCCGCTTTCCGTCAGCGGAAACAGTTCCTGATTCGAGGCGATCCAGTCGGACATGCTGACGAAGCCGGCAATTGTCAGCTGGTCCGTAATTGTCAGCCCACCGGCACCGATGATCTTTTCAAGAGCGCTGTGAGCTCCGGTGCGATCGAGGATGTCGCGGGTCAAAGCTGCCCAGACTCGCGCGCATGAAGCGCCATGATTGTCGAGGTGCCGGTTGAGGGCCGGCAGGTCCGTATCGTCACGCTGCAATTCAAGATAGGGAAGGTTGCTTGGAACTCCGTGGTGGCAGCCTGCCGATGCCGTGAGGGTGCAGATTGCGGTGTAGTCGGCCCCGGGAAAAAACAGTGGTAACTGTCTGCGAAGAATCACGTCAGACGTTACGGAATGCTGCGGTTTGACGGTGGGGTCACAACGTTTCTGCGCTTCGTCGAACAGCCCGGACGACAGTGCTTTATCCGCCAGCCATGCCGCCGTCGGGGAATGCTCAAGTCTGCTCTGCCAAGACGATTCTGCCTTGCCTAGGTCATGCGTTCCTGCAAGGAACCCCAGCAAGGCACAGACTTCGTCGCTGCTCAATGAGTATCGGTTTGCAAGGCGTTCACTGATGGAACGGGGAAGCCAGTCCTGTGCAAGCGCCATGCCCACATCCGCACTGTCGCGAAGATGCTGAGGCAAGGCGAGCCAAAGCACTTCCTGTAAATGCATGAGTGCCGGGTCTTGCGTCCTGAAGCTTTTGGCTGGCAGGAGAAAAGCCGGCGCTAGATCTCCTGCGCATTCTTCCGTCATTTCTCCTCCTTGAAGGTTGTGTCAGTGCCTCACGGCACGATGTGGAGTGTCATGTTGGTATGAGTTTAACCACACGAGAAGTAGAAAGCAAACTAGTTCAGTAACAAATACTTGACTGAGTTTGCGGCCTGTCTGGCGGCAGAAGGTGATGAGGCTAGTCAAAAGGGGTCGGCTCTCGCGAGAGCCGACCCCTTGACATCCCCGCTGCAGCGGGGAGCACAAACGTTCTAAAGCGAACTACGGCTCATACCCACAAAGCGTCCTGCGCGGCAGGGCCGTGGGTGGGCAGGCGTACATGCCTGCGAGCCGCCTGCGACCAGGGTTGCAAAACTTGGCTGTGTTTTACAAACCGTGGGGATAGGAGCTCGCTTCGGCCAGCCGCCCGTTCCAGGAAGCCGTTCCAGCCCACGCCCTTCTGTGACACAGTGACCTTATGCGCGGCTTTCGCACATCGGGTTTCTTCGGGCCGAACTATCGGAGCTTCTATTCCCCGCCCCTGCGCGTGGCTTTTGCCCAGGGTGCGGTCATCACCGCCGATGATGGCACCGCGTATTTGGATGCCTATAACAACGTGCCGGTGGTCGGTCACTCCAATCAGGCAGTTGCAGATGCAGTGCACGCCGCACTCGCCAGGGCAAACACCCACACCCGGTACGTGGATGCCACTGTTGATGCCTATGCCGACAAACTCGGCGCACTTATGCCAGGCGGCCTTGGGCGTCTGATCTTCACCTGCTCTGGCTCCGAAGCCAACGACCTCGCACTGCAGATAGCCCGCAATGCCACGGGCAAAACGGGCGTCATAGTGACTGACGGCGCCTATCACGGCACCACAACAACAGCAGCAGCGATTTCGCCAAGCCTGATAGGCCTCGACTCGATTCCCGACTGGGTTGAAACCGTGCCCGTGCCAGACCTTGCCAGCTCCACATTCGACGCCGAACTTGAAGATTCAGTTGCCCAGGCGGCAGCGAAGCTCGACCAGCGCGGCCACGGGGCAGCCGCCCTCGTCCTCGACTCCGCGTTCACCAGCGACGGAATCCTTGCCGGAACCACCACATTCAGCCCCGGCCACGACCAACCCCAAACCTCGGCCGCCACCGCGTCCCTTGCCCAGACAGCCGCTGCAATCCGTCAGGCGGGCGGACTGTTCATTGCCGACGAAGTCCAGGCAGGCTTTTGCCGCACCGGCACCTGGTGGGCAATCAGTGCCCTCGGCGTTGAACCCGACCTGCTCACCATGGGCAAACCCATGGCCAACGGCCTCCCACTGGCCGGACTTGCCGGACGAGCAGACCTCATCGACGCTTTCGGCAGCAAACAGCGCTACTTCAACACGTTCGCCGCGGGCCCCGCCGTCTGCGCTGCAGGTGCTGCAGTCCTGGACGAACTCGACCGCATCGGCATGCCCCAACGCACCGGTCAGCTTGAAGAAGACCTGCTGGGCCACCTCGCCCAGGCGCTCGGAGCATCCCGCCGCTCCATCACGGTGCGCACTTTCGGGCTCATGATCGGCATCGACCTCAGCGCCGCAGACGTCACCGGTGCGGACATCAAACAGGCCATGTACGAAAACGGCGTGCTGGTCGGCACCACCGGCCCTGGCGGCAACACCCTCAAACTGCGCCCACCGCTTGCCATCACCCCTGGCCAACTGGAAAGGATCGCCAATGTACTGGCTGGGACGCTCGCCTGACCGCACACCGGTCACACAGGCTGATCTCGACTCCGTCTTCTCCGCTCTCGAGGTGCCGCTCGGCTGTTCTCTCACTGACCGAACACAGTTCCTAGGGGAGCGGGACCTCATCTTCCGCGCCCGAGCAGGCCAGGTGACCTCCACCTCGGCAATTGAGGCGCAGCAGAAGATCATGGTGAAGATCCTCGACCCCGGCTGGACGCAGCAAGACCTCGAACTGCGAGATCAGATTGCGATAAAGCTCACCCGCGCACAAGTAGACCTGCCCTTCCAGGTGCCGGGTGCCCTCGTTTTGCCCACAGGCGAGCCCGCAGGGGAAGCCGGCAGAATGCGTGTGGAAACGACAGGCGAGCCACTGTGGGTGCGCATAGCCCCGTGGCTCGACGGTGAGCCCATGGCTTCCGCCGGTGTGCACAGCGAGGACATCCTCGTCCAGCTGGGCAGGGCGACCGCGCTGCTTCACCAGGCCCTCAGTGGTGTCGACCCTCAGCTGTGCCCAACCGAACACGACTGGACGATGCACGGCTCCGATCACCGCATTGAACGCAACCTCGAAGAACTGGGTGACCACGTCGACACTGAGGACCGGAATACCATCCACAGCTTCGTGCAGCACTTTCGGCAAACGGTTATGCTCGCGTGGAACGCACTGCCGACAGCCGTCATCCACCAGGACCTCCACGACGGCAACACCCTGTTGGATACCAAAGGCAACCTCGCAGGAATCATCGACTTCGGGGACATTGCAACAGCGCCGCGGATTGTTGACTTGGGCATCACCGCATCTGCCGCAACAACCCCGCGTCACCCCGGAGTCCAGGTTCCACAGCTGCAGGATGTCATTGAGAGCCTGTGCCGCGGATTCGAAGAAGTTCAGGCGCTGCGCGCAGACGAAAAGAACCTCATCTGGCCGCTAGCCGTTATGCGCCACTGCCTGGCGTGGACCAACTGGGCTCGAGTCCTGGTGCACGAAGACAGCCAGTACCCGCGCACCCGCTCCGAAAACCTGCTCGAAGTCGTCCGAAAGACAATTGCGGAAACACTCTGAGCGCAGATCGCCCTTGCCGTTGACACACCTGATGTTGACCTGGCGTTAAGGCGTGAGTTGCTTCACAATATGCTTGAACTCTGCGACTGAAAAAACAGCCGCAGGCTTGGGACAATTCGGCCCACGGTCGCTGCACCGCGGATGCGTCTTTCCCAGTATTCCGCCAGTGCCACCGCCAAGCGCGGCGCGCACCCTGACAGGTAAGAGACAAAATGGAGAAGTACACGCCCGCCGTTGACGCTGTCGCCGGCTCGGTTACTGCATCGGCCCTCGTGGGGCTCATTCCGCTGCTGGTGTTCTTTGCGGCGCTCGTCGTTCTCAAGCGCTCAGCACACACATCGGGCCTCATCGCTCTGATCACCGCAATCGTGGTGGCCGTCGCCGGATTCAAAATGCCGGTCGGCTACGCACTCCTGTCCGCCCTGCAAGGTGCAGCGTTCGGCATCATGCCGATTGCGCTCATCGTCATCTTCGCCATCTGGCTCTACCAGCTGACCGTCATCAACGGCCGCTTCGAAGATCTGCGCAACATCTTCGACCGCGTGGGCCACGGCGACATCCGCGTCCAGGCACTCCTGATCGCCTTCTGCTTCGGCGGTCTGCTCGAAGCGCTCGCCGGATTCGGCGCACCCGTCGCAATCACCGCAACCATGGTCATGGCCCTGGGCATCAAACCCCTGCGCGCAGCCGCCGCGGTCCTCGTCGCCAACACCGCCCCCGTCGCCTACGGCGCAATCGGCACCCCGATCACCACCGCAGGCAAGCTCACCAACATCGACCCCAACGTCATCGGTGCGATCATCGGCCGCCAATCACCCATCCTGGCGCTCATCGTGCCGTTGATCCTGCTGTTCATCATCGACGGCCGCCGCGGTATCAAAGACCTGTGGCCGATCGCGCTGTGCACCGGCGTCACCTTCGCCGTCTTCCAGTTCCTGTCGTCAAACTTCTTCAGCTACGAACTGACCGACATCGTCGCAGCACTCGGCGGACTGGGCGGCACCATCCTGTTCATGAAGATCTACGAACCCAAAGGCTCGATCGAAGCACGTGAGCGCCTGGGCGTGGCAGAACCGCCGAAAGCCGAAAAGATCAGCGGCGAACGCACCTTCTTCGCCCTGTTTCCCTACCTTGCGCTCATTGTGGTGTTCGGCATCGCCAAACTGGTTCCGCCGGTCACGGCCTTTCTCGCATCGACCGATGTCAAGATTCCCTGGCCGGTCATCCACGAAGCGCTCGTTGACGAAACCGGTGCGGTTCGCGACTCCACAGTCTTCAACTTCTCGTGGCTGTCCTCACCCGGTTCGCTGCTGCTGATCACCGGGATCATCGTGGCCATCGTCTACCGCTTCTGCACCTCCGGCGGGAAGTTCCCCTCACCGCTGGGCGGAGCGGCCAAGGAGCTTGGCAACACGTTCTACCGCATGCGCTGGGCGGGTCTGACGATTGTTCTGGTGCTGTCGCTGGCCTACGTTATGAACTTCTCCGGGCAGACCATTTCAATCGGCGTGTGGCTTGCCGGCACGGGTGCGGCCTACGCCTTCATTTCCCCGATTCTGGGCTGGGTGGGAACCGCTGTCACCGGTTCGGACACATCGGCCAACGCGCTGTTTGCCAAACTGCAGCAGACCGCGGCCGTTGAGCTCAACCTGCACCCCGAACTCACGGTTGCGGCAAACACCTCCGGCGGTGTGGTCGGCAAGCTCATCAGCCCTCAGAACCTCGCAATTGCGGCCACCGCAGCCAATATGCCCGGCCAGGAGTCGGTCATCTTCCGCAAGGTGCTCGGCTGGTCCGTTGTGCTCGTTCTGTTCCTGTGCCTGCTCATCGGCCTGCAGTCCACCCCGATTCTCGGCTGGATGCTCGCGGGCCTCGACCTCGCCCCGATCGGCGGCTGATCGCTGAGGCAGACAGCAGGGACGGCGCGGCCACCGCGCCGTCCCTTGTGTTTGAAATGTAAACTCGCGGTGGAAGGGAGGGCGTATGAGCATCTGGACGATCCTCTGGGTGATCTGGCTCGTGGTGTCCTACACCATCAAAATCATCGCCGTCGGCGTTGTGCCGGAAAACCGCCGCCCGGGAGCGTCAATGGGGTGGCTCATGGCCATCCTCTTCATTCCGCTGATCGGCGTGCCGATGTTCATCATGTTCGGCAGCCCCTACGTCAACGACCGCCGTCAGCGCATCCAAGCTGAAGTCAACAAGCTTCTCGACCAGGGCACAAAAGACGTTCCCGACTGGCCTGACGGCTACGAACCGCCCAGGGACTTCGCGCAGATCATTCAGCTCAACCGCCACCTGACCGGACTGCCGATGGTCGATGCGCGCAAGCTGAGCATGTCGACCGACTACAAGCAGGCCTTTCACGACATGGCCGACGCTGTTGACGCCGCCGAATCCTATGTGCACGTCGAGATCTACATCATGGCGCGTGACGCCTACACGGAGCCGTTCTTCCAAGCGCTCGGCCGGGCCGCACAGCGCGGAGTCAGCGTCCGCGTTCTCCTCGACCACCTCGGTTCGCGCAAGTATGAAGGCTTCCGCGACCTGCAGAAGTGGTTCGACAGCGTGGGCATCGACTGGGAGCTGATGCTGCCCTTCCTGCCGCTGCAAGGGAAGATGCGCCGCATAGACCTGCGCAACCACCGCAAGCTCGTGGTGGTCGACGGAAAGGTCGGCTTCATGGGCTCCCAGAACTGCATCGAGTCCGCCTACGGATCCCAGAAGAACCGAGACGCAGGCCGCCACTGGAACGACATCTGGGTCAAAGTCTCCGGCGAGGTCGTCGCTGAGCTCGAAGCGGTGTTCGCAACTGACTGGTACTCCGAAAGGGAAGAGGCCATCGACATCCGCCCCTACGACTACGAAGGTCGAGAGGTCCCGGAATTCGAAGGCAAAGACGCGGCAGTCCAGCTGGTCCCGTCGGGCCCGGGCTTCAAAACCGAACCGAACCTGCGCTGCTTCACATCGCTGATGTACCTGGCCGAAAAGCGCCTGTCGATTGTCAGCCCCTACTTCGTGCCGGACGAAACGATCAAAGCCGCAATCATCACCGCCGCCCACCGCGGGGTCGAAGTCGAACTGTTCGTCAGCGAAAAAGCTGACCAGTTCATGGTCGAATACGCCCAGTCGTCCTACTACGACAGTCTCCTGGAAGCCGGTGTGCGCATCCACCGCCTGCCGAAACCGCAGATTTTGCACACCAAGTGCTTCATAGTCGACGACGACTACGCGGTCTTCGGCTCTTCAAACATGGACATGCGCTCTTTCAGCCTCAACTACGAAATCAGCCTCATGTGCGCCGAAGGTGACTTCGTGTCCGGCATTTCCGATGTTGTCGAGGAGTACCGGACCAGGTGCACCGAGCTGACCTTGGAAGAGTGGCGAGAGCGCGGATTCTTCCGCCGCTACCTGGAGTCGGTGTTCCGGCTGACGTCAGCACTGCAGTAACGCAGATCACCAGGACGCGATAGATTGAGGGCACTTCACATGCAAAGGAGCACAGAAACGTGAGCGAAGAAAACGCCCCAGTCATTCAGCAGCGCGGCCTCTACCTGGACGAAATGGAAGTCGGTGCGGTCTACAGACACGCCCCCGGACGCACCATGACGGAAGCCGACAACACGTGGTTCACCGCCGTCACCATGAACACGCAGGCACTGCACCTGGACGCCGCCTGGTCGGAACAGCAGCCTTTCGGACAGCGCCTGGTGAACTCGATGTTCACACTCGCAACCCTCGTGGGCCTGTCGGTTTCCCAGCTGACTCAGGGCACCATCGTCGGCAACCTGGGCTTCTCCGAAGTGTCGTTTCCCCACCCGATGTTCCACGGCGACACGCTGTACGCCGAAACGAAGATCCTGGACAAGCGCAATTCGAAGTCCAGGCCGGGCCAGGGCATCGTCACGCTTGAACACATCGGCCGCAACCAGGACGGCACAGTCGTCGCCCGGGCTGTGCGGCAGACGCTCATGTTCACCTCTGACCCCAACACGCAGGCGGGCAGCAGCGACAAAACCTCTGCCGACTGACCAAACAACCGAGGAGACCAAGCATGTCGACCATGAAACCCGCCTGGCTTTTTGTCCCCGGCGACCGTCCCGACCGCTACACCAAGGCCGCAGAACGTTCCGACATCGTCATTGTGGACTTCGAAGACGCGGTGGCACCCGATGACAAGGCGGCTGCCCGCCGAGCGTTCCTCGAATTCCAAAACGGTCCTGACCCCCTGGCGCCGGAGCGCACCGTCATACGCGTCAATCCTGCCGGTACGCAGGCCTTTGCCGAGGACCGCAAGCTCATCGGCGAACTGTCCGGCAGCTACAGCTGCATGCTGCCCAAGGTCGAACGCGCCGAAGACGCCGACAAGCTCGCAGGCCTGAATGTGATTGCGCTGATCGAAACCGCGAAGGGCGCTCTCAACGTCAGCGACATCGCCGCGGCGCCTAATGTGACGGCCCTTATGTGGGGTGCCGAAGACCTCACCGCTGACCTCGGCGGAGGGTCATCCCGCAAGGCCGATGGAACCTATCGCGACTTTGCTCGCCTGGCGCGGGCCAACATGCTTCTGGCAGCCAAGGCTCACGGCAAATACGCGCTTGATTCGATCTGGGCGGACATTCCCAACCTCGAGGGTCTGCGCGCCGAAGCCGAAGACGCCGTGGAATCCGGCTTCGACGGCAAAGTGTCCATTCACCCCAGCCACATCGAGGTGGTGCGCTCTGCTTTCGCTCCAACCTCCGAGCAGATCCACTGGGCCCTCGGTGTGCTGAAAGAAGCTGAAACCTCCAATGGCGTCTTCCAGTACGAAGGGCAGATGATCGACGAGCCCCTGCTGCGCCAGGCTCGCCGCATACGCTCACGCGCCTGAGTCTTTGTGCCCCGTCCCATGTCAGCCGGATGGGGCACAATTGTGCATATGAACCCAATTGTCGAGCAGGTGGAAGCTGTTCTGCATGCAGCACAGGACAACAGCGGTGTGGCCCCCATCGTCCAAGCCGGCCACCCTGTGCTGCGCCGCCCAGCTGTCGCCTACTCCGGGCAGCTGTCAGACGAACAGCTTTTCGGCTTGCTGGAAGTCATGCGGGCAACCATGCACGCAGCCCCCGGCGTGGGTCTTGCCGCACCGCAGATCGGCATCGGGGTGCGCATTGCGGTGATAGAAGACCGGGTGCGACTGCCCGAAGACCAAGCCCGGGAAAGGGGACGCACGCCTCTGCCGTTCATGCCGCTGATCAATCCCAGCTGGCAGCCGCTGAGCAATGAGCGCGCGGCCTTCTTCGAAGGCTGCCTGTCCGTACGCGGCTATCAGGCCGTGACTGCGCGTTTTGCCCACGTGCGCCTGCGCTCAGAAGATCCCGACGGCAACGCGTACAGCCGCGATTTCCGCGGTTGGCCGGCGCGCATCATCCAACACGAACTCGACCACTTAGACGGCGCGCTCTACCTGGACCGCGCTGAAATCCGCTCACTGACAGCTGACGACAACCGAGGACTCACCCAGGGCGATCCCGTATCCGCAGCGCAGATGCTCGGATTCAGCCTTCCGCCCCACACACCACAGGAGAAACCATGAGCTCATTCATTTCTTCGCTGCGCCGCAGGGCAGCAGATTCTCTCGCCGGAACCGCCAGTTCGATTTCGCCGAGTCTTGGTCCGGTCGGCAGCCTGCGCACACTCGGCGCCGATGTCCTCTACAGTGTGGCCGCGGGACTGCGCCCGCGTCACGTGGGCGGCAGCGGTCTTGCCGGTGCGACCGTCTTCGGCGGTCTGCTGGCAGCCTCGGTCGCTCTGGAAGTACAGCAGATCCGCAAAGACGCGGGGTTGGAAGTCTCCGACGATGACTTCGGTGTCATCAGATCCGCGGAGGAAATCGGCGTCGCCAAGTTCGACACCATCCTCAAGTGGGCCGCGCCCGTGGCTGGTGTGGCTTCTGCCGCCGTGTGGCCGGTCAATGCAAAAGGCAATGACTGGATCGATGCCCGCCTTAGCCGCTGGGGCGTTGCTTCGCCAGCACTCGTAACGGGTCTTACAACCTTCGCCCTCTTCAGAGCCCTGCGCGCTGTTGAAGGCGTTCTCGAAGACACGCAGTACCCGCTGCCTGACGGTGAACCGACCGTCGTGACTTTGCCGCCGGAAATCCTCGACCTTCTGCAGAGGATCGCCGACCCTGCGATCTCACCCCTGCCGCAGGCGGCTCGGGAAATCCAAAAGCAGCTGCGCACCGCCTCGTTTACCGTCTGGGCTGATGACGACGAGGGTGCCGCAGACGGCACGCTCGCCGGTGAGGCCCTGCTGAACCGCGATCTGGACTTCGTCACGGTGGAAAACGGCAACGACACCGCAGGCCCGATTGTTCCTCGCACGCACACATATCCCGTGCGCGGCCGCGTCGCCGTTGACGGCACGGACTACTTCGTCGAGCTGCTCATCGAGGACGGCTGGCTGCGCGAAATCATATTCTTCATCGACTGGGACGAAGAGGGCGACGACTTCGAAGACGCCGAATCTGCGTACAGCCCTGACGACGAACCAACGCCGCTGACCGTCGCACAGTGGGCACGGGTCGCTGAGGACGTGCTGATCGAAGTCGAACAGTAGGCGAAGGCCGGGCAGCATCAGCGCCCCGCCCTCGGCCGACTGATTGCGGAATAGCCGAAGTAGGTGCGAGGTTATGGGCAGTATGAAGACGCTGACGCTCGCCGCCGGATGCTTTTGGTGCCTGGAAGCCGTCTACAGCCGGACCCGCGGGGTCAGTCGCGTCGAATCCGGCTACATCGGCGGAGATGTTCCCGACCCCACCTATGCGCAGGTGGCATCGGGTATGTCAGGGCACGCAGAAGCAGTGCGCGTGACCTTTGACCCGGCTGTCGTGCCCGAAGACGTCATCCTCGGCATGTTCTTCACAAGCCACGACCCCACGAGCCTCAACCGGCAGGGCAATGACGTCGGCACGCAGTACCGTTCGGCCATGTTCTACGAGGACGCAGAACGCAAGCAGCAGTTCCAGGACGCCATCGCACATTGGCAGGAGCTTTTCCCACGGCCGATCGTCACCACCCTGGAGCCCATGAGCCGCTTCTATGTGGCAGAAGATGTTCACCAGAACTTCTACGGGCGCAATCCGGGCAATGGCTACTGCATGTTCGTCATCGACCCCAAGCTGACTCAGGCCCGAGCACAGTACGCCGAATACATGTACTGACAACACGTGATCGAATGGAAGCTATGACCACCCCACAAGAACCCACAGCGGCGACACCGCGTCGCTTGGACCCGGTTGAATTCACCGACCCGGTCCTCACTGCCATGAAGAACCGCCGCTCAGTTTCCAAAGTCGGCCCTGAAACGCCAACGGACGCACAGCTGCGCGATTTGCTGGCAGCAGTCACACCGGTGGCGGACCACAAGGCGCTGCGACCGTGGCGGCTGATGACCCTGCGCGGCGATGACTGCCTAGGCCTTGCAGAGGCACTTGACGAAGCCGAAGGAACAGTCCGACCGGCAGGGGAAGTCAATCCCAAGCCGTTTCGGGCCGAACTGCTCATTGCGGTCATCGCCGACCACATTGAGCACCCGAAAGTCCCCCAGTGGGAACAGCATGCGACAGCCGCCGGTGCTGCACACCTGCTGGAACTGGCCCTGTGGCAAGCAGGCTGGGGTGTTATGTGGCGCACCGGCCCGAATGCCAACGCCGAACCCATCCGCCGCTTCCACGGTCTGAAGGACAGCGAGCTCATGATGGGCTGGCTGTACGTGGGCAGCGTGGACGCGGAGTTCCACGAACGCCTGGCCTCGTCGCACCGCCGGCCGCTGGATCCCGACGTCTTCCTCGACACCCGGCAGGGGTGGTCTTCACGTCTGTGAAGAAGAGAGCCAAGTGGCGCGGGCCGAAGGTCGCAATGCCCGCGGACATCTGGGTGCTCATCTGCGCTGCGTTCATCGTGGCGATCGGCTTTGGCATCATCGCTCCCGTTCTGCCGCAGTTTGCGCACTCCTTTGATCTGGGAGTCACGGCCACGACAATCGTCGTGAGCTCTTTCGCGTTCTTCCGCCTGCTCACAGCACCCGCCGGGGGTCGCCTGGTCAACAGGTTCGGCGAGCGGCCCATCTACGTTGTGGGGCTGCTCATTGTGGCCGCCTCGACCTTTGCCGTAGCCTTCGCCCAGTCCTATGAACAGCTGCTGGTGTTCCGTTCGCTCGGCGGCATCGGCTCGACCCTGTTCACTGTTTCTGCGATGGCACTGATTGTGCGGATCGCCCCGTACAATGCGCGGGCTCGGGCCACCGGCATGTACGCCACCGCGTTTCTGGTGGGCAATATTGCAGGTCCCGTGGTCGGCGGCCTCATGGCGGGCTTGGGAATGCGGGTGCCGTTCCTCATCTACGGCATCGGTCTGGTCATTGCCGCCCTGGTTGTGCACGTCAAGCTGACCACCGGGCGCAATGACGAGGTGGAGAGCTCGGATCCGCAGGAGGTTCACGAACCCGCCGGGGTCGGCTGTGACGATGCCGCCGATGGCCCCGTGTCACGGCAGGCAGCCGAAGCCGTGACCGCGAAAGAAAGCGCCGATCCGCTTCCGCCCATGCGCTTTCGCGAAGCGTGGGCCTTCAAGTCCTATCGTGCGGCACTTGTCGGCGCGATGGCCAACGGGTGGGGTGCCATGGGTGTGCGCACCGCCATATACCCGCTGTTTGCGATCTACGCCCTGCAGGCCGATGCCGCCGCAGCAGGCTGGGCGCTGGCTTTGTTCGCCGCAGGCACCGCTCTGTCGGTCAACACTCTGGGCAGGGCCGCCGATGTGTACGGCCGCAAACCTTTCATCATTGCGGGACTGCTGGTGTTGGGCGGCTCCACGATTGTGCTGGGCCTGTGGCAGTCGTTCCCCGTCTTTCTAGTTCTGTCGGTCATTGCCGGCATTGGGGCGGGAACTGTCAACGCGCCCCAGCAGGCTGTTATAGCCGACATCATCGGGCCCGAAAGGGCAGGCGGCAAAGTGCTGTCTCGCTACCAGATGGGGATGGACGTCGGCGCTATCTTCGGGCCGATTGTCTCCGGCTGGCTGGCTGACGCCTACGGCTACGGAGTGGCCTTTGCCGCTGCTGGGGCTGTTGTTGTGCTTGCCGGAATCCAGTGGATCTTTGCTGAGGAGACCATGCCTGCCCGGCAGAAGAACAACGCTTAGGCTGTGCGGGCTCAGCTGTAGTGCAGCGGAGTGACCCACACCGCCTCGGCAAGGTCGGGGGCTTGGGCCAGCAGATCGCCGGGGACAATGTGCGCTCCGGGCACACATCCGTGCTCTTCCGCTGCCGTGAGCACGTCGTTTTCGCTGTCGTCCACCCGATCTACCCGGTGCGGGGCATCAGCCTGGGCTTGAAGCAGCACAACAGCACGGTCGGGGTGATCCATGCGGCCTTCGGCGTCGGGAATCGGATCGCCGTGCGGGTCTGCCGTAGGGTGGCCCATGAGCGCATCGATGCGGGACACGAAAAGATCAGAGACAGCGTGTTCCAGCCGCTCCGCCTCGTCATGGACCTCGGTCCACGAATAGTCGAGCATGCTGACCAGATACATTTCGAGCAGGCGGTGCCTGCGAACCATCTGAACGGCGTGCCGACGGCCGACGTCTGTGAGTCTGACCGGCTTGTACGGGGTGTAGGTGACAAGGTCCGCGGCAGCTAAGCGCTTGACGGTGTCTGTCACACTCGCGGAGGACGTGCCGAACCTTTCGGCCAGAGCCTTCGTCGAAATGGGTCCGCCGCCCCACTCTTCGGCGCTCCAAATGGCTTTGAGGAAGTCCTGGGTGACAGGTGACAGGTGTTCCAGCTCAGTGCTCACGCTTTCACCCTATGCGCACGGGTGCATATGTTGAAAGGGCTGCAGGCTCACTGACGCGCGTGAGCTTCACACGTCGTAGCCCAAGCAGACCAGAACAATGAGCACCGCGTTGAGCGTGACGATGAGGGCTGTTGTCAGCCATGCCGCAGCCTGCAGCGGCAGGGGATTGGCAAACCGGCCCATGATGCTGCGCCTGCCGGTGTAGAACACCAGAGGAATGAGTGCGGCGGGAATGCCGATGGACAGCAGCACCTGCGATACGACCAGAGCAAAGGTGGGGTCGATGCCAAGGGCCAGAATGATCAGAGCGGGGATGAGAGTGGTGAGTCTGCGCCACAGGAGGGGAATCTGCACGTGCAGCAGACCCTTCATGATGGAAGCGCCCGCATAAGAGCCCACCGAGGTCGACGCAAGGCCCGAAGCCAGCAGACCGATGCCGAAGAGCACGCCTATGAACGGACCCATGGCGGTCGTGATGGCAGCGTGTGCGCCTTCTATGGTCTCGGTTCCCTCCACACCGGGCAGTGCTGCCGCCGCCAAGAGCAGCATGGCGAGGTTGACCCCACCGGCCAGGATCAGTGACAGGAAAACGTCCCAGCGGCTGGCTTTGAGCAGCCGGGCAACAGTGCGTTCGGGGATGTCTGTGCCGAAGCGGTCGCGAATGAGGTCCGAGTGCAGGTAGATGGCGTGCGGCATGACGGTCGCCCCCAAAACGGCCGCAGCCAGCATGAGGGAGCGAGTGTCTTCAAAGCGGGGAATCATGCCCTGTGCCATGCCAGCGGGATCGAGGTCGCTGATGAGCAGACCTGCGGTGAAGCCGATCGTGATGATCACCAGCAGAGTGGTGACCAGCAGCTCGAACAAGCGCTGGCCTGCGCGGTCGGCGGTCGCCAACAGCAGCATCGAGACTGCGCCGATGATCAGCCCGCCCCACACCAGCGGAATGTCAAACAGGATGTACAGGGCGATTGCGCCGCCGACGACTTCTGCGAGGTCGGTCGCCGCGGCAACGAGTTCAGCCTGCACCCAGAAGGTCAGGCGGGCGGGCTTCTTCAGCCTTCCGCCCAGCATGCTCGGCAGGCTTTCGCCGGTGACCAAGCCGAGCTTGGCAGACAGGTACTGCACGATCATCGCGGTGAGGTTGGCCGCAATGAGAACCCACACCAGCAGATAGCCGTATTCTGCGCCCGCGCTGAGGTTGGCAGCGACATTGCCGGGGTCCACATAGGCAATTGCCGCAACAAAGGCCGGCCCCAGCAGCCACACCAGGCGCTTGCGGTGAACGTGCTGGTGACGTGGATCGCTGTTTTCGCCGTTGCGACGGGTCCCTTCTGCCATAAAATTAAGTTAGCTTAACTTTCCTCGGCGGCCAAATTCATTCGCCGACTCTGCTTGGACGGGAAGCGGTGGGTGACTCCCGGAGATTCGCCTGCGCCCGGTGTTAATACGACCGTATTGTTGGGTTGAGGTGAATACGCTAGTCTTGCCGGGTGAAAACTCTGACCCGCCTGAGCCTGAAGCACCGTGCCCTCATCGGACTGATCACCGCAGTGGCGGTGATGTTCGGCTTCATTGCCACAGCCCAACTCAAAAGGGAGCTCTTCCCTTCCTTCGAGCTGCCGCAGGCGGTCATATCCGCTCAATACCCCGGCGCTTCACCCGAAGCCGTGGAGAGCGAAGTCACCGAAGTCATCGAAGAGGCGGTAAGCGCCTCCGAATCAGTCGAGTCAGTCAGCTCCACCTCGGCCTCCGGCAAATCCGATGTGACAGCCGAAGTTTCCTACGGAACGTCCTCAGACGACATCGTGCGCGAACTCGAAGGCGCGATTGCCAAAGTCAAAGACCAGCTGCCCGACCGGGTCGACCCCGTGGTCTTCAGCGGTTCAGTAGACGAGTTCCCCGTGGTGGTCATTTCAGCCTCGTCCGACGGCAGCAAAGAAAAGCTGGCCGATGACCTCAATTCGGTTGTGGTTCCAGAACTGAAGAAGCTGCCCGGTGTCAGAGCAGCCGCGGTATCCGGCGCCGACGTCAAACAGGTCAACATCACCGTCGACAAGAAGAAAGTCGAAGACAAAGGCGTCACCGTCGACGAGATCGTCGGAGTCCTTCAGTCCAACGGAGTGGCCGCCTCAGCCGGTGAAATAGAAGGCGACAACGGCGAAGCACCTGTCGAAGTCGGTGTGCGCATCACGAAACTCGACCAGATCCGCGATCTGCGCGTCACGGGCAAAGACAGCCCGGTCAAACTGTCCGAGGTCGCTGAAATCGAACAGGTGCCCGCTCCGGTCGAAAGCATTTCGCGCACCAACGGCAAAGAGTCGCTCACCCTGGCGGTGACGAAGACCCCCGATGCCAACACGGTCGATGTTGCGAACGCGGTTCACGACGCACTGCCGAAAACGCAGGAGAAGCTGCGGGGCAACCCCGAATTCACCACCGTGTTCGACCAGGCTCCGTTCATTCAGCAGTCCATTGACGACCTCGTCCACGAGGGTGTCCTCGGCCTGGTATTCGCGGTGCTGGTGATCCTGGTTTTCCTGTTGAGCGTGCGGGCGACGATCATCACCGCGATCTCCATTCCACTGTCGCTGTTGATCACAATGCTCGGTCTGTGGCTGACAGGCTATTCCCTCAACATGCTCACGCTGTCGGCCCTGACCATTTCGATTGGCCGCGTGGTCGACGACTCGATTGTCGTGATCGAGGCCATTCGAAGGCGTCACTCGATGGGCGGGACGAAGTTCAGCAATATTCTCGCAGCCGTGAGCGAAGTTGCCAGCGCAATCACCGCGTCGACACTGACAACCGTCGCGGTGTTTCTGCCGCTGGTGTTCGTCACTGGCCAGACGGGTGAGCTGTTCCGCCCGTTCGCGCTGACCACCTCGATTGCCCTGCTGGCATCGCTGTTGGTGGCGCTGACGATTGTGCCGGTTCTGGCGTTCTGGTTCCTGCGCTCGCGCGAATCGAAAGTTCGACTCAGCCGCGAACAGAAGAAGGAAATCGCCGCCCGCCGCAAAGCAGGGCTGCGCGGTCTGCGGGCAAGGCGCAAGAAGCGCCGTGAAGAGGCGAAAGAGAACCCGGCGGCAGTGCCCGATGCTGACGAGTCGGGCACTGCCGACGCTCAGCCGGCTGCTGAAGAAGATTCGGCTGGCGAGGTGGAGCCCGCTTCCGCGGAGAGCTCGCCAGCCGGGGCAGAAAAGGGTGCCGCTGTGAGTTCGGCTGTCGATGAAGGTCAGGCTTCTGAGGTGGGGCCCGCTTCCGAAGCTGGACACAGTGGTACCGACCAGGAAATCGACGAGCTCGAAAGTCTGCGATCACCGGTCACCCGGCTGCAGAAAACGTACACCCCGGTTATCGGCTGGACGGTGCGCCACCCCGTGATCACGCTGGTCGCAAGCGTTCTCGTGCTGGTGCTCACGCTGGGCATGGTGCCAATGCTCAAAACTGACTTCCTCGGTGACATGGGCGCCGACACGCTGGAGGCTCGGCAGCAGTTCCCCGCCGGTGTGGGACTGGAAGAAGCCGGGGAGATCGCCGAACCGGTTGAGAAGGACATCCTCGCCACAGAGGGAGTCGATGATCTGAGCTTCTCTGTCGGTTCAAGCGAATTCGACTTCGGGGAGGTCTCCGGTTCCGGTCAGCTCAGCGGCATGTACTTCATCAACCTGTCCGAAGGTGCGAGTGCTGACGAAGTCTCGGAGCGCCTGACGGAGAAGTTCAAGGACATGGACCCGGACGAATCCGGAAACTTTGAAGTCGTCGACAGCGCCGCTCCGGGTGGGTCGACCATCGACATCAAACTGACCTCAAATGACACTGCAGCACTGAAGAAGTCCGCAGAAAAGCTCACCAAACAGCTTGAGAAGACCGACGGGGTCAAGAAGGTCGACAACAGCCTGCGCGACGTCGGCAATGTCATACACATTGACGTCAAACGCAAAAAGGCCGCCGAGTACGGCTTGTCAGAAGTGCAGCTGGGCCAAATCGTCACGCGCGCTATCAACGGCCAGATGATCGGCCAGGTGGTTCTCGATGACGTGACCAACAGCGTCTATGTGTTCGACGGCGACGCGGAGAGCATCAGCGACCTCGAAGACATGGAACTGACCGTCATGGTCATGCCCGATGGCTCTCCCGTCACCGGCGGAGCTGGTGGTGCCGGAGGGGCCGGCGGGACAGGAGGGCCCGGCGGAGCAGGTGCGCCCGGTGGTGCCGAAGGTCCGAAGGGCGGCGGAAACGTTGCGCTGCCGACCCCGGGGCTTGAATCGAATCCAACGCCGACCGACACGCCGAAGCCAACCAACGAGCCTGGGCCTTCGGACCGCGGAGGAAAAGACGAGAAGCCGCATGCACCTCGTGGACCTGGACAGGAAGGCGGCCAGAAGCCGAAGGCCCCAGGTGACGGTGGACAGCAGCCCCAGGCGCCGCGCGGTCAGCAGCCGCAGGCACCCGGCGGACCCGGACAAGGCGGAAATCAGCAGCCACAGGGACCCGGTGACGGTGGCCAGCAGCAGGCCCCTGGTGGCGGTCAGCAGCCGCAGGGCCCCGGTGACGGTGGTCAAATGCCCGGCGGACCTGGTCAAATGCCCGGTGGGCCCGGCCAGATGCCTGACGGACAGATTCCCGGTGGGCCCGGACAGATTCCCGGTGGGCCCGGACAAATGCCTGACGGTCAGATGCCTGACGGTCAGATGCCCGGAATGCCGCAGATGCCTGACGGTCAGATGCCGGAGTCTCAGCAGCCGAAAGAGAAGAAGATCAAGCTCAGCGAGGTCGCCAATATCACGCAGGTGAAGACCGCTCCGGTTATCAGCCACTCTGACGGACTGCGCTCGGTGACGGTGTCGGCCACCCCTGACGGCGATGACCTCGGAGCGATTGCTGCCGCTGTGCAGAAGACCGTCGACTCCACGCAGCTGGAACCCGGTGTCGCCCAGGACACCGGCGGTGTATCGGCCGAACAGGCCGATGCGTTCAAGCAGCTGGGCCTGGCGATGCTCGCGGCGATCCTCATTGTGTTCATCATCCTGGTGGCCACGTTCCGGTCGCTGCTGCAGCCGTTCATCCTGCTGGTGTCCATCCCGTTTGCCGCGACCGGTTCGATTCTGGCGCTGCTCATCACTGACACACCCATGGGGCTGACCGCCATGATCGGCATGCTCATGCTGATCGGCATTGTGGTTACCAACGCGATCGTTCTGATCGACTTGATCAACCGCTTCCGCGAACACGGCGCAGACCTCAAAACAGCGGTGTTCCACGGAGCCCGCCTGCGCTACCGGCCTATCATCATGACCGCTTTGGCAACGATCTTCGCGCTCGTGCCCATGGCCATGGGACTCACCGGCGGCGGTGTGTTCGTATCGCAGCCGCTGGCTCTGGCAGTCATCGGCGGCCTGGTGTCGTCGACGCTGCTGACGCTCATCCTGGTGCCGGTTCTGTATGAACTGCTCGAAGGGCACAAGGAGCGCCGTGCAGAAAAGCGGGCGGTCAAGGAAGATGCTCGCGGCGCCGTCATCGACAAAGCTGAGAAAGAAGCTGAAGCGCGCGACGGGGCCGATGCAGAAGACCAGCCCGAGGGTGACGCTGAAGCTGACGCCGGCGCTGGTGGGCAGACTGAGGATGAGGCCGACAGCCAGGCTGAGGACGAGGCGGACGCCAGCGACGAAGACCCGTCGGCTGCAGCAGGGGAGTCCTCGGGCGGCAAACTGTCGACGGAGCCCATGCCGCCAGTCAAGCCCGAACGCGGAGGCGACGATCAGCAGTGAGCTCAGCGGCGCCTCGTACCCGGAGAGGATGACAAGCCCCACTCGCTGGCGCGCTGAGGTGCTGCTGGTGGCGGGAGTTTCGCTGGGGCAGTCGGCGGTGTATGCCGCTGTGCGGCTGGCGGACATGCTCACGCGCGGTCCGCTTCAAGACAGCACTGCTTCGCTCAATAACAGCCAGTCGACGCGGCCGGTGTTCGACCTGGTGTACCAGCTTCTGGGCATTGGGTTCACGCTCGTGCCGGTGGCGCTTGCGCTGTATCTGCTGTGGCTTGACGGGCAGGGCTCGGTGCTGGAGCGCTTGGGGCTCGGGCCTGGACGCGACAGCGGAGGCGGCGATTTGGGTGGCGGTTTCGTCAGGGGTCGCCGTGACGCGTGGGGCGATGCGTGGCGTGCCGTTGCGCTGTTTGTTCTGATAGGCGCTGGAACGCTTGCTGTTTATGCCGCTGGGCGGGCGCTGGGTGTCACGGCGCAGATTTCGACAAACAACCTAAACGCCGCGTGGTGGACCGTGCCTGTTCTGCTGCTGCAGGCAGTGAAGAACGGCGTGCTGGAAGAAGTGCTGCTGTTCGGGTTCTTCTGGGATCGGCTGGAGAAGCTGCGGTGGTCGCCGTGGGCCATCATCGTGGGGCTGGCGGTTCTCCGCGGCAGCTACCACCTGTATCAGGGATTCGGCCCATTTGTGGGCAATGTGCTTATGGGCCTGATCTTCGGCTGGCTGTACATGCGCCGCCGGAGAGTCATGCCATTCGTGGGTGCGCATACCGCCATCGATATAGCTGGTTTCTTCGCGCCCGGGGTGCTCACAAGTGTTGATCCTCTGTTCTGAGGCAACCGCCAGGGGGCAGGAATTGAACACTCCGCTGTGTGCTGGCCCGACATTTCCTTAGTTCTTCACCACCACAGAGGCTCCGCACTGGCTCCATACCAGCTCTGTCGTCGATTAATGCCGCTGGTGCAGGCCAATGGTGCTTATCACAATGTGAGCCTCGAGGTTTGCTGCACGGAAAATTTTGGCGAATTTGACGCAAGGGGTTGACTGTGTGATGTGTCTCTCATAGCGTTGAAGATATCTGAAGAGACAGGGAGTGATAAAAGAAATCAGAAAATCCGCTAATGATCAGATGTCCGTAGCTGGGTATTTTATACAGCTTATTTGCTTTATGCTCCGCGCCCAGGATCCACGAGGAGGTGCATTTTGTCATGAATACTGAAATGAAGATAAACAATGACCTAACCACTATCGACCTCGCTGCAATCGATCAGGATTTCAACTTTGAGCCGCTGCAAGATGTGGCATCCCCGTCGAATACGGCCGCATGTTTCGGCACTGCAGCGTCTTTCGGTGGTAGCGCCGGCACGGTCGGTTGCTTCGGAACCTTTTGATAGCTGGCTTATCTATCGAGCTGGTAACCACGAGATGTCTGTCAACATTGCCGTTGTGTGACGTCTTGCCTAATAATCGTTAGGAATTTCAATGATGAAAACAGATGTGACCATCGACCTTTTTGCACGTGAAGACGACGTAATGACTGTTGAGGCGCTCCCGGATGCGACGGCGGCGTTCAACACTTATGGCACCGCTTCTACTTTCGGTTGCGCTTCATCCTCAACGAAGGGCAGTGCTGCCACCGCAGGAAGTATGGGCGGATAGCTGGATTTGAATTTCAAGAAAATCACCCGCGATGTAGAAAATCGCGACATGTGATTTATTAGAAAGGTTTATAACAATGCAGACAGAAAACATCGATCTTTTTGCTTCAGAGTCCGACAGCTCACCGGCTGATATTCAGGTCGAAGCGCTGAACGATCAGGCTGCCCCCTCGGGCACCATCGGCAGTGTTGGTTCCTTGGGTAGCGCTTCGTCGTCTAGCAAGGGATCTCTATCAACCGCTGGTTGTATCTCCGGCTGAGTCCGCGCTCGCGGTTCTCCTTCGACAGGCAGATAAAAAACTGTGGCTTGCGGAGCGGTGCGTCGATATCACACGCCGCTCCGTAAGCCGACTACAGCAAGGCAGTCGCGGCATCCTCCAGGAAGGGTGACAAGGCAATGAACAACACGCGAGGCGTCGCCGAACTAACAGCATCTCGAGCGAAGCTGCACGGCGACGTGGAGATGTTTACAGGAATGGACGGAGCTTCCCTTCTTTTTGACTCGCGCAACAGAAAGTACACCCGGCTCGGCACCACAGCTGCGAAGATCATTACCCTTGCGTCAGAGCTTCCCAAGGACACAACGATCGAGGATCTGACCGAGATTCTGGCAAAGCAGAATTCGACGACAGCTGATGTCGTGTGGACCAAAGTAGGTCCTCTGTTTGAAGACTTAGACGCACGCGGGTGTCTCATCGATTCGGAAGCACCGGGCGAAGATGGGCAGGACGTAGAGGGCTTTCAACTCATCCGACGTTACCCCTTAGTGAAGAACCCTGCCCGGGTACTCGGCCCCATCAACCGCGTATTCGTAGGAGTTCCAAGTGCGGTCGTCGCGGTGACTGGGGCTATCCTCCTCGTTGCTGCCGTGATCAGCCTCGCAACATGGTTGCCATCGGTGTGGGCGGAGGGGCTCAGACGCGATACCTTTATCGCCGCTGCAATTGCCCTGATCTTTACGACGGCCGTACATGAAAGTGCTCACGCGGTTCTGATGGTGCGCTACGGAACTCCACCGCGTGAAGCTGGTGTGGGTATGCTCTTCGGTTTTCTGCCGATCGCCTATGTCGATCGCTCCGACACCTATCGCATTGTCGAACGACGAAAACGGGTGCTTGTATCGTTGGCCGGGCCCTTGAGCGATCTATTCTTAGCCGGTTGTGCGGCGTTCGCCGCAAGATTCGCTGCTGGACCTGAGCAGCAGTTTCTCAGCAGCCTAGCCATACTTCTGATCCTTGCTGTCATTGTGAACCTGAACCCGATTCTGCCTACTGACGGTGCTCATGCGCTGGAAGCTGCGACAGGGCGGCTTAATGTCCATTCGAAGGCGTTCACTTATGTGTTCGGGCGTTTTGTCAATAGCCGCGCCCATCATCGCCTGAAGAAAGAGCCTCGCAAGGTCAGGGTCTGGTACGCCCTTGTGGCTGTCCTGAGCATCGGCTGGCTGCTGCTAATCATCGCAATGATGGTGCAGACCGTGATCGGACTGGAGATCGTGTAATGACTCGAACCGTCGGCAAGGACGAGGTTGCGGTGAATCGCACTGTTTTCGATTATTCTGTCAGCCGGACTTCCGTCGTTGGGATTCACCGGTTCGCGGAATTACGTGATGCAGATCTGGTGGCAAACTTCTCGCGACTGCTTACCGAGGAGTCCCGTGCTCGTGAACTTGAGTTGCGAGTTTCAGACGCACTCCATTCTCTCGTATCTCGTGCATCTTCCGAGATGCGTATACCGATCATTCGTTTTCGTCGGGATGTGTTCAACCGCAGGATGAAGTGGTTGCAAGCGCAAGCGGTTCGAGACCTTGTTTCCAACATGAACCCGTCTGCAGCACAGGATCTTGCTGAGTTGGAACAGATCCTCGCGCGCCTAAGCGAACGCCATCGTGAAATTGACGACGCATTGACTGCCCGGCTTGAAACGGAGTCCAGTCTGCTGTCACAGATTGCCGAAGTTCCCGAGCTGGCCTCTGCTGTCTCGCTTTCCAGCCCATCCGTATGGCAAGCGCGTCAGCGCCTGACGCGAAAATCCAAGCAGTCGTTCCCATCAAACCTTAACCGAGCCTTATTTACATACGCTCAACGCGGTGCTCTGAAGCCGTCCCCTCTGTCGACTTTCTCCCGGCTGGACATCATGGGGCCCAATTGCGCTGATGTTGCTCCAGAGGCGGCCAGTCATTTGTCAGTGGCGGTCGTGCGCGCACTGGCTAGCGCTCTTTCTACCCACCCAGACTGGATGCACGCATTTGAGTTCCAACCCAATCTAACTCTGAGATCAATGAGCGACACAATGGCGCAGGTCATGGTTCCGATGTATCAGCGCATTGAGGGGCAGTACAACTGGAGGCGGGATGACATCCTCTATGCGAATGTGGGCGCGAAGCTAGCGGATAAAGTCCGCTCATTGCCCGCCGGGTCTTCAGCCACTGCCGTTGAAGCGCACTTTGAGGGAACGCTACCCATAAGGTTCCTGGTTGATTCTGGACTCGTCCTGCCCATTCTGCCCTGGAACACATCTGAAGGAGATGCTCTCAAAGGGCTTGTCGACGCTCTGCCTCCGGAAGCACAGCTGACCCGATCCTTAAGCAACCTGGCCGAAGGCATCGATAGTCTCTCGGAAGCCATTCCCGATCGCCGTATCGCCCTGCAAAGAGAGGCACATCAGCGTCTCAAGGATGCCTTCAATGACATCGGCCGTGTCCCGCCTGTTTTCAGTCGAGTACGCGATATCGTGCGCGAGAACTACGTAGGCGCTGCTTCAAGCCAGAGTGACCGAGAGTATTCCTCGCTTGCGGCCACAGCAGATCAGGTCTACAGCGAGGGACTTTTCCGGGGAGTCCTTCACGATCGGCTACTGCGGCAAGCACGGGAGCTGTTCGACCGGCCCACAGGAACGCTCGTGATTCGTGATGTGCCGGGCTATCTCGCGCAGATCTCCTATGGTGCCGACAATGTGCGCCGATATCAGGACACTCAGCTGGAGGAGGCGCGACTTGCGCAGACGAACGGCCGCAGTGCTCTGGCGGCTAGCCGACCAGTTTTCCGCACTGCCTCGACGGCCCCTCCGATCGGCATGGCCATCATCCATCACGGTCTCGAACCAGAGAGTGGAGTGCTCGATTCGATCGGCGCTTATGGACCAGGTCAGCTGACGCGTTACCTGCGTGAACCGACGCGGACGACAGTGGGAAGCGATCTGCGCTCATGGGTCGCTGCGATGACGCCCGACACAACTATGCAAGTCGAAGTCAGCGTTGCCAATGATCAGAACGATCTGCAGAGAGATGCGTCGGGGATATGGCCTCGTCTCCAGTGGCCGGTCGATTCGTGCAAGGACTCGGGTGCCGTGGATGTATTTGATTTGTCAATTGAGATCGATTCGGATGACGCGGTATCGGTGACAGTGGATGATGGCCAGCCGGTGCAGCTGATCTATGTCGGAGTGGTCCCACAATCACTCATTTCAGGACCGATTCGAAATCTGCTGGCACTGACATCACCTTGGTCATACGCACCGCTCGATCCGTACGAGCTTGCCCCGTTGCCGCCCGTGCTGGAAGGGCCGATACTAAGGGAACGGCAGGAACGCGACGGCTTAGTGCTTTCACGCAGAACACTCATCTGCGAGGCCAGTGAGATGCCAGCTGCACTCTTCGACGGCGTAAGCTCGAACTCAGTCCTGGACTTCTGCGCCATGCTCGCCGGCTGGGGGTTCGGCGAGGAGGTCTTTGTACAGTTTGTGCCGAAGCAGCTGTCATTCGCAGCTGATCCGAAACCGTTCTGGGTTTCATGCGGATCGGTGTCATCTCTGGAGTTTCTGCGCCACAGTCTCGTGATGAGCAGAAACCAGCACCACCTGAAGATCACGGAGGCTCTGCCAGCTGTGGGTGAGGCCGTCGCATCCGGAGCAGAATTTGCAGAACAGACGATGCATCTGCTGCCGGGTGGAGGTGTTCTATGATGTTCGAGCCCTCACGGTTCGTGTATTGGCAAGTGATCCATCAGGACTTTTCCCTGGACGATGCCGCTATTACCCAGGTAGTCAAGCCCGCAGTGAGCAACTGGTGTCCAAGAGCTGAATGGCACTTCCTCCGCTACTTCGACGAACGAGGACCGCATCTGCGTTTGAGAGTCGTCCCACCTGACCCAGACAAAGTAGGAGACCTCATTAACGGTTTGACTCGCGAACTGGAAGACAGGCTGTCGGCTCTGCTCGTTGGAGCTTCCGCCTCAGACCATCGGCAGACAAGTCTGTTCGACCAGTCAGATGTTCCGTTGCCGTTGACAAGGGATTCCGGTGTTCATCTGGCTCTTTATGAGCCGGAAATATCAAAGTACGGCGGCGAGGATGGGCTGTCCAAAGCAGTGCAAATATGGGCTTCCTCGACTAAAGAAGCGCTGCGGTACCTTTCGCCTCAGTGGAAACCCGAACAGCGCCTTTCTATGGCCGCCGGACATTGCTACCTCGCTACGAAGACCTTCTTTGGTGACGACACCAACATGATGAGGAGATTCTGGACTCGTTACGCACTGTTCTGGTCTGGAGGAAACCAGGAGCGGCTTAACCAACTTTCAAGTGACAGCGTGCTCAGTGAGCTGCTATCGAGCTCGGCAGCTGCGGCGCGCGTGGACAGCAACGATTCTGAAGCTCTATGGCCTGGAAACTTGGCTGAGCTTTGTGATGGCGATGTGAACCAGCTCAATCACCAGGTGCACCTGCACAATAACCGACTGGGCTTACCGCCAGTGGACGAGGCTCCGCTAGCAGTCCTCGTGTTGTTGTTGCTTCGAGCACATGTATCGGGAGCGTTCGAATGAGAAACATCATTCAAAACAGAGGGGGCACGATGGCAAGGACTGAAGCTGCCGACATCACAGCTGTTCGTCAGTTGGTGTCGAGGCGCGGGGGCCTCATAGGACAATGTGTGCCCCTCGAAGCATTCGAGGGGTCACACGACTGGCATGTATACGCTTCGAACCTTGGTGACCTTACGGATGTGGTGCCAAGCATCGGCGTCGCAGGCGCCGCGGGGGGTGACGTCCAGCTCGGCGGGGCCGGCACATCCCAAGATGAGCTCCTCGCATCAGATATTGCAGCCGTGGAAGGTCTAGAGCGCTACTCGTCATGCGTGTGGGAGGACCTGCCTGTTCGGTGGGCAACCGAACGGCAGATGCGAGAGAAGGGTGAGCCTCATCTTGACATCATGACGTTGCCCACCATCGGCAAAATGGAACAGGAGCAGAGCTCGAAGTACCTTGCGCGCCCTCACCTAGACCGACCTCTGCGCTGGATCCGTGGGGTGGACCTAGACGGATTCACCCCGGCGTGGGTCCCGCTCATCTGCACGTATCTGTTTGTTTCCCCAGTGGCTCTCGGGGAGCGGATCTGGAATCCAATCTCCACCGGCTGCGCAAGTCATACGAGCAAAGACGCGGCGTTGCTGGCAGGAGTCCTGGAATGCATCGAGCGCGAGTCGATTGCAGTGGTGTGGTTACAGCGGCTCTCCCTCCCAGTCATCGATCCGGACAGCTTGCCGGCAGCGCACCATGCCTACGTCAATGACTTTGAGCAGCACGGTGCACAGGTGTCCCTCATCGATGCCACGACTGACCTCCGGGTCCCCACGGTGTACTGCCTTGTTCGTCGGCCTGGTCGACTTGTGGCACAGCTGGTGACTTGTGCGTCTGACACCAGCGGTGAAGGGGCGGCGCTGAAGGCGTTGCGCGAAGCGCAGTCAACGCTTGTCGCTTTGGAAACGAACACTGCAGCGCTCCCGGAAAATGTCATGGATTTTCACGATACTATCCACGGGGCCGTCTACATGGCCGACCCCGAGCGTACAACAGCTTTTGACTTCGTGGATGCCTCCAACGACAGAGTCAGTCTGTCCAGTTTGCCGGACCTGGGTGAAGATCCGACAGAAGCGCTCTTTTCCACTCTGGCAGTTTTACGGGAACGTGGGCTCAAAGCGTACGCGGTCGATATGACGACTGACGAAGGAGCGCGGAGTGGTTTCATCTCAGTCAAGGCGATAATTCCCGGACTCGTGCCTCTCTCATTCATCCACTCCAGCCGATTTCTGGGAACGTCGCGACTATATGAGCTGCCGGAGTTTTTCAATCAGCCAACCTCACCCGAGGAGGAAATAAATCCATGGCCACAGCCTTTCGCTTGAGCTCAGGGGTCTTTCTATCGGCACTCGATTCGAATGCGAAGCACATCGCAGACGAATTCGAAGCAAAGCTGGCGGAACTGCCACATTCTATTCCTGTGACCAGATCAGATGCTATCGGGCGGCACGGCGGGCCGACGTGGGCCGAAAGTGGAGTTGCCAACATTCTGATTGCGACGTCCCCGCGGCCCCAACTGGAAGCGCGCGCACACCGAATGTCACGGATTGACGGATCTGTCACCGTCCCGATTACCATCGATCATCCGTTTGTCAGATTCGGCCCGATCGCAGATGGCATTGGAGGATGTTCTGAGTGCTTGCGCGTCAGGTTGAAACAACACGGACTGAGCGATGATTTCGAACGAATGCGCATATCTGCATTCGGCGATCAACATGGAGGGCCCAATCTCCTGCTTCCCCACGAGACTGAGCATCTTTTCGCACGTGCTCTTGCTGTTCTGGAGCAATTGGAGCACGGCAACCATAGTCACGATCCGGGCCGCGTGATCTGGTTCGATCTGATGAACATTTCCTCCACCTCAGGCACCGTGTCCGGTATTCACGGCTGCAGTATTTGCGGCGGACAGGCAGGATCGCCAGAAACCCGAACATGGAAATATCTTGCGGAAAGGGAGGTTTGAGCAATGGTCAAACAGTCCACGCCAGATGATCGAGGAAAAATGAGCGCCGCCGATATTCGGATTGCGGCGATCAATGACATCACAATGCAGCCTCCAGAGAACCCCTGTGCTGTTGATGGCCTTCTGATATCTCGTGTCGATAATGGGGTCTTGATTGTTGGTGGACCGAAACCGGTGTTCCTCACAGGTGAGTTCGCCAGGTCACGCCTGATACCGTTGTTGGACCAGCTCGACGGTCAGCGAGATTCTGCAGACCTCAGCCAGGCGACCGGATTGACGATTCCGGAGCTGAGTTCAGCCTTAGCTCTTCTCCACGCCAAGAGATTGTTGCAGTGGGGGCCAACGTTCACCGGAAGCGAAGCTCCCGAGACGGCTGCCGCGCTTTCTTCGCGACTGGCGAACTCCCGATACTTCAAAAACCCGGCAGAAGCCATGGCTCACGCAACGCGCAATCCCGTTCGGATCATGGGTGATGATCCGGCGATCGATTGTTCCGCGCTGTCGGAACAGATGAGTCTACTGGGCATCAACCTGGCGGACCGAGAAGAGGATCTCGGGCCGCGGTCCCTTACTCTCATTCTCGGCGCAACGGTACCGCAGGAAGCACTGGAGTCGGATACTGCCGGTGCGGTGATACACGCTTATACCCTCCAGGGCCATCTCGTGGTCTCATCACTCCTTCGCGACGACCTCCCCTGCCATTCATGTTTCGAATATGCGATCGCCGAGTATCGAGATTCCGAGCTCTATGATTCCTCCGGAGCTCAGTGGTCTGCTGACTCTGCGTACGCCGGTAGGCTGGCAACGTCTGCGCTTGCAGGCAATATTGCGTCAATCGTCCTTCGGACCGCACAGATCAAACTGATCAGGCGGGCACTAGTTGTCCGACTGCATGACGGCGAAGAATTTGCTGTTCAAGTGTATTCACAGCCGAGCTGCTCCACCTGCGGAATCGGCGAGGCGTTCAGTGACGACAGTGTGCTGATGTATGAGGATCAAATTGCGTTCCCACCCGCAGACCTGCTGGACCCTGCTACCCACCTAGCGCACTACCAACCGGCGAATGTCGAGTTGCAGAAACCGGTGACCGCTTGGGACAGCCAGCAGTTTTCAATTGGGCCCGGCGATGTTGACGACGAGAATGTCTTGCGACTGCTTCAGACCCTCCACAAGACGTTCGGATTCAAAACCGACGCTGGCAACGGACAGTATCAGCGGTATGCGGCCACCGGCGGAAATCTGGGCTCGCCACAATGCGACGTGCTTGTCGGCAAAGGTGCCCCCGGTGTGCCCCCGGGGCATTATCGCTATGACGGTGTCAACCAGCGTCTCGTGAGCTTCTCGGAGTCAGTCCTTGAGATCCCTGATGGTGCGGTGCAGGTGGTGCTCAGCGCTGGAATGTCACGTATGGCTTCGAAATATGGAACCAGCGCGCTGCGACTCGTGCATCTTGACGCGGGAGTTACACGCTGTCACCTGATAGCAGCCGCGATCGGTGAGGGTCTCCGACCGCGTCTGCATCTGCGAAGTGACAGTGAGGAGCTCCAACGCCAGATCAACCGACCGCGTATGAGCGACCCCGTCACATGTTCGATCACTTTCGACCTCGTGCAGGGGCACGATTCCGACGACGCCGGTCGGTACCCCGAATCTGTTGCGGGAAGTCGACCGTCTCGCAGAGTTCAAGAGGGCGTCGGCAGTGAGTTGCGGACTAACTCTAAGGGCACACTAAAAACGTTTCTCGGCTTTGCCGATAGCAACGCCGACCTCGCTGCCTCGCGGACGATCGGCTCCTCATTTGCGAATCTCCATGAGGGAATCACTGGCAGAGTCTCTCACCGAGCGTGGGACGACCGGCCCGTTTCACTTGACACGGTCCAGCAAGTCGCCGCACGAATCGTCACTGTTCTTGCAGACGTCTCGAGCGGACTGTTCGGGGTGACCACTGACTTCTCCATCGTTGGACAGAACATCGAAGGTCTCAGTCCTCGCAGTTGGAACATCGGACCGGGAGGGGAACTGGATCCCCTGACGACTCTGGAAGAGAAACCGCTTTCCCACGCGGTCATTCAGCCCGAGTACGTGCTTGCACCGGTTCTCGCTGTTGCCACGGTTCGTATGGCAGATATCGCACGTACTGGGAAGCCCCGGGCATATTTGGATGCACTCATGGATGCAGGTACGGGTCTCTATGCAGGATGGCTGGAGATGCGGAGAATCGGCCTTGAAGGCGGTGTGTTCGCCGGAATCCTTCCCGACAAATCCGTGCCGAAGCTTCTGCAGGGCACGCTGTGGGACCGGAGGCCAGTGCTCGCTCTCGCGATGGGGCATCCGCTCAAGGACCAACCGCTAGATGTTCCGGAGGTGCACTGATGGGTGAGTTGGCGGTTGTTGCGCAATCTCTGAAGAAAACCTACCAACGGGGAGGAGAACCGTTCTGGGCCGTTGACGACATCAGCTTCGAAATCCCCGCTGCCGGGATCTATGGCCTGCTGGGTCCGAACGGGGCTGGCAAATCGACCACGCTAGAGATGATCGCCGGGTTGCGCAAGCCCGACGGGGGCGCGGTTCGCGTGCATGGCCTGGATCCATTCCGCGACCGGGCGGCGATTACTCATCGTCTGTCCATTCAGCCGCAGAAAGCCGCCGTGTTTCAACATCAGACGGTGATTGAGCTCCTCAGTACCTGGGCGTCGTTCTATCCGCAGGCTCGGACTGCCCGCGACATCATCGATGCCCTCGCATTGGGTCCGTCGGCCTCTGCTCGGGTCGCGAAGCTGTCCGGTGGCCAGCTTCAGCGATTGCTGATCGGGACTGCCATCATTTCGTCGCCCGATGTGCTGATTTTAGACGAGCCGTCTGCCGGACTGGATCCGAACTCCCGAGACGATCTCTGGAGCGCGATCCGCGCGGAAGGCGAACGCGGGGCAACAGTGATCCTCTCCACCCATTCGATGGAAGAGGCTGAAGCGCTCTGTGAGTCACTCGCCATACTCAACGAGGGCAAGATCGTGGCGAATGGCTCTCCGCATGCACTGATCAGCGAACATGCGTCGGGTAATGTGATCTCCTTCGATATGTCCAGCTCTCGGCTAGACGCTTTCGAAGCCAACACGGAGTTGCGCGAACTAATGGCCTCCTGCTCTCGGAAGGATCAGGGGGCTTTCTCCGAGGTTACTGTCGAGACGACACAGGCGGAGCGTTTCCTGAAATGCCTTATGAGCTCGAACTTGGCC
Source organism: Brevibacterium sp. HMSC063G07 (assembly GCF_001810665.1). Lineage (NCBI taxonomy): Bacteria > Bacillati > Actinomycetota > Actinomycetes > Micrococcales > Brevibacteriaceae > Brevibacterium > Brevibacterium sp. HMSC063G07. Next base: position 140,766 of record NZ_KV802333.1, read on the forward strand.
GCGGACGTGCAGAACCTTACGACCACCAATGCCGGGCTCGACAGCGTGTTTAAGAAAGTTACCGGAAGGGCGCTAGAAGATGACTGACACTGCTGTGCGCACCCGTCAAAAAGTATCCTGGTCGCGCATGCGCGCCCTCTTGGTCCTTCAGCGGCGCGAGCTGCTGAGGGACAAACGGAACTTCTGGTTCGCATTCCTTTTTCCCTTCGCGATTCTGGGCATGTTCCTGGTCATCTTCGGAGCGGTGGGCTCGTATGCAGACGGCACGAGCGCAACCGATCAGGTGATCGCCATGACACTGTTCATGGGAGTCACATCAGTTGCCTTTCTCGCCACCGCATCTCCGCTGGCGACCGTTCGCCGTGATGGTGTCCTCCGACTGCTGAGCACGACGCCTGTCACGAGACTGGAGTTTCTTCTCACGCACATGCCGGTCCGCCTGGCGGTCGTCGTCGTTCAGGTGCTGATTATCCTGGCGATTGGCGCTGCGCTGGGCGCCGTTGAGGTGAGCCAGATCTTGCCCGCTTTGGGCGTCAGCCTGTTGGGGCTGTCAATGTTCGGGGCGCTGGGCTACCTTTTGGGTGGCGTGATGCCCGGCCCTGATTCTGCATCCAATGTGGGAACCTTTGTTCAGCTTGCCGCTTTCTTCCTCTCGGGTCTGGTATTCCCACTCGAAGTCTTCCCGGACGCTGTCGAAGTGTTCCTCACCTATATGCCCTTCACCTTCTTCGCCGAGCTCCTATCTGGAGTTCTGATGAATGTGGATACTAGCCATGCTTGGTGGTTGTCGGCGATTGTGATCGTGGTGACTGCGATCGTGATCAGTATGATTGCAGCGCGGGTCTTCAAATGGGAAGAATGACCATTTGAACTTGTGGGTATTCCTCGCTAGAGCCGTGCCGATGTGGCTGAGCTTCGGGCGGTGCCGGTTCTACTGTTGCAGGCGATGAAGAACGGCGTGCTGGAAGAAATGCTGCAGTTGGGTTTTTGGTGCCAGGCATTCTGCGCGGCTGAATCTCCGCGGCGGGCTGGCTGAACTCACGCGGAGGTCGGGCCAAAGTTGCGCGCAAATGCAGATGCACGCTTTAATGCAGCGCATTTGCGCGCAAAGCTGCATTAAAGCGTGGATCTGCGTTTGAACGGCGGCGCAGTGACAGCGCTGAGCAGCACATTAAAGCGTGAAACTGCGTTTGGAGCGCGGCAGAGAGCCGAGGCGGCAGGGCTCGCAGCGCGCCTCCGCCCGCAATCGCAGGCTTGGAGCCCTTACAGGACGACGCGGCCGTTCGGTGTGGAGAACGTGACGGACATGATGCCCGGTTCGCCGTGCGGGGCCACCCAGTCAATGCCGATTTCAGGAATGGGCTTGTGGGCGTCGGTGCCCAGCCAGTCGCGCACGCGGTCGCGGCTGCCTGCAATCTGCAGCGATTCGATGGCCACGGCGTCTTCGCCGGTGAGTTCGCCGCTGCCGTCGAGTTTGCGCTGTGGGCGGGCCGACGGGTGCATTTCAGCCGGGGAGATCCAGTGGATGAAGTACGGCAGCTGGCCGTCGGCAATGACGCCCTTCACACCGATCTGCTTCCAGTGGATTTCCTCTGACCCCTCCGGGGTGCGGTTGCCGTCGACGGCTTTGCGCTCTAAGCGCTCTTCGACTTTGGCGAGGTTGTTGACGCTTATGCACCACGCCATCCAGCCGCCGCCCTTGGCGGACCGTGCCCTTGCCGCCTGCCCGAAGGGGGTTGCAAGCGCTGCCGGGTGTTCGAGGGCTTCGACCACTTCGAGGTAGTGCCCGTTTGCCAGCGGGAAGATCAGGTTCCGCGTTCCGAACCGCGGGTGGATTCCGCCGTCATAGTAGGTGATTCCGAGTTGCTCCGCCAGGCGGTCGGCCGTGGCCTGCAGGCCGTCTTGCTGAGCGGCGAACGAAACATGGTCCAGATTCATACTTCCGAGCGTGGCATAGATCTCATTACAGTGAGAGTTAGGCATACCTAACTTCGAATGCCTGTGCGTTTTCCCGTCGACCTCCATCTGGCGAGGCGCCGCTCGGCATCGCGTTCGTCTTCCGATGTCCGCCGGGTGGGGAGGGCATGAAAAAGCGGGTGGGCGCGGCAGTCCGCTCCCACCCGCTTTCAGCTGTGTGCGTGAAGACAGCTGTCAGGCTTCGGCCTTGAACCGGTCAATCGATTCCTGAACGATCTTTTCGGCGACTTCGCGGCCAGCCCATTCGGAGCCCTTGACGAACTTGTTCGGTTCGAGGTCCTTGTAGTGGACGAAGAAGTGCTCGATCGCGTCCAGCTGGAACTTGTCGACGTCCTTGACGTCCTGAATGGCGTCAAAGCGCGGGTCGTCAGCGAGGACTGCGAGGACCTTGTCGTCACCGCCGGCTTCGTCTTCCATGCGGAAAACGCCGATGGGGCGTGCATCCAGCTGGCAGCCGGGGAACACGGATTCGTGCAGCAGGACAAGAACGTCGAGCGGGTCGCCGTCTTCGCCGAGCGTGTCCTCGAAGAAGCCGTAGTCAGTGGGGTAGGCCATCGAGGTGAACAGGTAGCGGTCAAGTTTGACGCGTCCGGTTTCGTGGTCCACTTCGTACTTGTTGCGCGAACCCTGCGGGATTTCGATGGTGGCGAGAAGTTCCAAGAGATTTCCTCCTGCGGATGGATGATTCGGAAAGGATTCCGTGATTTGTAGGCGTCACAATTAGCATAGTGAAGGCCAGAAAGAGGTGAGTAATCGGTGAGCAGTTCAGGTGCCCCCAAAGACGAGCAGGGCGGTGCGCGCGGGCGTCTCAAAGTCACCGCAGGTGTCGCCTCTATTCTTGCTGCACTGCTGACCGGATACGCCGCGCTCGATGCCCTGGACGCGGTTCCCGGCGTGCTCACCGTTGTGCCGACCTCCGGCGGCACCCCGCCTCCGTCGCTTTCGGGAACTGCGCCTCGGGCACTTGACATTTCGGGACTCGACACGAGAGCGCCCGTGCCGAAGAAGATCGCACCGGTTGTCGACAAGGCGTTCAAGGACAGCGGCTTCAAGGGAAAGATCGGCACTGACATTCGGGATGCCGCCACGGGTGAAGTCCTCTACGCCAAAGGCGAAAACACCGGCCGCACACCGGCTTCGGTGACGAAGGTGCTGACATCGGCGGCGGCACTCGGCGCCCTCGGGGCTGATCACACGTTCACAACCGCTGCTCGCCTGGACTCTGCCGAAGACGGCAGCGGGTCGCTGGCGCTTGTGGGCGGCGGTGATGTCATGCTCGGCAAGGGCGAATCCAAGCCCGGTGCCGTCAACGGGCGCGCAGGCCTTGGCACGCTGGCTGAGAACACCGCGCGGGAACTTAAGCACCGTGGTGTCGAAAAGGTCGAGGTCTACGCCGATGTGTCCCGCTACACCGGCCCGCGGTTCAGCAAAGACTGGGATCGCTCCGACATCGAGCTGGGCTTCATCACGAATCTCGACCCCCTCATGGTGCACATGGGTTCGAAGACCGGTGAACTCAAAGCGCCTCGCACACCTGAGCCTGCCCGCGATGCACTTCGCGACTTTGCAGATGCGCTGACCAAGAACGGCATCGAAGTCAGTGTCCGAAACCCGGACGCGCAGACCGAGCAGCCGCAAGAAGAAGCCGCGCCGCTGCATCCGGAAGACGCCGAAGGCGACGGCGCTGAACAGCAGGATCAGACCCCGGCAGTGCTTGCCGAAGTTCAGTCAGCACCCGTGTCCAGTCTGGTTCGGCACGCCCTGCAGCACTCGGACAACATCGTGTCTGAAGTGCTCGGGCGCGAAGTTGCGCTGGCCCGGGGTGCGGAAGCCTCCGAAAGCTCTGCACCGGCCGAGGTGCTGCGCCAGTTGGGCGACATGGACATCGACACCGGGGACATCCGCCTGTTCGACACATCCGGCCTGTCGTACAAGAACCGCATTTCACCGCACGACCTGACCGGGGTCATTGTAGCTGCCGCACAGTCCGACGACAGCCTGTCGCAGCTCATCCCCGGCATGCCGGTGGGCGGACTCAACGGCACGCTCATCCACCGCTACGGCGAAGGGGGTGCGGCGGGCAGCGTCTCGGCAAAGACCGGCACGCTGGCAACTGTCGCAAGCCTCTCAGGAACCGTCGTCACGGCTGATGGTCGCCTGCTGGCATTTTCGATGATGACCGAAGGCGCAGTGGGCGGGGCGCGTGAGGCAATCGATGCCGCCGTTACCGGTCTGGCCAAGTGCGGGTGCCGTTGACCGTGCGCATTCACGTCCCATCCGCACTGGCCGCAGCCCGCGAATCGACTCCTGCCGGTCCGAAGGTGACCGCAGCTGAGGGCGAAGACCTCGTTCTGGAAATGCGCGATGCGGCCGAAACCTCGTTCGACTTGCTGCTGGACGCCATGTGCCTAAGCCGCGAGGTTGAGGATGGCGCCCGGCAGCGCGCGGCCTCTGACCGAGTGCTCGTAGTCGATCGGATGGGCTGGGTGAAGGCCAACGCGCTCATGCTCACAGAGCTGCTGGAACACCTCGATGGCCCAGGAAGCGGCACGGACGGTGACCGCAGGACACACTCCCGAGGCGGACTCGGCACAGTTCTCGGTGCAGCTCGACGAAAACTCAGCTCGGCACGTTCCGGTGCCGAAGCACGGTCTGCCGGAGTGCAGCTGGGCACGGTTCTTGGGATCCTGTCGCGCAGGGTGCTCGGGCAGTACGAACCCATGCGCAGGCCCGGTGCGCTGATCCTCAACGCCCCGACCATCCTCGCGATGGAGCAGCGCCTGCAGCTCAATTCCCGCGACTTCCGGCTGTGGGTTGCCTTCCACGAAACAACACACCGCGTGCAGCTGGCGCTGGCACCGTGGATCCGCGGCGAGGTGGTCGACCGCATCGGCCGTCTTCTCAACACAGAAGAATCGCTGGGCGACCTCCTGGCGCAGCTTCCGGCAGCCCTGCGCGGTGAAGTATCCTTGGCGCACGCCGCACTCAGCGTCGAGGGTCAGCGGGCAATGGAAGACATCACCGCAATCATGACACTGTTAGAAGGGCACGCCGACGTCATGATGGACCGGGCGGGCAAGCGGGTCATTCCCAGTGTCAGCCGTATTCGGCGCGTGTTCGATGCCAGCCGCAGGTCGGACACCGGGCTGCGGGCGGCCGCTATGCGGCTAATAGGTTCAGAAGAGAAACTCGCTCAGTACGATGACGGCGCGCAGTTTGTGCGAACTGTCATCAGACAGGCGGGAATGGACGGATTCAACAGGGTGTGGTCATCACCGAGTGCACTGCCGAGCAGCTCGGAACTCCAGCACCCAGAAAGCTGGGTGTCCAGGGTTGTGCCAGACACCCCGGGCACAGTGTAGGAGCTATGGGAACCAGTAAGGACAGGAAAGTGAAACGCGCCAGCGGCGGCAGAGCGCGGGCAGCTGGAAACAGCCCCGCGCCGCAGCACCGTCGGCCGAGCCTTGACCCTGATTCAGCTGCCATTCGCCAGGCCGTGGTCGACTGCCTGCCCGCCAAGCCGGGCCGGTTCATCGTCGCCGTCTCCGGAGGGCCGGACTCTGCTGCGTTGGCGGCAGCGTGCGCGTATCTGAACGTGAAGACGGAACACTCATTCACCGCCGTCGTTGTAGACCACGGCCTGCAGTCGGGGTCGGCGCACACGGCCGTGCGCGCAGCCGGAATGGTGCTGGGTCTTGGCCTGCCGGCAGTCGTGCGCACTGTCAACGTTGAGCGCACCGCCAGCGGACTGGAAGCCGATGCCCGCAAAGCCCGCTACCGGGTTCTTGAAAAAGCGCGCATCGCAGCTGGCGCACAGGCTGTTCTCACCGGTCACACGCGCGATGACCAGGCCGAAACTGTGCTGCTGGGACTGCTGCGCGGCTCGGGAAGTCGAGCAGTTGCCGGTATGCGCTCTAAGAAGGGCACGCTGTGGCGGCCCCTGCTCGGCATTGAGCGCAGACAGACCGTGAACTCCGCTTATGCACAGCGGATCCCCGCGTGGCACGATCCCATGAACACCGACCCCGACTACACGCGGGTGCGAGTGAGACAGGAGGTGCTGCCCGCCCTGGCCGACCACCTGGGCGAGGGTGTGAAGGGCAACCTCGCCCGCACGGCCGAACTGGCGGCCTTCGACGCCGACTACCTGGACGAACGGGCAGCCCGCATGGCAGAAAGCCTGATAGAGGCCGATCAGCTCAGCGCACGGACCGCAATGCTGCCGCCGGCGCTGGGCACCCGGGTCGCGCGGACGTGGCTTGCAGCTCAGCTGAAAGAACCGGACCAGCTCACAGCAGAACACATCCTCGGGGCGTGGCGGGCGCTGACCGGCGGAGCCCAGCCGCTGTCCATGCCCGGTGGCATGAGCCTTGTGCGAAACGACCGAGGTGACCTCCACCTCGTGCGCGGTGACGGCAAAACGCCCTGATCTGGCAAAGGTTTCACACACCGGTCGGATGGTCAGCGGGTATGCTGATGGGCGTCTCGGCTGGTGCGAGCAGAAAGGACACCGAGTGGACCAGAACGACCTCGGATCTGATATCGAGAAGATCCTCGTGACGGAAGAGCAGATCAAAACCCGGCTGCGGGAAATGGCTGCCGAAATCGACCGCGACTACGAGGGCAAGGACCTGCTGATCGTCGGTGTCCTCAAAGGCGCTGTCATGGTCATGGCAGACCTGGCGCGCGCTCTGCACTCCCACGTTTCCATGGACTGGATGGCGGTGTCCTCCTACGGATCCGGCACCAAGTCCTCCGGCGTTGTGCGCATCCTCAAAGACCTCGACGAAGACCTCACGGGCCGTCACGTGCTCATTGTCGAAGACATCATCGACTCCGGCCTGACCCTGTCGTGGCTGCTGTCAAACCTGAAATCCCGCGGTGCTGCGAGCGTGGAGATCTGCACCATGCTGCGCAAGCCCGAAGCGATCAAGGTCGACATCGACGTCCGCTACACCGGCTTCGATGTGCCCAATGAGTTCGTCATCGGATACGGCCTCGACTACGCGGAGAAATACCGCAACCTGCCGTTCGTCGCCACACTGGCGCCGCACGTCTACAGCTGACCCGAACCACCCGACCACCGCGACTGAAACCGCACAGAGAAGAGCCAATGGCAGACAAGAAAACGAGCAAGCCCACCGTCAGAAAATGGGCCCGCGGCCCGTTTGTATGGGTTGTTCTTGCCCTCATCATCGTGTCGATCGGAGCTTCGCTCCTGGCTGGCGGCGGCTTCAAGCGCATCGACACCAACCAGGGGCTGCAGCTTCTCAAAGACAAAAAGGTCGAACAGGTCAAGGTCGTCGACGGTGACCAGCGCGTCGACATGGTCCTGAAGGACGACTTCAAGGTCGACGACCGCGAATACGGCAAGCGGGTGCAGTTCTTCTACGTTGAGCCTCGCGGCGAACAGGTGGTCAAAGCCGTTGACTCCGCTGATGCTTCCAAGGGCTTCACGGACGAGGTTCCCAAGCGGTCGTTCCTGACCACCCTGCTGCTGAACCTGGTTCCGTTCATTCTGATCGGACTGGTGTTCTGGTTCCTGCTCACGCGCATGTCTGCCGGTGCGGGCGGAATCATGAACTTCGGCAAGTCCAAGGCGAAGATGATTCAGAAGGAAGAACCTGATGTCACCTTCGCCGATGTTGCCGGTGTTGACGAAGCCCTTGAAGAACTTGAGGAAATCAAGGAATTCCTGTCTGAACCGAAGAAGTTCACAGATGTCGGGGCGAAGATCCCCAAGGGCGTGCTCCTGTACGGTTCGCCCGGCACCGGTAAGACTCTGCTTGCCCGTGCCGTAGCGGGCGAGGCGGGGGTTCCGTTCTTCTCGATGTCCGGTTCGGACTTTGTGGAGATGTATGTGGGTGTGGGCGCCAGCCGTGTGCGCGACCTCTTCGAACAGGCGAAGGACAATTCGCCCTGCATCATCTTCATCGACGAAATCGACGCCGTCGGCCGTCAGCGCGGTGCCGGCATGGGCGGCGGCAATGACGAACGCGAACAGACGCTTAACCAGCTGCTGGTCGAAATGGACGGCTTCGACCCCACGAAGAACATCATTCTCATGGCGGCTACCAACCGTCCGGACGTCCTTGACCCCGCTCTGCTGCGACCGGGCCGTTTCGACCGGCAGATCGCCGTCGAAGTTCCCGACATGAAGGGCCGCGAACACATTCTGAGGGTCCACGCACAGGGCAAGCCCCTGGCCGAAGAAGTCGACCTGGGTGCGGTGGCCAAGCGCACGCCGGGATTCTCCGGCGCTGACCTTGCCAACGTCATGAACGAAGCCGCGCTGCTGACGGCGCGTTCGAACCAGACCGTCATCGACAACACGATCATGGACGAAGCCATCGACCGTGTCATTGCCGGCCCGCAGAAGCGCACCCGGCTGATGAACGACAAGGAGCGCATGGTCACCGCCTATCACGAAGGCGGGCACGCTCTCGTCGCCGCGGCCATGAACCACACTGACCCGGTCACGAAGATCACCATTCTTCCCCGCGGCAAGGCTCTCGGCTACACCATGGTCATGCCGACAGAAGACAAGTACTCGGTCACCCGCAACGAACTTCTGGACCAGCTGGCCTACGCCATCGGCGGCCGTGCAGCAGAGGAGATCGTCTTTCACGATCCTTCGACCGGTGCGTCCAACGACATCGAAAAGGCCACGAGCACAGCTCGCAAAATGGTCACCCAGTACGGCATGAGCGACAAGATCGGCATGGTCAAGCTCGGCGATGAAGGCGGCGACCCCTTTGCCGGCCGCGCGGGCACGGGTGAGGTCGGCACGGCCGAAGCCACCAAGCTCATCATCGACGAAGAAGTGCGCACGCTCATCGACGCCGCGCACGCCGATGCCCACTGGGCGCTCAACACCAACCGTTCGATCCTCGACCAGCTGGCCTATGAGCTGCTGGAACGCGAAACCCTGGACGAAGCTGACCTCAAGCGCATCTTCGCGGACGTGCAGAAAGCCCCGAAGCGCGAAGTGTGGCTGACCAGCCAAGACCGTCCTGTCTCTGACATCCCACCGGTCACACCGCCGGAGCGCCGCGACAACACGGGTGATTGGCGTGACGCGATTGCCCGCCGGGCAGAAGAGCTCAAGCACCACGAGGACGCTTCGCAGGAATCGGCTGAAGCGACCAGCCAGCCTGAACAGTCCAGCCAGCCTGAACAGTCTGGTCCAGAGCCCAGCCGGGATGAGCCCGAACAGCCCGGGCCCGGCCGGGAAGAGCCGCCGTACGGCACCGAGGGCGACCGCTGATGGCGGACCTGCCGAAAATTGAGGCTGCCGTGCGCAGCATCCTCGAAGCCATTGGCGAAGACCCCGACCGCGACGGTCTGAAAGACACACCGCAGCGAGTGGCGAAATCCTACGCCGATCTGTGCAGGGGCCTGCACCAGAGCGCAGACGAACTGCTCGAAGTCAGCTTCGACATCGGCTATGACGAAATGGTGCTCGTCAAAGACATTGAAATGTTCTCCATGTGCGAGCACCACCTGCTGCCCTTTCACGGCAAAGCGCACGTCGGCTACATCCCGGGACCGGAAGGCCGGGTGACGGGCCTGTCGAAACTCGCCCGCCTGGTAGAGGTCTACGCGCGCCGCCCACAGGTGCAAGAACGGCTCACCACTCAGATAGCGGACGCGCTGGTGGACAACCTCAATCCGCGCGGCGTGATCGTCGTAGTGGAAGCGGAGCACCTGTGCATGTCCATGCGCGGGGTGCACAAGCCGGGTGCGAAGACCATGACCTCGGCGGTGCGCGGACAGCTGCGCGATCCCGCCAGCCGCGCAGAGGCCATCAGCCTCATTCAGGGAAGGTGACACATATGCGCACCAAAATCATGGGCGTGCTCAATGTGACTGCCGATTCCTTTTCCGATGGCGGTCGCTATCTGGACTACACAGCAGCGGTCGAACACGCACTGGACCTCGTTGAACAGGGTGCCGACATCATCGATGTCGGCGGTGAATCCACCCGGCCCGGTTCCACCAGGGTGCCGGAAGACGAAGAGATTGCACGAGTAGTGCCGGTCGTCGACAAGCTCGTTTCCGAAGGCGTCACGGTCAGTGTCGACACTATGCGAGCTTCGACAATGGAGCGCGCGCTCGATGTCGGAGCGCACATCATCAACGATGTTTCGGCTGGAAAAATGGACAGCCGCATGTTCGACGTCGCAGCGAAATCCGATGCGGAGCTCATCGTCATGCACTGGCGGGGACTGCTGACCGATGCGCGTGCCACCCACACCTATGACGATGTTGTCGCCGAGGTTCGCGACGAACTTCTGGAACGTACGGACGCGGCTTTGGCCGCAGGGGTGAAGAACGAGCGAATCATCCTGGACCCGGGCTTGGGCTTTGCAAAAGACGCTGAGCACAACTGGCAGCTGATGGCCGGAATCGACGAGTTCAGCCAGCTGGGCTACCGGCTGCTGGTGGCCGGTTCGCGCAAGCGCTTTCTGGCCTCGCTCATCAACCCGGACAACCCGGCAGAGGCCAGCGAAGCAGATCGCGATGCCGCAACTGCCGCAATCACCGCAGTGTCTGCACGCGCTGGAGCGTGGGCGGTGCGCGTGCATGACGCCCGGACCTCCTATGTGGCAGCTGCAGTGTGCGATGCGATCGGCAGAGCAGGCCATGACTACCAGATGAAGAAGCAGCGGCAATGACGCACGAAATCCACCTGACGGGCCTGCGCGCCTACGGCCACCACGGAGTTTTTGACTTCGAAAAGGCAGACGGCCAGGAATTCAGTGTGGACGTGCTGCTGACAGGCGACTTCAGCCAAGCAGCCCAGACCGACCGTCTGGATGACACGGTGGACTACGGGGCGGTGGCCGACCTCGCCGCGAAGATTGTCAGCACCGAGCGCTTCGACCTCATAGAAGCTCTCGCTGCCCGCATTGCAGAGGCCATTGCAGGGACCATCACTATTCCCTGCACGGTCGAAGTCACGGTGCACAAGCCGTCGGCGCCGATTGCCCACGACTTCGCCGATGTCACCGTGCGGGCATCCGCCGTAAGCCACGGTGAGGCGAACACGCCCACCCGAGCGGGCGGCACCTCGTCAGAGCAGCGCATCACAGCAATCCTGTCGCTGGGAGCCAACAGAGACAATCCGCGCGGACAGCTGGAAGACGCCCTGCGCGCGATTGACCGCCTGCCGCGGGTGGAAGTTCTGCACGCTTCCGGCTTCTATTCGACAGCGCCGGTCGGGGGAGTGGAACAGGACGATTTCGTCAACTGCGCGGCCGTCGTTGAGGCTGCCTGCAGTCCGCGTGAGCTCCTGGCTGCGCTGCAGGGAATCGAAGCGGCACAGGGCCGCGTGCGCGATGTCCGCTGGGGCCCGCGCACATTGGACATCGACATCATTCGGCTGACTGCCGCCGACAGCGACATCGACAGTCCCGATGCGCAGACCACCAGCAGCGACCCTATTCTCGCCCTGCCCCACCCGCGGGCCCACGAACGCGCGTTTGTGCTGGTGCCGTGGGCAGAAATCAGGCCGCACGCCCGGATCAGCCACGGTGGGGCGCAGATTCTCGTGAGCGAAGCCGGCAGCCGCGTGCAGGCGGCTGAACCAGCGCAGACTGTTCGACGATTGGACTGATATGCGCCCAACCAAAGCATCGAACCTTCTGACCGGCGGAGCTATTGGATTCATTGTCGGATCAGCCGGGTCCTGGGTTCTGGAAAGCTGGGGCAATCCGCTTCCCGATGTTCCGTGGCCGGCGATCGTCGGCATGCTTCTGCTGGGCGGAACACTCCTTGTGCTCGGCATTCCGATCAAGAAGTGGAACGACGGCGAGCGCAAACAGCCGATCGACCCGCTGCAGGCAGCCCGAGTGGCCATGATGGCCAAAGCCTGTTCGCTGACCGGAGCGGCACTGTCCGGGTGGTACCTGGGTTCGGGCGGCTACATTCTGCTGTCTGCAGGATTCCTTCGCACTGGCTCGGCAATGGCCATGTTCGGTACTTTTATTGTGGCCGCGGGACTGATGACGGTTGGAATCGTGGTCGAACGCTTCTGTCAACTGCCGCCAGACGATCCTTCAGGAGCCGCCGCATGAGCATCCCCCTGCGCGAACCCGAACTCATCCCCGTTGACAAGCGGCTTGCCGTCGTGCGGCTGCTGAGTACGTTCATCAGCGCAGTGTTGAGCACGGTGATCGTCATCGTGATCTACACCGCATTCGACTTCGCCAAGCCGTGGATGCTCGTGATCGCCCTGCTGTTGACACTGGGCATCCCCCTTCTGCGGTGCATCTTCATCTTCCGTCAGGTCAGTGCTCTGGGCTATAAGGTCAGGCCCACAGACCTGCTGATCGAACGCGGCATCATGTACCGGGAAACCGTCGTAGTGCCCTATGCGCGCATGCAGTACGTCGATGTCACCGCCGGCCCCCTCGAACGGGTCTTCGGGATTGCCACCGTCACGCTGCACACCGCTTCAGCAGGATCGGATGCAACCGTTCCCGGCCTGAAGCGCGCTGACGCTGACCGTCTGCGCGAACTGCTATCTGAACGCGGCCAGAGCGGCCTGGCTGGTCTGTGATGACTGCTGCGAGAAAACGCCTGGAGCCCGGAGTCTGGCACAGGGTTCACCCGATCACGCCGGTCATGCAGATGGGCGGCGCTCTGGTTGCGGCGGTTATTGCGGTCATCGTCTTCGGCGCCAATCTGCTGCAGGGGATGTTCGGCGAAATCCTCAGAGGCGGAGCCGATCTTCGCAAGGGTTCCGAACTGACCGACGATGTGCCGGTGATGTTCGTTCTGCTGCTGTTGCTGGCCGCCTTCGTCGTCATTGCCGCAGGCGTCGGTCTGCTGTTTTGGCAGTGGAAGATGACCGCCTACCGCTATGACGGTCGAGTGGTGGAGTTCAAACACGGCATAGTGTCCAAAGCACACCGCCACGCGAATTTCCTCCGCATTCAGTCAGTCGATGTCCAGCAGCCGTTCCTGGCGCGCATCTTCGGTTTGGCAACACTTGTTTTCGATGTTGCCGGCGGCAGCGATTCCAACATCACCATCCTGTACCTGAAAAAGACACAGGCCGAACAGCTGCGCGATATCATCCTGGCAAATGTCCGCCGGGCCAAGGCCGCCGCAGCGCCGACCGGCGCCGCCCCGGAGGCCGCACCGACGGGTCCCAACCCGACCGGCCCCACAGCCGACGGGGGCAGCGAGCAGTTCAGCGGCGCCTCGGCAGAGGTTGGTCAGCCGGGACTGCAGAACCAGGCGGGTCGGCCAGGCCGTGACGCCAGCGGCACCCAGCACAATCCCAACGCACCGGGTATGCCGGCCGGAGCCCGGATCGTGTCGGCGCTCAGCGGGCGCGGCGCAGGCGTCGGAAGTGATCTGGCGGGGTCGTTTCAGGAGCTCATTGCGCCGTACACGCGCAGCGGCCGAATCAAGCCCGATGGCGAACTCGTCCGCGTGCCGCTGCACCGGACCATCCTGTCGGCTTTTCTTACGACCGGCGTTGTCGTATCATTCGCCCTGATCCTGCTTGCTATTGCTGCTGTCGGCGTGTGCATCGGATTGGCTGCGGCTGGCTACATGGACTTCGGGGCCCTCGGGGCGGTGCTCACCACAATGGCGCCCATGGCGTTCGGCTTTGTGGTTGCGGCCTTTCAAACGTTCACCAGCAACTTCACGTACGGGAACTTCTCCGCCAAGCTCACCGGCGATGGCGTGCAGATCAGCCAGGGTGTTTTCTCCACTGAGCGGGTGCTGGTGCCGCTTGACCGTCTGCAGGCGGTCGAGATTCGCCAGCCGTTCATGTGGCGCATTGCCGGGTGGTACCGGGTGATGTTCAACACCGCCGGAGAATCCGGCAAGGAAGGAAAGACGCTCCTGCCGGTGGGCTCACTGACCGATGTGCAGACGCTCATGGGCTTAGTCCTGCCGGACGGTGTGGGCGAACTCAATTCGGGTCACTCTGTTGCGCCCGGCGATGTCATTCACGAGGCGGTCGCAGGCACCTTCGCCAAACCCTCCGGCCTGCCGGGCCTGTTTGCCCAGCAGCCCGAGAGAACCCGCTGGCTCGATCCGCTCAACCGGGGTCGCAGCGGGTGGGCTGTCACCCGGGCGGCTATGGCTGTGCGCACCGGCCGATTCAACCGCCGGGCAATATTCGTTCCACACGCTCGCGTGCAGTCCCTCGGGTGGAATCAGGGGCCCATTCAGAGGGCCTTCAAAGTAGCGACCGTGTACTTGCACTCCACCCGCGGGCCCGTGAAGCCGTACATCGAACACCTGGATGAGCACACCGCACGGAAGCTTCTGTTCGACTACGCGCAGCACACCCAGCGTGCGCGTGCTGCCATGGACGCCGCCTGAGAGGACCCACGTGAACCTGGACGATCAGACCCGCTTGGGAGTCGGGATCATCGGCACCGGAAAAGTCGGTGCGGTCATCGGGGCCGCCCTGCGCAGTGCCGGGCACGCGATCGTCGGCGTCACGGGAGGCTCCGAGGCCACTCTCGACCGCGCCGAGGCAATGCTGCCGGACATCCCCATTCTCGAGGTGGAGGAAATCCTCGAGCGGGCCGAACTGGTCATCTTCACGGTGCCGGACGACCAGCTAGGTGACCTGGTGTCAGGGCTTGCCGAGCTGGGGCGCTTCTCGCCGGGGCAGATCGTCATGCACTTCTCGGGCAGGTACGGGGCGGACATACTGGCTCCCGCCGCTGCCGGCGGAGCGATCACACTCGCACTGCACCCGGCCCTGTCGTTTACGGGAACCTCAATGGACCTCGAGAGGCTGCGCCGAACCTCGATCGCTGTTACCGGATCGAAGACATTCCTGGCCATCGGCCAGGCGCTCGCGGTGGAAATCGGCGGTGAGCCGTTTGTCGTAGCCGAAGCAGACCGTGCGCTCTACCACGCCGCGTGTTCGCACGCTTCAAACCACGTGGCCGTAGTCATTGCCCAGGCCATGCAGATGCTCGAATCAATCGGCATAGAAGATCCGGGACAGGTGTTGGGAGAGCTGGTGGCTGCAAGCACATCGAATGTGCTGCGCAGCGGAGTGCGCACTCTCACCGGGCCGGTATCCCGCGGTGACGCATCGACAGTGCGGGCACACCTGGCAGCACTTGACGAAACAGCCGCGGAACTGGCTGACACTGGCCACTCATACCGTGCGGTGGCACGGGCAACGGTCCAGCGGGCGCTTGCCAACGGCACTATCAGCGACAAACAGGCGCAGAACATTCTCGACCTTCTGGGCTGAGCTTTTCCGACCTGAGCCGCGGTGGTGAACGGGTGGGGACCCTAGCGCCCCTGAGTTCACTCGATGAAGCTGATTGTTCACGCCGGAGCCACCTGGCAGCCATAGATCATTCCTAGGTTGGGCTTCGTTGTCTTTCGAGTGGGCATGCATTGCCCCGCCCGACCGATGGAGGCCTGGACACGCAATGTTTCACCGTACCCTCATTAAGCTGGCTGCTTCATGTGCGCTTTTTGGTGGTGTTCTAGCCGCTGGCCCGGTTGCTGCGGCTGAAGTGCAGAACAGCGGGTCGGCTCTGCAAAGCGTCGCTCACCGCGGCGACAAGGAACACCACCCCGATAATTCACTCGCTGGGATCGAGTCAGCCGTCGCCAAGGGCGCCGACTGGGTCGAAATCGACGTCCACTACAACATCGCCAGCGACAAGTTCTATCTGTCACACGACAACCTCTGCAAGGGCCCTGGCGGCACCGCTCTCATCGACTCTGGTTCAGCTAAAAGGATCGAAGAGAATTGCCAGCTGCCGACCCTGGATGACGTCTTCGCTGCTTTCGGCAAGCAGACTGCCGTGAACTTCGTGTACGAGTTCAAGCACACGGGGCTGACAACGGTGAAAGGCGCTCGACGCCTGGCACAGGAAATAGAGGAACACGGCCAATCGAGTCGTGCCTGGGTATCAGGCTTCAGCGACTTGGGCCTGAAGACAATCAAAGACCAGAAAACCGGTATCAAACTCATGCGTGTTCGTACCTGGACCGGTGAAGGCCCCGTCAGCCGGGCCTGGGTTTCCTCCACCGCGAAACAGGGCTTTGACGCCATCAACATCAACCTTGACGCTCTGCGCCCGGAAACCGTCGCCTATGCGAAATCCCTGGGGCTGACCGTTTCCGCTTGGGGTTGGCCCGACGCTTTTGAGAAAGACAACCAGAAAGCAATCGACATGAACGTCGACATGTTCATGACGGACCGTCTTGATGACCTTCACCAGCGCCTCGGTCGCTGACACCACCACCGAGAACTTCACAAAGGAGAAAACATGCGTCGCTCACTTTCAGCTGCAGTTGTTGCGTCACTGTCCGCATTTGCCCTTGCCGCCTGTTCCATCGGAGGCGGCGGAGGAGATTCCGCTGCCGGCTCGGGCACCGTCGTTTCCTACAACACGCCCCAGGAATGGGCCAACTGGGACGATGTTCTGAAGCAGTTCACCGAGTCAACCGGCATCGAAGCTCCCAACGACCCGAAGAACTCAGGGCAGACGCTCGCAGCACTCACGGCTGAAAAGGAATCGCCGGCAGCAGACGTTGCGTACTACGGAATCGTATTCGGCATGCAGGCCCAGGACGAAGGGCTTATTGAACCGTACAAGCCCGAAGGCTTCGACGACATCGACGAAAACCTCAAAGACCCCGAGGGCAATTGGACAGCTGTTCACCAGGGGGCCGTGGCGATGCTGGTCAACACCAAGGAGCTTGGTGACGTCGAAGTTCCCAAGTGCTGGAACGACCTCACCGACCCTAAGTACAAAGACAAGGTCGGCTACCTGGACCCCGCCCAGGCCGCTGTTGGGTATTCGGTGCTGACAGGAGCCAACCAGGCGCTCGGCGGTTCGCTCGATGACTTCAAGCCGGGCCTCGAATGGGCCGAGAAGATGGCTGAAAACGGCGTGAAGAACCCAGCGCAGACCGCCACCTCGTCGGTGCAGCAGGGTGAAATCCCCATCCTCATCGATGCTGACTTCAACGGATACCAGCTAGCCGCGGAAGGTTCGCCGATCGAAGTCGTCTACCCGTGCGAAGGAACACTGAGCATTCCCTACACCATGAGCCTCGTGAAGAACGGGCCCAACGGCGACAACGGCAAGAAGCTCCTCGACTACGTACTGTCAGAGGAAGCCCAGAAGCTCTTTGCCGAAAGCTACCTGAAGCCCGTTAAAGACATTGAACTCCCCGAGTCTGCCAGGGAGGCGTTCCCCTCGGATGAGGAGTACAACAAGCTGGTCAAAGGCACTGACTTTGCAAAGATGAACGATGTCCAAGACGGCGTAATCGAAGAGTTCCAGAAGGTCACCGGCTGACCATGAACAGCCGGTCGAAGGCCGCAGCCGCTGTGTTGACGATTCCGCTGCTTATTGTGCTCGGGGCCGTTCTCATCTGGCCAATGCTCACACTCGGGCTGGCCAGTCTCACAGATGACGGCGGCCACCTCACGTTCAGCAACTACATCGGAGCGCTCACAAGCTCCCGCTACCAGAACGCAATGATCGTCACCGCGGTGCTGGCGCTGCTCTCAACGGTCCTTGCGCTTATCCTCTGTGTGCCTGCCGGGCTGTACATCGGAACCCAGGACACCGCGCTCACCAGGGGGATGGCAGTTGCGCTGAGCATTCCGCTGAGTCTGCCCGGCATCGTGGTCGGCTTCTTCATCATTCTGCTCGTCGGCAACACGGGAGTCGTGCCCTTGGCGTTTGAAAGTGCGCTCGGCCAACGGCACCTGCAGATTGCCTACACCTGGGCGGGCCTGACGCTCGGGTACCTGTACTTTCAGATTCCCCGCATCGTGCTGGTGGTCCGCGGGGCAGCTGCCGCAGTCCGCCCGGAAACCGTACAGGCCGCCCGAAGTTTGGGCGAAAGCACGGTCGGCGTCTACCGCCGCGTCATCATTCCCGCGCTTCGTCCGGCGATTGCCTCTGCCAGCGGGCTGGCGTTTGCCACGGCCTTCGGCGCGTACGGCACAGCAGCGACTCTGGCTCGGGGACAGCGGGTGATGCCCCTTGAGATAGCGGCCGCGTTCACAGAGAACTTTCGTCCCGAACTTGCCGCAACCCTCAGCATCATCTTGGCCGTTGTGACCACAACAGTGCTCATCGGCGTCAACTCATGGGGAAGCAAACGGATTGTGAGCGTGAGAACATGACGGCACCCACAGCAGAGCAGATGGACGCGCCCGATGGTGCGACCACGGCCTTCCGCACCGCCCGCAGCAAGAACAACTCGAAGGGTGCAAAAGACCCAGTGCAGGCCGTGGGCTTCATCTTTGCGATCGCAGCGTGCGCTGTCACCCTGTTGCCCCTGCCCGTCTTGCTCGCGGTTGCCTTCAGCAAGAACTGGGTCGACGGTCTCAGCGGAGGGGTGACGGGACAATGGCTGTCACAAGCGTGGCAGCGCATGGATCAGTCGGTCTTCATCAGCCTGCAGGTCGCCCTCATAGTCATGATCGTCGATCTTCTGGTAGCCCTGCCGGCTGCCCGATTCATCACGCGGTACAGCTTTCCCGGCAGGGGTCTGCTGCACTCGGTGTCGACGCTTCCGATTGCCATTCCCGGAATAGCCGTGGGTCTCGCCCTGATCCTGAGTTACCCGGTGCTGCGGCCGAGCGGATGGCTGATGGTAGCCGGCCACGTTCTCTACACCCTGCCGTTTCTGCTCAGCGCACTGATCCCCGCGATGAACTCCGAACGGCTCAAAGAGCAGGAACTGGTTGCCTCCTCACTGGGCATGGGGACTGCCAAAATCTTCTTCTCAGTCACGCTGCCCGCTGTCCGACGCGCTCTGATCGGCGGGCTGGTCATGGTCGTGACGATGTCGCTGGGCGAATTCAACGTCACGTTCTTTCTCTTCACACCCAGCGCACAGCCGATGCCGGTGTTCTTGTTCGACACCTACATCACCGGCCGCATCGAGCTGGCAGCGGCGCAGACCGCAATCTTCTTGGCAATGGTCATCCCGCCGGCAATCGTGCTGGAGAAGTTTCAGGTTCAGAAAGGAGGGGCGGTATGACAGCCGTCACCTTTGAACAGTCTGCCGAAGCAGCCCGTCAGGAAACCGTTGATGCTGGCCTGGTGGTGGGCAATGTCAGCTTTGCCTATCCCGGGGTGGATCGGGCAGCGCTGGAGAACATCAACATGACCCTGGGCACAGGGGACATCGCTGCTCTCGTAGGGCCTTCGGGCTGTGGGAAAACAACCCTGCTCAAGACGATCGGCGGCGTTCTCACACCGACTGCGGGAACAATCAGGTTCGGCTCTGACGACGTTACGCACCTGCCCGTCAGTCGACGGCGGGTCGGCTGGGTACCGCAGCAGTACGCACTGTTTGACCACCTGGACGTCAAAAGCAATATTGCGTTTGGACTCCGAGCACAGAAGGTGCCCAAAGAACAGCGCATCGAGCGAGTGCAGGAGATGCTGGCACTGTGCCGGATCAGCGAACTGGCCGACCGCGCCCCCGACGAACTGTCCGGCGGTCAGCGTCAGCGCGTTGCCATTGCCCGTGCGCTGGCGCCCAACCCGAAGGTGCTTCTTCTCGACGAACCGCTCGGTGCTCTCGACCCGCAGCTTCGCGGACAGCTGCGAGCGGATCTGCGAAAAATGATTCGCAGGGCCGGTGTAACCACAGTGATCGTCACCCACGATCAAGAAGAGGCGCTCGCAATGGCCGATCACCTGGTCATGATGAACAGCGGTCGCATCGAACAGGCCGGCAAACCCGAATCAGTATGGGCCCGTCCGAACTCAGCTTGGGCCGCGGAATTCCTCGGGCACGCAACCATTCTGCCGGTGGTCGAATACACCGGTCCGCAGCGGGCAGCCATCAGCGCCGGTCTGTCCGTGCCGGTCAAGTTTGAGGACGGAAACCGCGAAACAGCAGGCGACAGCATGGGCCTGGCAGTCCGGTCAGTTGACTTCGACGCGGCGCCCGCGGACGGCGAGTCCGAAGAAGCCGGGCGGCCAACTGAGAGCGAGCCGACCAGCACCTCGAACCTCGGCAAGGTCTTCGGCGTAGTGAAAGAAGTAGAGTATCGCGGCGACGGGTTCGTCGTGCGAGCAGAACTCGGAGACGGACTGCGAGTGCCTGCGGAGGCGCGGGTCCGTATGGAAGTCGGACAGCGGACGCTGATCCGAGCAAGTGAACGCAGGCACGTACCCCAGGTGGAGAAATGAAAGCAGAACTGACAGTCATCGGAGCATCGGCAACCGCGCCGACGCATCTCGGTCCGGCATCCGGCTACCTGCTCACCACACCGACCGGCTCCATCCTCATCGACTGCGGTCCCGGTGTGATCGGCGGCTTGGCCAAGGACCGCAGACTCAGCGATGTCAATGCGCTCCTTGTATCGCACTCGCACGCCGATCACAGCGCTGACCTGCCGGTACTGGCGTACCGGCGCTCTTTTCCGCAGGTGCTGCCCTCTGTGCCCCTGTATGCCCCGGAAGACCTGGTCTCCCGGCTTCCGAAACTCGACGACGTCTACGGGATCCCAACGCTGGACACGATGAAGACGCCCCTTGGCAGCCGTTTCGAAATGAATGTCCGCGAGCCCGGGGAAGACTTCGAGGTGTTGGGAAACCGGGTGCAGACAATCCTGGCAGACCACCCCGTGCCCACCATGAGCATCAAGTTTCCGGACCTCGGCTTTGTGTACACAGCTGACACGGGCCTGACAGACGAGCTTGTTGAATTCTCCCGCGGGGCTTCGCTGCTGTTGGCCGAATGCACCTACCGTGCCGCCGACAACGTCGATGTCACAGGCCACGGGCACTTGGATGGGCACACGGTCGGCCAGCTGGCTCGGCAAGCCGGGGTTGAGCACCTCGCGGTGACTCACCTGGCTGATCCCGACCATATTCGGGACATCGAGGCGGAGGTTCGGGAAGTCTTCGACGGGAAGGTCACAATGTGCGCTCCCGGGGACAGGTTTCAGCTTGGGTCTGAAAGCTGAGTTCAGCGGGGAAGGGTCGACTTCCGACGAGTGCCTCGCCGTGGTTCAAGGTCAAGCCCCTTCGCTATCCTTAGACCATGCCTGAAAATCTTGAACCGGCCACAACTGTGCCCACCAGCGGTGCAGACGCCGAAACTCCCGAGCACCTCGACCCCGAACAGCTGCGCATCCGCAAAGAAAAGCGCGCCCGTCTGCTCGAAGAGGGCCGCGAAGCCTATCCCGTGCGGGTCGACATCACCCACAGCCTCGGCGAGATCCGCGACAAGTACGCCCACCTCGAAGCCGGCGACGAAACCGACGACATCGTCGGCGTCGCCGGTCGCGTGGTCTTTCAGCGCAACACCGGAAAACTGTGCTTTGTGACCCTCATGGCCGGTGACGGCACTCAGCTGCAGGGCATGCTGTCGCTCAAAGAAGTCGGCGAAGACGCCCTCAGCCAGTGGAAGGCAGATGTCGACCTCGGCGACCACGTGTTCCTCCACGGACGCGTCATTTCATCCCGCCGCGGCGAACTTTCCGTTATGGCGGACAGCTGGCAGATGGCTTCCAAGGCCATCCGACCCCTGCCGCCCATGCACACGCAGCTCGACGAAGAGGGCCGCGTGCGCCAGCGCTACCTCGACCTCATCATGCGCCCGGCAGCCAGGGACATGGTCCGCACCCGCTCCAAGGTCATGTCCTCCCTGCGCCACACATTTGAAGACGAAGGCTTCATCGAAGTCGAAACGCCCATGCTCCAGGTCATCCCGTCCGGTGCTGCGGCACGTCCCTTCAAAACCCACATCAACGCCTACGACATGGAGCTGTTCCTGCGCATTGCCCCCGAACTGTTCCTCAAAAAAGCCGTTGTCGGCGGACTTGACAAGATCTTTGAAATCAACCGCAACTTCCGCAATGAGGGCGTTGACGCCACACACTCCCCGGAATTCGCAATGCTCGAATTCTATGAAGCGTACGGCGATTTCAAATCCGCGGCAGCACTGACCCAAAAGCTCATTCAGAACGCCGCGCTTGATGCCACCGGCTCAACCGTCGTCACTCTGCACGACGGCACCGAATACGACCTCGGCGGCGAATGGCCGTGGATTTCGATGTACGAATCGCTGGCAGCCGAATCCGGTGAGGACATTACCCCGGAAACGCCAATCGATGAGCTCGTGCGCATCGCCGACAGGCACAACGTCGACATGGAGGGCGTGTTCAAGTCCCACGGCAAATACGTGGAAGAACTGTGGGAGCACTTCCACGAAGGCAAACTCGAAGGCCCGATCTTCGTAACCGATTTTCCGGTCGACACCTCGCCGCTGGTGCGCGAACACCCGGAAAAGAAGGGGGTCGTCGAAAAGTGGGACCTTTACGTTCGCGGCTTCGAATTGGCAACCGGATATTCTGAGCTCGTGGACCCAGTCATTCAGCGTGAGCGTTTCGAAGAGCAGGCAAAGGACGCCGCCGAAGGCGATGCCGAAGCCATGCCGCTTGACGAAGAGTTCCTGCGGGCAATGGAGCACGGCATGCCTCCGTCCGGCGGTGTCGGCATCGGAATTGACCGCCTGCTTATGGCGCTGACAGGCTTGGGCATTCGCGAGACCGTGCTTTTCCCATTCGTTAAGCCTTTGGGCAGCTGAGAATATAGTCACTGTTCATTTCGGCGGCCCTGGCGGGTTTTGATCATTAAGGACTCCTGTGGAATATTTGAAGGTGCTTCTTCCTTCCATCGTGGTTGGACTTCTCTTCTGGTACGTGCTGCGCGCGATCATCAAGTCCGACAGCACCGAACGGAAGGAAATGGACCGCTACTACGCAGAAATGGAAATCCACAAGG
This sequence comes from Brevibacterium sp. HMSC063G07, assembly GCF_001810665.1. Classification (NCBI taxonomy): domain Bacteria; kingdom Bacillati; phylum Actinomycetota; class Actinomycetes; order Micrococcales; family Brevibacteriaceae; genus Brevibacterium; species Brevibacterium sp. HMSC063G07. The sequence continues at coordinate 163,526 of NZ_KV802333.1, forward strand.
CCCAGCGTGATAACGCTCAGCGCGAAAACGCTGCGCAGCCGCGAGAGGTTTCCGAAGAACCACGAAAGGACGAGCACGATGGCTCGCAAAGTGACGACCGTCCTCATTGATGATCTGACAGGTGAAGATGCCGACGAAACCGTCGAGTTCGGAATCGACGGCAAGTTCTACGAAATCGAACTGACCGCAGACAACGCATCCCGGCTGCGTGAACTGCTGGGCAACTACGTCAAAGTCGCCCGGCGTGCAGAAAGCCCGGCTTCGGCCGGGCGCAAGCGCGCCGGCAAGAAAGCCGGCCGTTCGGACCTGACCGAGATCCGCGACTGGGCACGCAGCCACGGCTATGACGTCTCGGACCGCGGCCGCATTCGCGCCGAGATCATCGAGGCATACGACAAAGCCCACTGATCCCAGACGGGCACCAGCAGAATTTCGCCCTCAGCCGAAACGCTTCGGCTGAGGGCGAAATCGCAATAAAACCCGCTTCCGCGTGGTTAAAGTGCTAGAAATTGCGAACCGTACAGCGACCCAGGAGGGCTAATGTTCGAACGGTTTACCGACCGTGCCCGACGAGTAGTGGTCTTGGCTCAGGAAGAAGCCAAGCTGCTCAAACACAACTACATCGGCACGGAACACATCCTGCTCGGCCTCATTCACGAAGGCGAAGGCATTGCCGCCAAGGCACTCGAAAGCCTGGACATCTCGCTCGAGCAGGTGCGCAGCCAGGTCACTGAAATCATCGGCGAAGGCCAGCAGGCCCCCTCCGGCCACATTCCCTTCACCCCGCGGGCTAAGAAAGTCCTCGAACTCTCGCTTCGCGAAGCCCTGCAGCTGGGCCACACCTATATCGGCACAGAGCACATTCTGCTGGGCCTCATTCGCGAAGGCGAGGGCGTTGCCGCGCAGGTGCTGGTCAAGCTCGGCGCCGACCTTCCGCGCGTGCGCCAGGAAGTCATCAAGCTCATCTCCGGCTACCAGGGCAAAGAGCCTGCAACCGCCGGGTCCGGGGGCCGCGAAGAGGGCCAGCCGTCCGGTTCGCTCGTCTTGGACCAGTTCGGCCGCAACCTGACACAGGCAGCCCGCGAAGGCAGCCTCGACCCCGTCATCGGTCGTCGTGAACAGCAGAACCGCGTAATGCAGGTTCTTTCCCGCCGAACCAAAAACAACCCGGTGCTCATCGGCGAACCGGGCGTCGGCAAGACCGCGGTGGTGGAAGGCCTCGCACAGGCGATCGTCGCCGGCGATGTTCCCGAACCGCTGCAGGACAAGCAGCTGTACACGCTGGACCTCGGCTCCCTCGTGGCCGGATCCCGCTACCGCGGCGACTTCGAAGAGCGCCTGAAGAAGGTGCTCAAAGAGATCCGCACCCGCGGCGACATCATCCTGTTCATTGACGAAATCCACACGCTCGTAGGAGCCGGTGCGGCAGAAGGCGCAATCGATGCCGCCTCGATCCTCAAGCCGATGCTCGCCCGCGGTGAACTGCAGACGATCGGTGCGACAACACTCGATGAGTACCGCAAGAACATCGAAAAGGACGCCGCGCTCGAACGTCGCTTCCAGCCCATCCAGGTGCCCGAACCCACACTGTCGGACGCCATCAAGATCATGAAGGGCCTGCGCGACAAGTACGAAAACCACCACAAGGTGACCATCACGGACGGAGCGCTGGCCGCGGCAGTCAACCTCTCGGACCGCTACATCAACGACAGGTTCCTGCCGGATAAGGCAATCGACCTGATTGACGAAGCCGGCGCGAAGCTGCGCATCACCCGCATGTCCCAGCCGTCTGAGCTCAAAGAGCTCGACGACAAGATCGCCGACGCCAAGAAGCGCAAAGAAGATGCGATCAGCAAGCAGGACTTCGAAACCGCCGCAAACGCCCGCCAGGAGGAAATGGACCTGACGGAGCAGCGTGACAGCGCCGAAAAGGACTGGAAGAAGAAAAACCAGGGTGCCGGGGCAATCGTCGACGAAGAGCTCATTGCGGAAGTCCTGGCACAGTCCACCGGAATTCCGGTCTTCAAGCTCACAGAAGAAGAGTCTTCGCGTCTGCTGCGCATGGAAGACGAACTGCACAAGCGGATCATCGGCCAGAAGGAAGCCGTCAAGTCGATCTCGCGTGCTATTCGCCGTACCCGCGCAGGCCTGAAAGACCCGCGCCGTCCCTCTGGTTCGTTCATCTTCGCCGGTCCCACCGGTGTCGGCAAGACCGAACTGGCCAAGGCCCTGGCCGAATTCCTGTTCGGCGATGAGTCTGCACTGATCACGCTGGACATGTCGGAATTCTCCGAGAAGCACACGGTGTCCCGCCTGTTCGGTTCGCCTCCCGGCTACGTCGGCTACGACGAGGGTGGGCAGCTGACCGAAAAGGTTCGCCGCAACCCGTTCTCGGTTGTGCTGTTCGACGAAGTCGAAAAGGCGCACGCCGATATCTTCAACTCGCTGCTGCAGATTCTGGAAGACGGTCGTCTGACAGACTCCCAGGGCCGCGAAATCGACTTCAAGAACACGATCATCATCATGACCACCAACCTGGGAACCCGCGAAATCAACCGCGGCACACCCATGGGCTTCCAGGTCGAAGGCGATGCCGACGCATCGTACGACCGCATGAAGCAGCGGGTGTCCGAAGAGCTCAAACAGCACTTCCGCCCTGAGTTCCTCAACCGTGTTGACGACACCATCGTGTTCCCGCAGCTGAACAAGGAAGACATCATCAAGATCGTCGACCTGTTCATCAACCGCCTAAGCGATCGTCTGGCCGACCAGTCCATGACGATCGAAGTGACTCAGGAAGCTCGCCAGGTGCTTGCCGATCGCGGTTTTGACCCGGTGCTCGGCGCGCGCCCGCTGCGCCGCACGATTGCACGCGAAGTCGAAGACCCGCTGTCCGAGCGGATTCTGTTCAACGAAATCCGGCCCGGACAGACCATCTACGTCGATGTCGAAGGCGAAGGCGCAGACGCCGAATTCACTTTCAAGGGCGTCAGCGAAAACCGCGTACCCGTCAAAGTCGGCGCTGATGACGAAGACGAAACCGGTGCTATCGCAGAAGCCGGACCGGCCAATGCCGCCGCTTCGCACAGCATTGACGACAGCTCGGATGGGGGCACAGCCTACGAAGCTGGGGCAGAAACCTCCACTGACACGGATCGGCTCTAGTCGACTCTGAGGAAGGACCCGCGAACGAAAAGCCGTTCGCGGGTCCTTCTACACTGAGGGCATGTCCGCCAACACCCCCGCAGACCCCATTGCCCGGCAGCTGTCACATGCGTATGCGCCGATCAGACTCGAAAGCGGCCTCTGCCTGCGCAGGGCGCGGGCAGGCGATGCTGCGAAGATCAATGCGCTGACCCAGCCGCTGGTCGATGAGCGCGTCTTGGTGGCAAAGGACATGGTCAGCTATTTTGAGGCCCTGCAGCAGTTCCGGGTGATCGTCGATATCCACGAAGACGGCACTGAAACCCTGGCCGGCTGTGCCGCCCTGCACGTTTTCTGGGATGAAATCGCCGAGGTCCGCACAGTTGCCACAAGTGCGGACTACCGACGCAGGGGAGTGGGGCGCACCCTCATCACCACGTTGCTGGAAGAGGCCCGCATCATGGGCATCAAAAAAGTCTTCTGCCTGACTTTTGAAACCGAGTTCTTCACCAGTCTGGGCTTTGAGGAGATTTCGGGCATCCCGGTTTCCCCAACCGTGTTCCAAGAGCTTCTTCACTCAACTGACGAAGGAACCGCTGAGTTTCTCGACCTTGCCCGCGTCAAGCCGAACACTCTGGGCAATAAGCGCATGATCATCGATCTGACGGAGTCTGCCCCTGCGGAAGCGTGAGAACGCTGCCGTTGTGCGCTCCCGGCTGTTCTGGCGGCTGTCGGCACAGCAGCCCATCGGCCTCAAGGTCGTCAATGAGGCGCGAAACCCTCGTGCCGTCAGCTAGGCGACGCACTTTCGCAATCCCATCCTGCACCTCGGTCGGCAGCACAAGATTCGCGTCCACATCGAAATCGGCGGTGTCTGCGACAAGCAGATCCGCACGCACGGGACATCCGTGGGCAGTGCGCAGCAGACCCATGATCGCTCCGCGCAGCTGACGGTCGGTTCCGTGCCAGGCCTGGGTTTTCGGTTTTCGCTCTGGACTGGACGGCTTGCCCGCCAACACCCAAGCGCAGCTTGAAAGCAGCGGGCAGTCTTCGCACCGCGGGCTGCGAGATGTACACACCAAAGCGCCAAGCTCCATGGTCCCGGCATTCCAGCGGACAGACTGCTGCGGTTCCTGCGGGAGCAGTTCCCGGGCCCAGGCCGCCTCGGCCTTTGTGGCGCTGCCGGGGTGCTCATGGCCGTCAACCGCCCGGGCGAGCACCCGGCGGATGTTGACGTCCAGGATCGCCGTGCGCTCCCCGAAGGCAAACCCCGCTACGGCAGCCGCCGTGTAGGCCCCGATTCCGGGCAGACTCAGCAGGGTGTCCTCATCGTTGGGCACCTGCCCGCCGTGGTCGGCGACAATCACGCGCGCGCACTCCTGCAGTCGCAGTGCGCGCCGAGGATAGCCCAGCGTGTCCCAGGCCAGAAGAACATCCGCAGTCGAGGCGGAGGCCAGGTCTGCTGGGGTGGGCCACTTGCGCATCCACTCGGTCCAGCGGGGTGCCACACGGGACATGGGTGTCTGCTGCGACATCACCTCGGACACCAGAACACCCCACGCGGATGTGCCGGGCCTGCGCCAAGGCAGTGGGCGCTCGTGCCGGGCAAACCAGTCGATCACCGCGGTGTGCAGAGCTTCCAGATCATCCGGTCGGCGGTGTGTCCCACGGACGGAAGCGGTGTGGCGACGTACGCTCAAAGGGATGACTCCTTCCAGTGCTCCGAGGCCGACGGCGCCCGTGCGCCGCCATCCTCCCGAAGTGTATCGACGCCGCCGCATGACGGTGCTGGGCTTGGCCGTGTTGATCCTGGCCCTGTTCATCGTCGGAATCGTCCTGCTTGTGCAGGCACTGTCCGGCTCTGGCGACCAGCCCGCCAAACCGGAAGAAGAACCCCAGTCGGCTGCTGGAGAAGCGGACTCCGAGCAGAAGGAAGAAGCCCCCGGGCCGCAGGGCGATGAAGCCAGCGGCGTGTGCCCCACTGATCAGGTGACCCTCACCGCGGGGATGGACAAAGACAAGTACAAGGCCGGCGACAAGGCCACCATGACTCTCAACGTCAAGAATGAGCACAGCGCTGAGTGTCAGATTGAGGTCGGCTCTGCTTCGCAGCAGTTCATCATTCAGCAGAATGACAAAACCGTGTGGGACTCAGCATGGTGTTCCAGTGAGGGACAGGACGAACAGCGGGTGTTCGCACCGGGATCTGCGAAGAAGACCTCGCTGACGTGGTCGCTCGTGCCAACGGACCAGAACTGCAACAAAACGGCTGACAGCTTCGAGCCGGGCCAATACCAGCTGGTTGTGAAGCTGGGTGACACTGCGAGCCCGCCGCATGACTTCACCGTTGTCGGAAAGCCTGATGACGGTGAAGGCAGCACTGATGAAGGCGGCAAAGACGGCTCGGACAAGAAGGACGACAAAGCAGACCAGAGCGGTAAGGAAGACAAGAAGGACAGCAAGGACTGAGGGTTGGCGGCTGGAACCACGCGGGCGCTGCTGGCTAAGATGGTGACATGGCACACATCATTCCTCTGGACAACGGCGTCCCGAAAGCTGACGACGCCGCATTTCTCGCTCCGACAGCCACTCTTTCCGGTGATGTGATCATGGCCGAAGACTCCAGTGCTTTCTACGGAGCTTCAGTCCGCGGTGACACCGCGACGATCTCGGTGGGAAAGCGCACCAACCTGCAGGACAATGTGGTTCTGCACGCCGACGAAGATTTTCCGTGCACTGTCGGCAACGACGTGACCGTCGGCCACAGTGCTGTTGTTCACGGCAGCACCATTGGCGATCGCACGCTCATCGGCATGTCCGCCACCATCATGAACGGGGCGCGAATCGGCAAGGACTGCCTTGTGGCCGCCGGTGCCCTGGTGCTGGAAGGCACAGAAGTTCCCGATGGGTCGCTTGTCGCCGGTGCACCCGCGAAAGTTCGCCGTGAACTCACTCAGGAAGAACTCGACTTCCTGCCGCAGTCAGCAGCGCACTACGTTGAAACCGCCCGCCGCCACGCAAAGGCCATCGGCTGAGCCGTGTTCTTGCTCAGGTGCCGGCTGGTCAGCGCAGAGTTCATACCCGTCGGCACCTGGCTTAACTCGGACCTCGATGTTGCGGACTTCGATCAGCTGTAGGTGATGTCGACGGCATCGCGCAGTGATGTGCACTCTGCCACGCGCATGCTCCCCGGAACCGTGATGTCGGTGAGTGACCCTTGGGCAACAATGGCGCGGCTGAAGCCCAGCCGAGATGCTTCGATCAGGCGCTGCTGAATTCCCGGAACCCGGCGGATTTCACCGGAGAGGCTGATTTCGCCGACTGCAACCAGCCTGTCTTTGGGCGGTCTGCCGGCATATGCCCCGGCCAAGGCCAGGCACACGCCCAGGTCGACTGCGGGTTCGGCCAGTTTGATGCCGCCGACGGTCGAGACGTACACGTCATTGCGCCCGCTGATGCTCTGTTCCAAACTGCGGCCGACAACGGCAATGTTCATAGCAACACGGGAAGAGTCGAGCCCGTTGACCACTCGCCGCGGTGACCCACCGCCCTCCTGTGGATCAACCAGCGCCTGGATTTCGACAATCATGGCGCGTTTGCCTTCGAGTGCAACCGTCAAACAGGTGCCCGGGGAGTTCGATGAGCCGACGAACATCTGCGCCGGGTCAACCACACTGCTGATGCCGGTTTCGTCCATGTCGAACAGGCCGACTTCGTCAGTTGTGCCATAGCGGTTCTTCAGCGCTCGCAGAATTCGCATGCGCGAATGCCTGTCGCCTTCGAAGCTGCACACGACATCCACCAGGTGTTCCAACAGCCGCGGACCTGCGACATTGCCGTCCTTGGTTATGTGGCCTACCAGGATAGTGGGAAGGCCGCGCACCTTTGCTTCGCGAATAAGCGACGCGGCGACTTCCCGAACCTGGGTGACACCGCCGGGAACCCCGGAGACCTCCGAAGACCCTATGGTCTGCACGGAATCAACGATCAGAAGGTCCGGAGAAACCGCCTCGATCTGTCCCAGCACTGTGGCGAGGTCTGTTTCGGCCGCCAGCAGAAGGTTTGACTGCACCGCCCCGATTCGCTCCGCGCGACCGCGCACCTGCCCCTGGGATTCTTCGCCCGTAACGTAGAGAACGCGCTGCCCGACCGCGGCGGCCTTGCCGGCAACATCGAGCAGCAGAGTCGACTTCCCCACACCGGGTTCACCCGCGAGCAGAACAACCCCACCGGGAACAAACCCGCCGCCGAGTACACGATCGAGTTCATCGACCTGCGTGGAGCGTGCACGAGCTGAGGCGGGATCGATTTCCGTCATGGGTTTGGCAGCAGTGAGCGCTGTCGGCTTAGTCGCTTTCGTCTTGGCAGAAGCACCCAGCTGGACGGCCTCTTCCAAAGTTCCCCATTCCCCGCACTTGGGGCAGCGGCCAAGCCACTTGGGGCTTCGGTAGCCGCAGTCGGTGCATTCGTAAGTCATATGCACAGAGTGCCATGAGGCACTGACACAGCGGCAGCAGACCAGACCGGCCTCCGCCTCGTAAGCCTTCGACAACGGCAGAACCCAGCCCCAAACGTCCACGCGGTACAGTCTGCAAACCTCCTGCGAAAACCGTGCCTGTGTAGTGTGGAGATTTGACCAGACATCAGCTGACAGAAAAGGACGAAGGATGACAGCCGACAATTCGGCCAAACGCCCCGACGCCCACACAGACCTAGAAGACAGACTCAGCCAATCTGAGGACGTCGCACTGGTCGACCCGCTCGACCCTGAGGCAGGCGAAGTCCGCCCCATCGACAATGAAGCGGCTGACCTGCGCATTACGGGGCAGCTGCGCGCGCAGGGCGTGAGAATCGGCCGGGGCTTCGTCACCCCGCGAGTCTTCTGGCCCTCGCTCATCATCACGGCGGTCCTCACGGTCGCCGCGATCGCCCTGCCCGATGTCACCGGCACTGTTCTGACCACTGCGCAGGAGTGGATCGTCAGTGCGCTCGGCTGGTGGTACATGCTCGTGGTGGCGATCTTCATCGTGTTCGCCCTGTACTTCGGGCTGAGCAAGTACGGCGGAATCAGATTGGGTCGGGACAACGAAGAACCTGAATTCGGCTTGATCCCCTGGTTCTCCATGCTGTTCGCCGCCGGTATGGGTGTGGGACTGGTGTTCTACGGTGTGGCGGAACCGCTGATCTACGCGACATCAGACCCGAAGCCCGGCTGGGAAGGCGGGCCCGAACAGCTGGCCAAACACGGCATGGCCCAAACCTTCATCCACTGGGGCCTGCACCCGTGGTCGATCTACGCCATCATCGGCCTGGCCCTGGCCTACGGCATTCACCGCCGCGGACGCCCCGTGTCGATCCGCTGGGCACTCGAACCGATCCTGGGCAAACGCGTCCACGGCTGGCTGGGCGATGCCGTTGACGTCGTCGCCGTCATGGGAACCATCTTCGGCGTCGCTACGTCGCTGGGACTGGGCGTCCAGCAGATTGCTGCCGGTGTGCAGTCGATGGGGCTGATCAGCGAGGTGAGCGAAACTCTGCTGGTCGTGCTCATCGTGGTCATCACGCTGCTTGCCACGACATCCGTGGTCAGCGGCCTGGGCAAGGGCATTAAGTGGCTCTCGACGGGAAACCTGACTCTGGCAGGCGTTCTGCTGGTGTCGATCATCATCCTGGGCCCGACTGTTTTCATCTTCCGCAATCTGGTGGAGTCCCTCGGCTTCTACCTGGCCGATTTCTTCAACATGACGATGGACACCGCCACCTACACTGGCGATGACGGCCAGACCTGGGCTTCTTCCTGGACCCTGTTCTACTGGGGCTGGTGGATTTCGTGGGCACCCTTTGTCGGCGTGTTCATCGCCCGCATTTCTCGCGGCCGCACAATTCGCGAATTCATCATGGGCGTCATTTTCGTGCCCACAGCGGTCGGCTTCCTGTGGTTCTCGGTGATGGGTTCGACCGGCATTCTGCGCCAGCTGACGGTGGGAGACCTGTGGGATAAGGCATCCGGCGAAGGCGTTGTGGCCGAAAGCGCGCTCTTCCAGGTGCTGAACACGCTTCCGCTGGGAAGTGTGCTGTCAGTCATCGCGATCATTCTGGTGACGATCTTCTTCATCACCTCCTCAGACTCCGGTTCGCTGGTGGTGTGCATGCTGTGCTCGGGCGGCCACCCCAATCCGAAGCTGTGGACACGTGTTCTGTGGGCGTTCCTCGAAGGTGCGATCGCCATCGCCCTGCTGGTGTCGGGCGGTTTGGAGTCTATTCAGGCGGGCGCACTTGCCACCGCTTTGCCGTTCAGCATCATTCTGCTGCTCATGTGCTTTGCGACTCTGCGTTCGCTCAAGCTCGACCAGAAGCTGATCGAGCGTCAGCGTCTGTTGGGCCGCGCACAGGCACTGACCGAGCACGTGCGCGAAGCTGTGGTTGACGATCTTTCCGAAGGCGGATTGGTGCCAGACGAAGACTGGTCTGACCGCATGCGCCGCGAATGGGAAGAGAGCCTGGACAACCGGATTGACTACCGCATCGAGCGCACGGCACCTGCTCTGCTGCCCAAGCGCAAAAAGAATCCGCCGCAGTCCGAGGACTGACGACAGGAGCGGAAGTCATGAGAAAAGGCACGAGGTGGAGTTCCACCTCGTGCCTTTTCGTCACCTCGAATATTTTCTGATAACACTGCTTTTCTGGGCCCGGGGCACTACAGTTGGAGCTATGAGCCTAATTGCTGATGACCTCATTGTTCTGCTGAGCAAGCCCGAAGGCCCAGTGGCCACCGGCAAAGACATCGATGCGATGCTCGCCGGGGCGGTCTTCTGTGATCTTGTGCTGGTCGGTGCTGTCGCTGTGCCGGACCTGCAGCAGAGGAGGCCTCGGGTGGGGATCACGGAAGGCACGACGCCTGCTGATCCGTTTCTGGCGACAGCGCTGGCACGTCTGAGGGATGAACAGGAGAAAAGCAAAAAACCTCTGACAACGCAGAAAGCCATAGAGGCGTTGACAGAGAATCTGCACCGCTCGCTTATGGAGCGGCTGAAAGAGCTGGGCGTTGTGCGCTCCAAGCAGAAAAAGTTTCTGTTCATTCCCGCCGGCACCGCGTGGCGGCTGGCTGAGGGAGTCACCGGTGATGAGCTGCGAAAGTCGATTGCGCGCCAGCTGGACACCGGGCCCATCAGCACAGCGCCGAAAGTGGACGAACGCACCGGCGCGCTCCTGGGGTTTCTGGCCGCGGGGAAGAAGGTGGAGCACGCGATCGACGGCTCCGCGCCGAATCGCAAGGAGCTCATCGAGCAGGCGCAGGAAGCCGCAGAAGCTTCGGCCGCTGACAGTGCGGTGCGCAAGGCCATCAAGAAAGCCGCAGACGAAGCCGCCATTATGGCAGCCAGCGCCGTCATTGCAGCCTCGACCACCGTGGTCACCAGCTCCTGACTCCCGCTGTCACTGCTCCTTGGTGCGGGCGTGCTTGATGAGGGTGCGCTCGGCTAGGCTTTCACCCGCGCCGTCCTGCAAGTGCACCACCACGTCGAGACCCAATTCGCTGAGCTCTTCGACGTCTTCGATGTACATGGCCACGGATGCGATCGTGGTGTTCTCAGTGTCAACGTGAGAAGCGTGGATTTCCTTCACGGTGTCGACATTGGCGTGCTGTGCGGGCATGGCGAGCATGATCATGTCGATCTGGTGGGCGGCTTTGACGCGCGCCCAGAAGTCGATGTCGGTAGCGTCACCTTCCACCACGTTGAAGCCCTTCTCCTGAAGTTCGCGAACGCGCACGGGGTCGTGTTCGACGCCCAGAACCTGGTCATCGCCGAGAATCCCCGTCAGCTCCGCGTAGCAGGCCTGACCCACGCGGCCCATGCCGAGGATGAGGGCGCGTGCACTGCCGAGTTCGATTGGGCGGTCTTCTGGATGAATCAGATGGGGAGGACGGGTCGGAAGACGCTGGGCCAGGTGTGTGGCCGGGGAAACCGACTGGGGGTTGAGCACTGCGGACACTATGAAGCTCAGCGACACCGCCAGTACGAGCGACAGCATCCAGCGGGTATCCAGCCAGCCGTCGTGTACGCCCATCGCCGCAATGATGAGTGAGAATTCCGAATAGTTCGCCAGCAGAAGTGCAGCCAGCACGGCCGTGCGGTTGCGCAGCCCCAAGTACCAAAGAATCGCCCAGAACAGGACTGCCTGCACGGGGATGAGCAGCAGAAGCAGGAATGCATCGACCAGGTTCTGCATGGTGGGCAGGCCCATGAAGCCCACATTGACGAAGAAAGCCACCAGCATGAGCTCTTTGAAAGTGAACAGGGCGTGAGAAAGCTGTTCCGCGCCGGGGGAGCGGGCCAATACGAGCCCCATGATGAGAGCTCCCAGGCTGCCGGACAGGCCGAAGAACTCAAACAACGCGTAACCGGGAATGAGGGCCATAGCGATGCCGAAGAGAGCGCCGAGTTCACCGTGGCCGAGCTTGTACCAGCGGCGAGTGGCGACCATGAGAAGCGGAATGATCAGCACCAGGCTGAGAGACCACGCGCTGGGTGCTTCGCCGCGCAGAATGCTGATGAACACGACGGCGGCAATGTCCTGCATGATGAGGATGCCCACACAGATATTGCCGTAGAGGGACTGCTCGTCTCCTCGGTCCTGCAGGATTTTGATGACCACTATGGTCGACGAAAACGCCAGCACCACGCCGATGCGCAGTGCAACCTGAAAATCGGTCGGCCCGAATGCGCCGAGAATATTGAGTGCGGTGATGAAAGCTGCGCTTATAGCGGTCATGATCACTATGTGAACGCCGGCTGTGAGCCACACGGCCTTGTCCGTGAGCGCTTTCAGGTCCAAGCGCAGGCCGATGGCGAAAAGCATGAGCGTGACGCCGATGTCAGCCAGGACCTCCATTGCCTGCATCTGTTCCACGCCCCGTGCGTGGAGGATGAACCCGGCGGCTAGGAAGCCGATGAGGGCAGGGAGCCGGACGGCCCAGGCGGCAAGGCCGCACAAAAACACAGTAGCCACATAGATGATGAGCAGATCCATAGTTCACAGTTAACTACGTTTTGTTCCGCCGTGGGCGAAACGCCTCCGGCTGTCTGCGCTTCTGGGGCCCAACAGCTCGGAGTGAGCGTCCGCTGGGCGGCTTTGCTGATGTAAACAGCAGTCGGCAGCCGTCATGTTCTGACAACCTCAGCGTATAGGCGGGTACAGTGTTGACCGGTATTGCTGTACAGGCACACATCACTTTTACGGAGGACAATATGGCTCAGCCGCCCAATGACCCCCACAGCAGCGTCCCGAACAGCGCAGACGGCAGCACCTCGCAGGGGCCGGATGCGGGTTCCGCACCGGAAGCTGCTCAGTCGAACCAGTCTGCAGGCTACAGCTCGTACAGCCAGCCCGGCGCGGGCTACCCGGGACAGGGGCAACAGGCCGCACCCGGTCAGCCCGGCACTTACCAGGCGGCCCCCGGACAGCCCGGTTCGCCCGGCGCGCCCTACGGCTACGACCCGGTCACGGGTCTGCCCTACAGCGAAAAGTCCAAGCTGGTTGCCGGCCTGCTCGGCATCCTCCTGGGCGGTCTCGGTGTTGGCCGGTTCTACACAGGCCACGTCGGCATCGGTGTTGCCCAGCTGATCGTCACGTTCGTGACCCTGGGCTTTGGGTCGCTGTGGGGCTTCATCGACGGCATCATCATGCTGGCAGGCAACGCCAAGGACTCCAACGGCCTGCCGCTGCGCCCCAACTGATCATCATCTGATCTGCACAGTCCGGCCTTGCGCTGGATAAGAAAACGGTTTGAGCCGCGAACACAGTGTTCGCGGCTCAAACCGTTTCTGGGTGGATTCTGCTCGTTCGGAACCTACACACCCACTGAGGTTCCCAGAAAAGCGCCCACAAGATAGGTCACCAGCAGCGCCAAGGCCCCGCCGATCACCACGCGAATGGCAGCCTTGGTTGGGGAGCCTCCGCCGAGTTTGGCCCCGAGGGCTCCCGTGAGGCCGAGTGCGACGAGAGTAGCCACGGCAGTGACGCCGATGCGCAGTTCGGGCGGCGGCAGGAGAATGGCGAGCATCGGCAGAATCGCACCGACGAGAAAGGCGAAGAACGATGCCCATGCGGCGTGCCACGGGCTGACAATATCGTCTTCGTCGAGGTTGAGCTCCATTGTCAGGTGTGCCCGCAGGGCATCCTTCGCCGTGAGTTCCTGTGCAACGGCTTCCGCTGTTTCGCGTGACAGCCCGCGCTCCTGGTAGAGGGCCGTGAGCTCTTCGAGTTCACCGTCTGGATCTTCGGCCAGTTCGCGCTTTTCGCGCGCAATCATGTCGTGCTCTGCGTCTTTTTGCGTGTACACCGACACGTATTCACCCAGCGCCATCGACACTGCCCCGCCGAGCACTGCGGCAGCACCCGCTGTGGCGATAGCGCCGAGGTTGGCGGTTGCACCGGCAACGCCGACGACAACCGCGGCAACTGACACAATGCCGTCGTTGGCGCCGAGCACACCGGCGCGCAGCCAGTTGAGTTTCTGTGCGGTGCCTGAAGCGCCGTGTGGTTCGTCTCGCTGGACGTGGTCTGCGAATGCAGCTTTCTCTGTCATGCCATAAGCGTCGTACTTTTCGATGCGGTCCGCCACGAAGGACAGGCGCTCCAAAGAAAGGCTAGGTGCGCCTTACAGCAGGGGCGTAATACCGGGAGGTGTACTGACCGGGGATGTTGATCCAGTCAAGAAGTCATCCGAACATTCAGCGGAGCTTTAAGGAGTCGAGCCCAGGGCACGAAGAGATGCGGTCTATCGTCTCCGCGTCAGCGGCTACGACGGTGAACGGCGCATCCCAATGCGAATCGAGCATCCAGGTTCTGTCATCTGCCCACATCAAGTCAGGCCACTCGATCCACCCCTGAGCTGTACGCAGCGACTCCATCAGCTCAAGACCCGTACCAGTGAACTGGTGGATGAGGAACCGTTCACTGCCGGCAGCCACGAGTTGCTGATCAGATGCGACGATCCGGCCTTCTGCGTTGCGATGCATATCGGTATGCGGTGAGGACGGGGTAACCAGAACATCCGCGCTGAAGCCAAGCAGCACAGATGTCCGAAAGGGGCACAGAATCTGCAGCAGGGTCTTCGCTTGAGTCTGCTCCAGTTCTCCGGTGGCAGGTGAGAACCGATCCCGTCCCGCTGAGAGTTCGATTGCGTCCGCACCCAGGGTCTTGTCAGCCTCCTGCCATTCGAGCGGTCGGCCGTTCTCGTCCTCGAAAGGGTGGAGAATCGCCGCAGCTGACATGTTGCCGAAATCTGGTATTCGTGTGCTCAGGGTCAGTCCGAGCACATCGACCTGCAAAGGCTCTCGGCTCGTCAACCAGGCCGTACCGTTATAGGTCATCTGGAGCTCTCCGATCGGCAGCGGCCCGCTGCGCAGAACCGCGGCTTACGGGAGCACTCCGCAGTGGGCCAGAGCGAGTTTCACAATGTTGTGCTGTCCGTGCGCCATGTCTGCGGCCACGGTGTCTGCGACTGCCTGGGCCGGGGTGTACCAGTCAACGGACAGCGCGTCCTGGCTGGGCTGGCACTCTCCGGTGACGGGAACCGTGTAGCACAGCGCGATCGCGTGCTGGCGCGGATCGTAATACTGGGATTCGCCCTCTGTTGGAAAGTACTCGGCAACGTGGAACGGGGTGAGCGATTCCGGCATGCGCGGCAGTGCGAGTGGGCCCAGATCACTTTCGAGGTGCCGCTGCAGGGCCGCTCGCAAAGGCTCGTGATACTTCACTCGCCCGCCGACCAGTTCGCGCCCCAGTCGGCCTTCCGATTGGCGCATGAGCAGTCCGATGCGCTCGACTTCGCCTGCCGTGCCCAGCAGAAGCGGAACGGCGTGCACATAGGTGATCGGCAGTCGGCGGCGCAGGTAAGCCAGTTCGTCTGCTGAGAACCAGTTGTCGTCGTAGTCCAGAGCTGTGCGCGTCATGGGGCAATCGTAGCGGCAGAAACCGTTGAGATCAGCCCCTCTCAATCAGAGTGGGCCCACGTCAGTCCAGCGCGTCGAGGCCCAGGTCGAGGTTGACGACCGAGTGGGTCAGAGCGCCAACGGAGATGACGTCGACGCCGGTGGCGGCAATGTCCGCAATCGTGCTCAGATTGACCCCTCCGCTTGCCTCCACGACAGCACGGCCTGCCACCTGCTCGACGCCTTCGCGCAGCTGTTCGGGGGTGAAGTTATCAAGCATGATGGTGTCTACGCCCGCTGCGACAACCGGCTCGATCTGCTCCCTTCGATCCACTTCGACCTCAACGTGCACAGTGTGGCCAAGCTCGGCGATGCCTTCGCGCAGTGCTTGTGTGAGCGCGTCCCCTTCGCCCAGCAGCGACAGGTGATTGTCTTTGAGCATCACGGCATCAGACAGTCCGCGGCGGTGATTGTGCCCACCGCCGCAGCGCACTGCGTACCGTTCCAGGAACCGCAGCCCCGGTGTTGTCTTGCGGGTGTCGGCCACCCGCATCGAGCCCTGCCCCCGTGAGCTGCGCGCAAAGCCGCGCTGCGCCTCGTCAGTGAACTTTTTGGTGGCAGCGGCAATCGCGCACATGCGCTGCAGCAGGTTCAGCCCCAGGCGCTCGCCCAGAAGCACCGCGCGGGCCGGCCCGGACATGCGGATCAGGTGGTCACCGGCAGCGAACTCCTGCCCATCGGCAATAAGCACCTCAACTTCAACGGGCGCAGTCCGGCTTTCCTCCGCAGCCGCCTTCATGACTTCGGCGAAAACGCCCCCGTCTGCCATCACGCCCGGTTCGCGAGCGGACACAGCACCGGTGAAAAGAGCAGACTCCGGGATGAACGTCTGTGCCGTGATGTCCCCGGCGGGTGCGTCTTCGACAAAGGAACGGTCGATCAGCCTGCGCAGTTCGAGGCGGCTGATGGCGGTGGTCGGTGTCATTCGGGCTTCCTTTCGACGCTGGCTGGCCGCTGGGCGGCGGGCGGGAATGTGCAGTCGGGGTGTTTCGGGCAACCACAGGCAGACTACGGGATCTGCTCGGAACATAAGCTCGAGCATGTCCGCAGAGTGAGACCTAGGACAAACAGTGTGGCCGGTTGCACAGTGAGCAGTCGGTCACGCTAGACTTATCTTGATATCAAGATACTTTCGGGGTGCGCGCCCGCGCACCTTCGCGACCATGGTCAACCACAGAGGAGAACCCATGATCAACCACGAAGTACGCACGTACAAGAGCACCGAAAAGCTGGCTCACGAAGACCAGATGGCCTACAAGATGGCCGAAGTTGCAGTCGACCCGGTTCCGGTCGACGCCGACGTCCAGGACATGGTCATCAACCGCGTCATCGACAACGCCGCAGTTGCCGCCGCATCGGTCCACCGCAAGGCCCCGACCTCGGCCCGCGAACAGGCAATGCCGCACAGACTGGCCCCCGGTGCCAACATCTTCGGCCTAGCAACCGACTACCGCGTGTCTCCCGAATGGGCGGCATGGGCCAACGGCGTAGCCGTGCGCGAACTCGACTTCCACGACACCTTCCTCGCGAAGGACTACTCGCACCCCGGCGACAACATCCCGGCTGTCCTCGCAGTCGCCCAGCACAAGGGAATCGGCGGCAAGGATCTCATCAACGGCATCGCGACTGCATACGAAATGCAGGTCGACCTGGTCAAGGGCATCTGCCTGCACGAACACAAGATCGACCACGTCGCACACCTCGGTGTCGCATCGGCAGCCGGCATCGGCGCCATGCTCCACCTGGACAAAGAAGTCATCTTCCAGGCCATCGGCCAGGCACTGCACGTGACCCCCGCCACCCGCCAGTCGCGCAAGGGCGAAATCTCGTCCTGGAAGGCACACGCACCCGCGTTCGCCGCAAAGATGGCCATCGAATCGGTCGACCGCGCAATGCGCGGCGAAGGCGCCCCGAACCCCATCTACGAAGGTGAAGACGGCTTCATCGCCTGGATCCTCTCCGGTCCAGAAGCCCGCTACACCGTCCCGCTGCCGGGCAAGGGCGAAGCCAAGCGCGCCATCATGGACACCTACACCAAGGAGCACTCCGCCGAATACCAGGCGCAGGCGCTCATCGACCTCGCCCGCAAGATGGGCAAGCAGATCGACGACTTCTCGAAGATCAAGAAGATCACGATCCACACCTCGCACCACACGCACAACGTGATCGGCACCGGAGCAAACGACCCGCAGAAGATGGACCCGAAGGCTTCGCGCGAAACCCTCGACCACTCGATCATGTACATCTTCGCCGTGGCCATGGAAGACCAGGGCTGGCACCACAACGACTCCTACGCACCGGAACGTGCCGCACGCCCCGAAACGGTCGAACTGTGGCACAAGATCGAAACCCGCGAAGACCCCGAGTGGACCCGCCGCTACCACTCGACCGACCCGGACGAAATGGCATTCGGCGGTCGCGTGGAAATCGAGTTCGAAGACGGTTCGACCCTGGTCGACGAACTCGCTGTCGCAGACGCCCATCCCAACGGCGCACGTCCGTTCGAGCGCGCTGACTACATCAAGAAGTTCCACACGCTCGCCGAGGGCATCGTGTCGGACTCCGAACAGAAGCGCTTCATCGACCTGGCAGAAAACCTCGCCGAGCTTGACGGCAAGGCAATCGGCGAACTGTCGTTCGTCGTCGACGGCCTGGAGAAGACCACCACATCGGGCATCTTCTGATCGCTGATCGCAGATGATGCGAGCCTGCCGCGTCCGCGCGGACGCGGCAGGCACACACCGAAGCCCACTGGAAACAATCAGAAGGGAAACACATGCTTGGAGCAACCACTCCGGCACACAAGCGCCGCGAAGAGTTCCGTCGGCTGTTGGCCGGAGACAAAATCGTTCAGTTCCCCGGAGCCATCAACCCGATCAACGCTCAGATCATCGAGCAGGAGGGCTTCGAAGGCGTCTACATCTCCGGCGGTGCTTTTTCCGCTGACCAGGGCCTGCCCGACATCGGTCTGACCACGCTGACGGAAGTCGCCGAGCACGGTCGCGCCATTTCCCGCGTGACCAACCTGCCCACTTTCATCGACGCCGACACCGGCTGGGGTGAAGCGATGAACGTCGCACGTACGGTGCAGGAAATGGAAGACGCCGGAATCGCCGGCATGCACCTGGAAGACCAGGTCAACCCCAAGCGCTGTGGCCACCTGGACGGCAAAGAGATCGTCAGCACGGAGGAAATGGTCAAGCGCATCTCGGCGGCCGTGCGCGGACGTCGTGACGAAAACTTCGTCCTGTGTGCCCGCACCGACGCCCGCGCCGGTGAGGGCCTGGACGCCGCAATCGACCGCGCCAAGGCGTACATCGACGCCGGTGCAGACCTCATCTTCCCCGAGGCAATGCGCGACCTCGGTGAATTCGAACAGTTCGCCAAGGCCGTCGACGCCCCGATCCTTGCCAATATGACCGAGTTCGGCAAGAGCGAACTGTTCACCACGCAGCAGCTCGAATCGGCAGGCGTGAAGCTCGTCATCTACCCCGTCACAACACTGCGCCTGGCAATGGGCGCCATCAAGCGCGGCCTGCAGGTCATCCGCACCGAAGGCACGCAGGAAAGCCTCGTCAGCACAATGCAGACCCGTGCTGACCTCTATGAAACGATCGACTACTCGGCGTACAACGAGTTCGACGCCCATGTCTTCAACTTCTCACAGGAGGGTCACCAGTGACCGAACAGGAAATCAAGAAGGGCCTGGCCGGTGTTGTCGTCGACACCACCGAAATCTCGAAGGTCGTTCAGCAAACCAACTCGCTGACCTACCGCGGCTACCCGGTTCAGGAACTGGCCGCCAACTGCAGCTTTGAGGAAGTCGCCTACCTCATCTGGAACGGCGAACTGCCGGCTGCCGAACAGCTCGCTGAGTTCACCAAGCGCGAACGCAGCCAGCGCGACATCGACCCCAAGCTGGTCGACCTCATCCTGGGTCTGCCGAAGGACACCCACCCCATGCACGTGGTGCAGACCGCGGTGGCCTACCTCGGTGCTGTCGACCCCCAGGCGGAAGACAACAGCCCAGAAGCCGACCGCGCGAAGGCCGAACGCCTCTACGCCCAGCTGCCGACCGTCGTGGCCATTGACCACCGCCGCCGCCACGGGCTCGACCCGATCGCCCCGAAGGAAGACCTGACCTACGCGGAGAACTTCTTCCACATGGTCTTCGGCGAAGTTCCGGCGAAGGAAGTTGTTCGCTGCTTCGACATTTCGCTCATCCTCTACGCCGAGCACTCCTTCAACGCTTCGACCTTCACCGCCCGCGTCATCACCTCGACGACCTCGGACATGCACTCCTCGGTCGCCGGTGCCATCGGCGCGTTGAAAGGTGCTCTGCACGGCGGTGCAAACGAAGCTGTCATGGCGACCCTGGCCGAAGTCGGCACGGCTGACAAGGCCTCCGAATACATTGACAACGCGCTTGCCAACAAGCAGAAGATCATGGGCTTCGGCCACCGCGTGTACAAGAACGGCGATTCGCGCGTTCCCACCATGCGCGCAGCGTTTGAAGACATGGTCAAAGTCAAGGGTGCTGACGAACTGCTCGACCTCTACAACACGTTCGAAGAAGAGTTCGTGTCCCGCAAGGGCATCTACCCGAACCTCGACTACCCGTCGGGCCCGGCCTACCACCTGATGGGCTTCGACACCGAACAGTTCACGCCCATCTTCGTCATGGCCCGCATCACCGGCTGGACGGCACACATCATGGAGCAGACCGCCAACAACGCTCTGATCCGCCCGCTGTCGGCCTACTCCGGCTACGACCAGCGCGAGGTTCCCACCGACCGCTGACATAAGCAGCACAACCGAGGCGGAGTCCGGCTTTTCTGGGCTCCGCCTCGTGTGCGTATTGGCATCTTTCGCACACACAGAACCGGCCAAACAGAGGAGAGAAATGACAGATCAGCAGCCCACCCCCGCAGATATCCCCCTGGTTGAGGGCTTTGAATACGGCGTTGAAGACGGCATTGCCACACTGACCATCTCCCGGCCGGAAAAGCGCAACGCCCTGTCGCGTGAAATGTGGTTGGCGCTGCCGGGAATCGTCTCGGCCATCGACGCCGACCCAAAGGTGTCAGTGCTCATCATCACCGGCGCCGGCGGCCATTTCTCGGCCGGTTCTGACATCAACGACCTCAACGTGCCGCTGCAGGAGTTCTGGAACACCAACGCGAATGCGGAAGCCGCTGTTGAGAACGTCGACATTCCGACGATTGCAGCGATTGAGGGCAACTGCGTGGGCGGCGGCACAGAAATCGCAGCCGCGTGCGATGTGCGGATCGCCAAACCCGGCTCGATCTACGGTGTGACGGCCGGCCGCCTGGGACTCGTCTACCCGCCTGGACCCACGCGCAGGCTCGCAGCTGTTCTGGGGGAGTCCTTTGCCCGCTACATTCTGCTGACGGCAGACATCGTCGACTTCGACCGGATGAACAACCTGGGCTTCTTCCACGAAGTCTCCGAAGACCCACTGGCCACGGCAGTTGAGAAGGCGAAGACGATTGCGGGCCGTTCGGCTCTGTCGCAGACCGCGGCCAAGCGGATTCTGCGCGGTGATCACCTCACGGCTGCCGAGGGTGGCTGGCTGGCTGAAAGCTATGCGAAGGAAATCAGCAGGGGACAGGAAGCGTTCTTCGAGCGTCGCCGCCCCGATTTCAGCATAAGCCGAACAGACTTCCCCGACTGAGCCGACAGACTCTCCCGCCCAGGGCTGCGCCGGTGTCATACTTGAAGTGAACCGGCTCTCAGGAGTCGGACGCTGGCGGGCAGCCGCCCGTCAGACAGAACTAGCTCACCAGCGGTTCTGCCGGTGGGCGAAGGGAGGCCCCATGGCGAAGAAAGATATTCTGGTCAGCTTCGGCATCGACATCGACGCTGTATCCGGTTGGCTTGGATCCTACGGTGGGCAGGATTCGCCGAACGACATTCAGCGTGGCATCTACGCCGGTGAAATCGGGGTTCCCCGCCTGCTGAAGATGCTCACTCGGCGAGAACTGCCCGCAACCTGGTTTGTGCCCGGCCATTCCGCCGAGACCTTCCCCGAACAGGTCAAAATGATCGTCGACGCCGGACACGAAATCGGTGCGCACGGCTACAGCCACGAAAACCCGGTGGACA
Organism: Brevibacterium sp. HMSC063G07; assembly: GCF_001810665.1. NCBI lineage: Bacteria > Bacillati > Actinomycetota > Actinomycetes > Micrococcales > Brevibacteriaceae > Brevibacterium > Brevibacterium sp. HMSC063G07. The sequence goes on from NZ_KV802333.1 coordinate 184,792, forward strand.
TGACCGCTCAGCAGGAACGCGACGTCATGGAGCGCTCCCTGGAGGTTCTGGCCAAGCTCGCCGGACAACAGCCGAAGGGCTATGTTGCTCCCTGGTGGGAAATGTCAGAGCGCACAGCTGAGCTGCTGCTGGAGTTCGGCCTCGACTACGACCACTCACAGAGCCACGGCGACTTCGTTCCCTATTACGCGCGGACGGGTGAGAAGTGGACGAAGATCGACTACTCCAAGCAGGCATCCGAATGGATGGTGCCCTTGGAATACGGCAAGTCGGTAGACCTCGTAGAGATTCCGGCCAACTGGTACGTTGACGACCTCCCGCCCATGATGTTCATCAAGGGCAGCCCCAATTCCCACGGCTTCGTCAACCCCAGGTCGATCGAAGAGCTGTGGAAAGACCAGTTCGACTGGATCTACCGCGAACTGGACTACGCCATCTTCCCGATCACGCTCCACCCGGACGTCGCCGGTCGCCCGCAGGTGCTGCTCATGCTCGAACGGCTGATCGACTACATCGGCGGTCACGAGGGCGTGCGCTTTGTCGACATGCAGACAATAGCCGCAGACTTCCGTGACCGCTTCCCGTACGACGGCGAGCAGCGTCCGCCCATGTGGTGATCTGAAGCTTGCGTCAGCGCCGCCGCTGGCTGCGTCTGCGGGCCCAGGCCTCGCGCAGCGAGCGGCCGGCCATGACGAGCCCGGCCAAGAAGAACGCCAGCGCGGCAATCAGAAAATACAGCCGCAGATCATGCAGCTGAGGCAGGCGGGAGAACACAACCGCAGCAACGGTCATAATGAAAGTCGCCGCAATCCACGGGGCTCGGGTGTTCTGCATACCTCCGATAATAGGACCGCGCGGTAAGATGCAGACCATGCGCTTAGCCGTTCTCGACATCGGATCCAACAGCATTCACCTGCTGGTGGTCGACGCCCACGAAGGTGCCCCGCCGCTTCCGGCCTCATCCCACAAGGAAGTTCTGCGGCTGGCCGAACATCTCAAAGACGACGGTTCGCTGTCGAAATACGGGGCCAACAGGCTGCTGCACTTCTGCCGCGAAGCCATTGTCGAAGCAGAAGAACAGGGCGCGGAGCGAATTCTGGCCTTTGCCACATCGGCCCTGCGCGAAGCCCCCAACGGGCAGAAGCTCATCGACAAGATTCACGAACAGACCGGCCTGATCCTCAACGTCATGTCCGGGCAGGACGAAGCGCGCATCACCTTCCTGGCGGTCCGCCGCTGGTTCGGATGGTCAGCTGGCAAGATCCTGATGATGGACATCGGCGGAGGATCGTTCGAACTGGCCGCCGGAACAGACGAATACCCCGATGCGGCAGTCTCGGTGCCGCTGGGTGCAGGCCGTATGCTCAACCACTACCTGAACCACGAACTTCCCAACCCCGACGAAATCGCGCAGCTGCGCAGGCACGCCCGCCACACAATCGGCAAGGTCGCCGGCCAGATCAACCGAGTGGGCAAACCCGACCAGATAGTCGGCTCATCCAAGACCTTCCGCTCCCTGGCCCGCATTGCCGGAGCGGCACCGTCGAGCCACGGCATCTACGCCCCGCGCTACCTGCACGCAAAAGACATGCCCCGGATAATCGAGGAACTTGCATCGCGCACACCCGCCCAGCGGGCCGACCTGCCAGGAGTGTCCGAGAACCGCGGCGGCCAGGTGCTTGCCGGCGCGATTGTTGCGGATGCGGCTTTCACCATCTTCGGAGTCGAGAAGATGGCGATTTCGCCTTGGGCGCTGCGCGAAGGCATCATCATGCGCCAACTGGACCTGCTGGACACCGCAGAGCCCGTCTCTGTGCGCCAAACGCTCGACGGCGACGAAACCCCCACGACTACCAACGGCAAGCACGGTGCCGATGTCTAACGGAGTGGTCTGACCGGGTCAGCCGGGTGCGCCTAAACTGAAAGCGTGACAGACAAAACACCTCGTAAGGCGTTCACGAAGAAGAACCGCGCTCGCGCAGATTCCCTGCGCCACCGCGCCTATTTTGAGAACAATCCCGTGTACGAGTACGGCGCAGTGCACACCTCTGACGGACGGATCCGCGTGGGACTTTCGTCATCCTCGGTGTACCCCATGACAGTGGAGAACACCTTCGAAACGGCGGCTGCACTGGGCTACGACGGTGTCGAGATCATGATCACCGACAATCCGGGTACGCAGAGTGCCTCGCACATCCTCGAATACGCTCAGCGCACGGGCCTGCCGGTGCTGTCGCTGCACGCTCCGACGCTTCTGCTGCTGCCGCGGGTGATGCACAAAGACAACTGGGAAAAGCTGCGCCTGACCGCGAAGCTCGCGCTCGACGTTGGGGCCGAAACGGTTGTTCTGCACCCGCCGTTTCGCTGGCAGGGAGACTATGCGCGCGGCTTCGTCGACGGAGTGCGCCGACTGTCACACGAAACCGGTGTGCGCCTGGCGGTGGAGAACATGTACCCGTGGCGAGCCGGTGTGCGCGAACTGCAGATCTACTATCCGGACTGGAACCCGCTGGACGAAGACTACGACAATATGACGTTTGACTTCTCACACGCATCGACGGCGGGAATGAACGCCCTGGAGACCCTGCAGCAGATCCACGATCGCGTGCGCGTGCTCCACGTGACCGACGGCGCGGGCTCCGTCATGGACGAACACCTGGTGCCCGGGCGCGGAAAAATGCCGGTCAAAGAGTGCCTGCAGTACTTGGCTAAGGTCAACTGGTCTGGCGAAGCGGTCATTGAAGTCAACACGCGCTTTGCGCGCAAAAAGTCCACGCGCATGGACATGCTGGCGGAATCTTTGGCTTTCACCCGGCAGCACCTGGGGCTTGGCTGCTAGGACGGCGACAGAAGAAAAGGAGCAGAAATGGCTGTGACAGTCTCCATCATCGGAGCGGGAAGCATGGGATCTTCCCTGCTGAAGGGAATGTTGAGCACAGATGCGCTCAATGCTGAGAGCGTCCGCGCAACCACACATTCGCGCGCATCGGCCGATCGGCTCACACAAGACCTCGGAATTGAGGCGAACGCGACCGAAGACAGCGAGAGCTCCAACGCCGATGCAGCCGCCGGGGCGGACTTCGTCTTCCTGGGAGTCAAGCCGTGGGCAATCCGCGAAACGGCTGCGAGCTTTGCCGAAGCTCTCGCCAAGGAGGCCGTCATTGTGTCCATGGCCGCGGGGGTTTCGCTGGACACACTGGCCGAAGCCTTCCCGAACAACCCCATTGCGCGGATTATGCCGAACACCCCTTCTGCGATCGGCAAGGGCGTCATCGCGGTGTCACCGGACAACACGATGTCGCAAGAGCAGACTGCAGCTCTTACGAGGCTCCTGTCGGGTGCCGGTGAGGTGTTCACGGTGCCCGAATCGGCAATCGGCGGCATGATCGGCATTTCAGGTTCCGGGGTGGCCTATTTCTTCCTGCTGGCAGAAAAGCTCATTGCCGCAGGTCAAGAACTCGGCCTGGATGAAGACACAGCGCGCCGCATGGCCGTCGCCACTGCAGAAGGGGCGGGTCTGCTGCTGGCAGCCGACCCTGATCCTGCGAAGCTGCGCCGGGCCGTTGCCCACCCCGGCGGCACAACTGCCGCCGCGGTTGACTCCTTTGAAGCCGACGGCTTCGAACAGAGCGTCGTCCGCGCGGCACGGGCCGCAGCTGACAAGGCCGCCGCAATGGAGCGCGAAAACAGCTGACTGGGAAGCTGCACAGGCCCACCGGCCGGTTCGCTGCCGACGGTTGCAGAGCCGTCTACGGCCGCCCGGCGAAACGGCCCAGCAGCTCGACGTGGCCTGCGACGATGAGCACATCGTGTTCGCCGATGCGCGAACTGGGTTCGGCGTAGGTGAAGTCGCGGCCGGGCGATTTGACGCCCACGACCGTGACGCCGTAGTCATCGCGGATCTTTGATTCACCCAGCGTGAAGCCCTGCACTTCTTTCGGCGGGCGCATTTTGACGACCGCAAAGTGCCCGTCGTCGAACTCGATATAGTCGAGCATGCGCGATGACACCAGGTGGGCTACGCGAGCTCCCGCCTCAGATTCCGGGTAGAGCACGTGTTCGGCGCCGATCCGGTGCAGAATCTTGCCGTGAGAATTCGAGATGGCCTTCGCCCACACCTGCCCGATTCCAATGTCGACGAGGTTAGCGGTGGTCAGCACCGACGCCTCGATCGAGGTTCCGATGCCGACCACGGCGGTTGAAAAGTCTTCGGCTCCCAGCTGGCGCAGGGCCTCGAGGTTGGTGGCATCGGCTTCGACAACGTGGGTGAGCTTGCCTGCGAATTCCGCTACCTTGCCCGGGTCTCTTTCGACAGCCAGCACCTGCCTGCCGAGCTTCATCAGGTTTTCAGCAGTCGACGCGCCGAAGCGGCCAAGACCGACCACCAGCACCGACGAGTTGTCGGTCTTCTGTTTGCGCTTAGCCAATGATCGGCCTTTCTTCCGGGTGGCGGAAATGAGTCAGCGAGTCGCGCTGTGACAGTGCGGCCGCCAGGGAGATAGTACCCAGTCGGCCCAGGAACATGAGCAGGCTCAGAATGTACAGCGCCGGTTCTGGTGCCCTCTCAGTGAACCCGGAGGACAGCCCGCACGTGCCGAAGGCAGAGATTACGTCCATGAGGGCGTCATCGAGGTCTTCGTGGGTCATGGCCAGCATCGCCATGGTTCCGCCGATCACGATGATGAACCCTGCAATCGTCACGGAGATCGCCAGGCGAACAGCCGACGGGTCGATGCGCCGCTTGAAGGCAACAGCGTCCCGGGCGCCGCGCGCTTCCGCCCAGGCGGCCAGCACGAGCACCGCAAGGGTGGTGACTTTGATGCCCCCGGCGGTAGACGAAGAGCCGCCGCCGATGAACATGAGAACGTCGAGCGCCAAGTGGCTGGCATCTGACATGGATGCGACGTCGACGGTGTTCATACCCAAAGACCGCGCGGTCAGCGACATGAAAACAGACTGGAACGCGTAGTTGACGACGCCGGTGCCCGCCAGCGTCTTTTCGTTGCCCCACTCGAAGATTGCTATGAGAACGCTGCCGACGGCCAGCAGAATGAGCGAGGTCGTGAGTGTGAGCTTGGTGTGCAGATCCCACTGGCGGGGGCGGTTCCACAGGACTCCCATGATGAGCACCACCGGGAAGCCCAGTGAGCCCACAAAAGCGGAGAACATCACTGTGGAGACGATCCAGTAGTCGTCGGAGAAGGCGATCATGCCCGAATCGTGAATGGCAAAGCCCGCATTGTTGTAGGTCGAAATGGCATAGAAAGCTGCGGAGGCCGCCGCTTGGCCCAGCTGTTCACCGCGGCGAAGAAAGCCGATGAGCAGTCCGAAGAACACGATCGTCTCGACAATGAGCACCGTGCTGATGACGGTGCGCAGTAGCGTGCCCATCTGACCGAGTTTGAACGTGTTCGTCGCCTGAGCTGCGATGAGCCGCTGGCGCACCCCGAGCTTCTTGGAGATGAGCATGCCCAGCATAGAAGCGATAGTCAGAATGCCCATACCGCCGACCTGCACGCCGGCGGCGATGATGACCAGGCCGAAGTTCGAAAAGTATTCGTGCAGGGTCACCGGGGTCAGACCCGTAACGCACACGGCCGAGGTGGCAACAAACAGGCTGTTGGCGAACGAAAAGTCCGCGGGGTCCCGGTGGGCTGCCGGCAAGCACAGAAGCGCGGTGAAGAATATGATGACGACGACGAACGCGCCCATTGCCAGCCTGGCGGGGGACTGTTCGGCAACCCTGTCGACAAAGTCGCGCGCAGCTCGCGCCGGCAGCGCTGCCGTTGCCAGCAGTTCGCGCTTGTTCTTGCCGTTCTTCCTCACAGTCAGCCAGCATACTCACCCGCGTGCGCGCACGCGGGAAAACAGCGCAAGCAGCCTGGGAGCGAATATTGGGGTGAGCCTCTGTGAGTGAATCGGATCACGTTTGGCTACAGTACGGGTATGAGCAGAGAAGAAGTTTTGGTGATGTGGGATGAATCCCTCACCGAATACAATTTCGGTCCGCACCACCCCATGCACCCGCTGCGGCTTGACTTGACGGCGAAGCTGTCGCAGGACTTCGGCCTGTTCGACGCCTCCAATATCCACATCCAGTCCGTGCCGCAGGTCGACGAGGAAGCGCTCGCCCGCCTGCACACTCAGGAATTCATCGACGCCGTCAAAGCGGCCGGGGCTTCCGCCTCGATCTCGGAAGAAGACCAGCAGACCTACGGGGTCGGCACGGAAGACGTCCCCCGCTTCGACCAGATTCACGAAGCCTCCGGCAGGCTCTTTCAGGCCAGTGTCGAAGCGGCCAGGGCAATTGCCTCCGGCCGGTACAACCGCGCGGTCAACTTCTGTGGTGGAATGCACCACGCAATGCCCGGCAAAGCTGCCGGGTTCTGCGTCTACAACGACTGCGCGGCGGCAATTCAAGAGCTTCTGGACGCCGGGTACGAGCGCGTGGTCTACCTCGACCTCGACGCCCACCACGGTGACGGCACCGAGCACTTCTTCTGGGACGACCCTCGTGTGCTCACCATCAGCCTGCACGAAAACGGCCGCTTCCTGTTCCCCGGCACCGGCTACGCATCCGAGATCGGCGGGATGAAAGCCGCAGCCAGCGCGGTCAACATCGCCCTGCCGCCGCGCACTGTGGACGCCGACTGGCTGCGTGCGCTCGACGGTGTTGTTCCCCAGGTGATCCGCGAATTCAAACCGCAGGCGATCGTCTCTCAACACGGCTGCGACGGGCACAATCTGGACCCGCTGACGCACCTGCGGCTCTCGGTTGACGCTATGCGTCGAGCCTCCGAATGGGTGCGTGACCTCGCCGAAGAGCACGCGGACGGCAAATGGCTGGCCGTCGGCGGCGGAGGCTACGCCATCATCGACGTGGTCCCGCGCGCATGGACCAATCTCGTGGCGATCGCAGGCGGCATCGAACTGAAGCCGGCAACGGAAATGCCGGACCGCTGGCGCGACTACGTCTACAGCCTCACCGGCCGCGATGCGCCCAAGCGGATGACCGACGGCACAGATGCTGAATTCCCCGCCTGGGAGCGCGGCTACGATCCCGAATCCGACCTCGACCGCACTGTCATGAGCACGCGCAAGAACATCTTCCCGTTCTACGGTTTGGACGCCTACTACGATTGAGCGCGCGGTCCACGGCGCGGGCCCTTATACCAGACCGCTGGCACCGAGTTCATATGGCCGGTTGTTGAAGTTTGGGTTTCTGCAGGGTTGCCCGTTAGGATTGAGCGGTTAAGTCAGCCCGCTGTAAGCGGGGGAATCGTCGGAATCGCGAGGGTAGAACGTGGGTTCGGTAGTCAAGAAGCGTCGTAAGCGTATGTCCAAGAAGAAGCACCGCAAGCTGCTTCGCAAGACCCGCCACCAGCGCCGCAACAAGAAGTAATCAACTCCGCACGCCCCCGTCGAAGCGATCCGGCGGGGTTTCGTGCTGAATGAACCGGTGCGGAATTCTTTCTGCACCGATGACGCGCTGTGCTCCGGGCTGGCGCCCGGGGCAGTGCGGGAAGGCTCATATGGGCGTCCAAGTTCAGTTCCTCACCCGTAGCGACTGCGGTCTGTGCGACACTGCGCGGGCAGTCGTCGACAGTGTGCTCGCTGACCTGCCAGAACAGATCGATGTGCAGCTGAGCGTGGTGGACATCGATTCCGATGCGCAGCTGCAGGCCAAATACGACTGGGATGTTCCAGTCGTTCTCATCAACGGCCGCCAGCACAGCTTCCACCGCGTGGACCCACACCGGTTCGCGCAGGCTCTGCGTGCGGCACACGAACGCGGCTGAGTGGCCGCGGCACTGTCGGTTCGGGCCGATGATCAGGGCGGTGCGGCTGACAGCCGTGGCGCCAAACGGGAATGAAACAGCGCTGGGGCGCCGTTGTGCTCACGGGAGTCCGGTGAGCTTGAAAGCAGCGATCGACGGGAGTCGTTCGCAATGAGGGAGCAAGACCATTGACACTGCTGGTTCTGGGAATATCCCATCACTCAGCACCTCTTGACGTGCTTGACGCGCTCGCTCTGGACGCTGAGCGGGCAGACCTGCTGCGCCGATCAGCGGCAGAGCGTGATTTCGTCAACAGCGCTGTTGTGCTGTCCACGTGCAACAGGCTCGAAATCATCGCCGATGTCACATCTTTCCACGGCGGACTGGCCGACCTCGGCACCGCCTTGGTCGATGTCAGCGGGATCCCGTGGTCAGAGCTCTTCTCACATATCTACGTTCACTTCGATGACAAAGTCCAGGAACACCTCTTCCTGCTGGCTTCCGGCCTTGACTCCATGGCCCTGGGGGAGACCCAGATCCTCGGCCAGCTGCGTAAGTCCCTGCACGATGGCGAACGCGGCGGTTCGGTCGGCGGCGGTCTGAGCGAAGCCCTCCAATCCGCACTGGAAGTGGGCAAGCGGGTGCATTCCGAAACCAAGCTGTCATCGGTTTCGCTTTCGCTGCTGGACACCGCCCTGGCCGAAGCCGAAGGCCACGTGGGTGACCTCACCGGAGCCAACGCGCTTGTCGTCGGCGCTGGCGCAATGTCAGGCCTCACCGTCAAAGCCCTCAAAGCCCACGGGGCTGCGCGCATACGCGTCATCAACCGCACCCTCGACAAGGCTCTGCGCCTTGCCCAGTCCGCAGGCGGGGAGGCTGTTGAACTCACGCACACCAACCTGGTGAGGGAAATCGCGCAGGCGGACCTCATTGTGTCGGTGACCGGCGCCAGGGGCATTGTGCTGGATGAGGACACCGTCATCGCCTCACTGCAGCAGGACCTCGACCAGAACCTCAACAAGTTCTTCATCGACCTGGCGCTGCCCTATGACATTGCAGTAGAAGTGGGCGAACTTCCCCACATTCGGGTGCTCAACCTCGACGGCATCAGCCGGCTCATTGCCGCCAATGAACACGCGCAGTCCGAATCCGTGCTCACCGTCATCGCCGAAGCCCGCGCTCTTATCGAGAAGGCCATGGTCGACGATGCCGCACGGCGTGCCGCTCGCAGGGTATCGCCGACAGTCACCGCCCTGCGCGAACAGGCCATTATGATCGTCGATGCCGAATTCGACCGCCTGAAGAACAAACTCGGGGCGTCTGTCAGCGACGCCGCAATAGCCGAGATCAGCAAGACACTGCACCGCACGGCAGATAAGATCATCCACACCCCGACGGTCAAGGTGAAAGAACTCGCCTCGGCCGATTCCGGAGTCGACTACGCTGCCGCGCTGAACATGCTGTTCGACCTCAGCGCCCGCACGCGGGAACCGGAAGCCGACCGCCGAGCCAGCAAAGTCGGCTCTGTCGCGCAGACAGCCGACGGCAGCAGCGGCCACATCGAAGCCGACGGCACAACACCGGTCGCCGACCACACCCTCGACGTGGTCGAGCCCGAACACTTCACGGGCCAGACCGTCCGCCTGGGCACCCGCCGCAGCCAGCTGGCACGCAGCCAGTCCACCGCGATCGCCCAGCAGCTTGCCGCGCGCACCGGCTGGCGGGTTGAGATTGTCGAAGTGGTCACGGAAGGCGACGTCAATATGACGCCGCTGGCCCGCCTGGGCGGGTCCGGCGTTTTCGTGTCCTCCGTGCGCACCGCACTGCTGACAGGCAAAGTGGATATTGCGGTGCACTCGCTCAAAGACCTGCCCACAGCCCCCGCCGCGGGAATCGAGATGGCGGCGGTTCCGCCTCGCGTGGATCCCTCTGACGTGCTGATCGCCCGCAACGGACTCAGCCTGGTCGAACTGCCGGCAGGTTCCGTCGTCGGCACCGGTTCGCCCCGCCGCGCATCCCAGCTGCGGGCAGCCCGCCCCGACATCACGGTCACGGGTGTGCGCGGGAATGTGGGAACCCGCATCGACCACGTGACAGAGGGCCGTCTTGACGGCGTCGTTCTGGCAGCCGCGGGCGTGCGCCGTCTGGGGCGTCTGGGCGAAGTCACCGACGTGCTCGATCCTTCCGTCATGCTCCCGGCCCCGGGGCAGGGAGCGCTGGCAGTGGAGTGCCGCGCACCCGATGCCGCGCACGGCGATTTCGACCAGGAGATCCGCGAAGCCCTCGAAGCTCTGCACGACCCGGCCACGAGCCTCGCCGTCTACGCCGAACGCGCAATTCTCGAACGTTCGCAGGCCGGCTGTTCAGCCCCCATCGGCGCTTTGGCCTCGATTGACGGCGCGGCGCTGACACTGGCTGCCGTCATGGCAGACGACGAAGGCAAGCTCAGCCGCCTGTCCACGATTGCCACACTGCCGGACGAAGTCACCGACAACATGGTCGAACTGTCCCGCGGAATCCAGTCGGAGTCGCGCCGGATCGCCAGAGAGCTCGGCTATCGAACAGCAGACGAACTGCTCAAAACACTCGGCGCTGTGCCCGGAACCGCCAGCGGTGCCAACGCCCCAGAAACGAATCTTGTAATGACCCCCGGAGGTGACCGTGACCAGCGGTGATTCTGTACAGAACCGCCCGCAGCGGGCCGTGCCCAAAGTGTTCTTTCTGGGTGCCGGTCCCGGCGATCCCTCCCTGTTGACCATCCGAGGTGCGGAGCTTCTGGCTTCGGCAGCCGTCGTCGTCCACGAAGATGACCTCCACCGGGATCTCCTCGACGCCTACGTGCCGGAAGACACCCTGCTGCGTCCGGTATCGGAAATGGGAGTGCAGCCGCACACCCGCGGCCGCAGGCTGGGCGAACTCGCCCAGGAGCACGGCATGGTCGTGCGCCTGGCCGCCGATGACGGGCTGCTGTTCACCTCGACCACTGCCGAGGCGCAGGTGCTGGCCGGCGGTGACGTCGGCTTTGAGATCGTCCCGGGTGTCGGGGCGGCGTCGTCTGCCGCGGCGTTCACGGGAACACCGCTGACGAACGCCAACGTCCGCTCGGTGCGCTACGTGTCCGCCACCGATATGACCCGCAGCGATGTTTCGCGCTTTGCCAACACCGGCCACGTCATCAGCGGCTCCGTGACCGACACCATCACGGCTGTCGAGGGGATGCTCGGCGACGAATGGGAGCCCGAGACCCCCGTGCTCGTCGTATCCGGTGTGTCGACCGTTCACCAGCACTCAATCGAAACCACGCTGGGTCAGCTGGTTGACCGGCTGCGCGACGACTTCGAGCCGGACACGGTGGTGCAGACGATCTTCGGAGCTGTTGTCGAGCAGCGCCGCGAGCTTTCGTGGTTCGAATCCAAGCCGCTGTTCGGCTGGCAGGTGCTCGTGCCGCGCACACGCGAACAGGGTGCCGAAACTGTCGAGGCGCTCGCGGAGTACGGTGCCGAGGGCACCGTGGTGCCCACTATTGCCATCCAACCGCCGCGCTCGCCCCGCCAGATGGAGCGGGCTATTCACGCTCTTGTCGACGGCGACTATCAGTGGCTGGGCCTGACATCGGTCAACGCGGTCAGAGCGGTCAAGATGTGGCTTGCCGATCTCGGTCTGGACGTGCGCAGCCTCGCGGGCGTCAAAGTCGCCGCCGTCGGCGACAAAACCGCTGAGGCTCTGCGCGAATGGGGCATTGAGCCAGAGCTTCTGCCCAGCGGCGAACAGTCCGCCCGAGGCATGCTCGAAGACTGGCCGGCGTTTGACGACGAAGAGGGCTTCAACCGTGTGCTCCTGCCGCGGGCAGACATCGCCACCGACGTGCTGGTGGAGGGTCTGACCGAGCGCGGCTGGAAGGTCGACGACGTCACCGCCTATCGCACTGTGCGCGCCGCTCCGCCGCCGAAGCCCATTCGCGAGTCCATCAAGGGAGGCGACTTCGACGCCGTGCTGTTCACGTCGTCGTCGACGGTTCGCAACCTGGTGGGCATTGCCGGAAAACCCCACACCTCCACCGTTATTGCAGCCATCGGGCCGGCAACGGCTCAGACGGCACAGGATCACGGCCTGCACGTCGACGTCCTGGCGGACGAAGCCAGCCTTCCGGCCCTCATCGCCGGACTGTCCGATTTCGCCCGCAAACGCCGCGACGACGCGCTGGCCGAAGGAATAGTTCCGGTCCGCCCCTCGCAGGACCGGAGGACTTCGCGAAGGAGCAGAGGCTGATGACCGACACGTCCCTCCCGTTCGGCGCGGTTCGCCCGCGTCGCCTGCGCCAGTCGGCGGCAATGCGCCGCCTGACCTCGGAGACGAAGCTGCAGCCGGAAGACCTCATCGAGGTGCTGTTCGTCAAGGAGGGGCTGGACGCTCCCGTCGAACTGACCTCGATGCCGGGCGTGCGCCAGCACACCCTGGACTCGCTGGTTGAGGCCGCACAGAAAGCGGTCGAGGCGTCGGTAGGGGGAATCATGCTCTTCGGCATCCCGCTGGAGTATGACGAGCGCGGCTCCCAGGCCGATGACCCCGACGGCATTCTCAACGTGGCCGTGCGTCGGGTGAAAGACGCTGTTGGCGATCGCACCGTCGTCATGACCGATTTGTGCCTGGACGAATTCACCAGCCACGGCCACTGCGGTGTGCTCGACGAACACGGGGATGTCGACAATGACGCAACGCTTGAGCGCTACGCCTCAATGGCCGTTGCGCAGGCGCGTGCGGGATCGGACGTTCTGGGTCTGTCGGGCATGATGGACGGCCAGGTGGGTGTTGTGCGCGAAGCCCTCGACGAAGCTGGGTTCACGAATACCGTCATCATGGCCTACACCGCCAAGTACGCCTCGGCGTTCTACGGCCCGTTCCGCGAAGCCGTGGATTCGCAGCTTTCCGGTGACCGTCGCGCCTACCAGCAGGACCCTGCCAATGCGCGCGAAGCACTGCACGAACTCCAGCTGGATCTGGCAGAAGGTGCAGACATCGTCATGGTCAAACCCGGCCTGCCCTACCTGGATGTCCTGAAAGATGTCGCAGAAGCCTCTCCGGTGCCGGTGTGGAGCTACCAGATCTCCGGTGAGTACGCCATGCTGGAATTCGCCGCGGCTGCCGGCGCGATTGACCGCAGACCCGCGGTTTTGGAATCACTTCTGGCATTCAAACGCGCAGGAGCTGACGCCGTTATGACCTATTACGCGACTCAGGCCGCTGAATGGCTCGCTGAACAATGAGCGCCGCACCCTGGCTGGATGAAACACAGCAGCGGTTCTGGAGGGCCATGCTGCAGGGCCAAACGCTTCTGCAGACAGTGCTTGACCGCGAACTGCGCGAAGTTGCAGGCATTGCGCTGGCGGACTACGAAGTTCTCGTCATCGTTTCAGAATCGCCCGGCCGCTGCAGGCGCATGGCTGAAATCGCCGAAGACATCGGCGTTTCCCGATCCCGCCTGTCGCACACCGTGGCGCGTTTGGAAAAGCGCGGCATCCTCAAGCGCAGCTCCACGGAAGGTGACGGCCGAGGTGTCAACTGCAGCATGACCGACGAAGGGTGGGGGCTGATGCAGAAGATCGCCCCCGTGCACGTCGAAGGTGTGCGCAGGCACCTGATCGACCTCATGTCTCCCGAAGAGACCCAGGTATTGGCAGACGTCTTCACCCGAGCAGCAGAACATCTGAGAAAGGCAGTGTGATGACCCAGCCCACGCAGAACTCCCAGGAACTCTTTGAGCGCGCTCTGAAGGCCATTCCCGGCGGTGTGAACTCACCGGTGCGTGCTTTCGGCGCTGTTGGCGGAACGCCGCGATTCATGCACTCCGCTGAGGGTGCGCTGCTGACCGATGTCGATGGCAACGAGTACGTTGACCTCATCGGATCCTGGGGTCCCATGATCGTCGGCCACGCACACCCGGAAGTTCTCGGCGTGGTCCAGGAGACCGCCGCCCGCGGCTTTTCGTTTGGAACGCCGTCGGTTCCGGAAGTCGAACTTGCTCAGGAGATCGCCAGCAGGGTCGCGCCGGTTGACGAGGTGAGGCTGGTCAACTCGGGCACGGAAGCCACAATGTCGGCCATTCGCCTGGCACGCGGGTACACCGGTCGGGACAAGATTGTGAAATTCGCAGGCTGCTATCACGGTCACGTTGACTCGCTGCTCGTGGCCGCAGGGTCCGGTCTTGCCACCTTCGGTCTGCCGGACACTCCCGGCGTGACGAAGGGAACCGCAGAAGACACTCTCATACTCGATTACAACGACCAGGACGGTCTGCGCCGCGCCTTTGCCGAACACGGCAGCGAAATCGCCGCGGTCATCACGGAAGCCTCCCCGGGCAATATGGGCGTCGTCCCGCCCCGTGACGGCTTCACCAACCTCATCCGCTCGCTGACCAAAGAACACGGTGGGCTCATGATCTCCGATGAGGTCATGACGGGCTTCCGCGTTTCCGAAGCAGGCTGGTACGGCTACGAAAGCCAAGCCCTGGGCTACCCGGACGGACCGGCGGACCTGTTCACATTCGGCAAAGTCATGGGCGGCGGCTTCCCGATCGCGGCCTTCGGCGGACGCCAGGAAGTCATGGACGCTCTGGCACCCAAGGGCGGGGTCTACCAGGCAGGCACCCTCTCCGGAAACCCGGTGGCCTCGGCCGCGGGTCTGCGCACCCTGCAGCTGACCCGCGAACTCGACGTCTACCCGACGATCGAGGCCGCCGCAGACGTCCTGCGCCCGGCCATCACGGAGGCTCTCAGCGCCGAAGGCGTGCCGCACACCATCCAGTCGGCGAACTCCATGTTCTCGGTGTTCTTCACCGACCGCGAAGTCCGCACTTTCGCCGATGCGCAGGCACAGAACACCGCCGCTTACTCGGCATTCTTCACCGCAATGCTCGAACAGGGCGTGCACCTGCCGCCCAGTGCCTTTGAAGTGTGGTTCCTCTCGGCAGCTCACACCGCGCAGATCCTCGACCGCGTGGTGTCCGCACTGCCTGCCGCAGCCAAGGCGGCAGCCCGGGCGACAGACGGGGAGTCGGCATGACCACCTCGCGCATCCACCTGGTCCGCCACGGTGAAGTCGACAACCCCGACGGCATTCTCTACGGGCGCCTGCCCGGATTCGGGCTGACGGCCCGGGGCCGCCAGATGGGTGAAAGGATCAGCGACTACTTCGCCGATGACCGCTTCCACGTGCGCGGCCTGGTGCGCTCGCCGCTTCTGCGCACAGCCCAGACAATTGCGCCTCTGGCACAGTCGACCGGGCTCGAACCGGTGGTTGACGAGCGTGTCATCGAAGCCGGCAATCGCTTTGAAGGACAGCAGGTCAACCGTTCGTCGGTCTTCGCACCGGCGAACCTGCCGCTGGTATGGAATCCTCTGCGCCCATCGTGGGGAGAGCCGTACATCAGCCAGGTGCGCCGCATGCAGGCTGCGATGTTCACTCTGCGCAACAGGGTTGAGGCTGTGGCGAAGGCCGAAGGGCTCAATGCGGTTGACGGCGTCATCGTCAGCCACCAGCTGCCCATCTGGATGTCCCGCATGGCAGCCGAGGGCAAGCCGCTTGCACACGATCCGCGCAATCGCGAATGCAGCCTGGGATCCGTGACCACGCTGAGCTTTGAAGGCGCCAAACTCGTCGGGGTTGACTACACCGATGTCAACGCCGACCTCCAGCCGACAAAGGCGGTGGCAGGAGCATGAGGAACGCAGCGCTTGCCGTGGCGGACAAGCGAGGCCGCGGGCGCACCCGCCGAACAGTCGGAGCTGTTCTCGCCTGCGCCCTTGGATTCGGGCTGGCCGCCTGCGGTGGAACAGAAACCGGGGGAGTGGCCGAACAGGCCGGATCCCAGCAGGGCTATGTCTCCGGTACCGGGGTGGTCACTCAGATCCCGAAGAATGAGCGCACTGAGCCGATCGACCTCGACATCACCCTTCTGGACGGGAAGAAGACCTCACTGGCGGACATCCGCAAGGACGGGACCATCACGGTCATCAACTTGTGGTACGCAGCGTGCCCGCCATGCCGCAAGGAAGCTCCCGAACTCGAAGAAGTCGCAGAGAAATACGAGGGCAAAGCTCAGCTGATCGGCGCAAACGTGCGTGATCAGGAGGCCGCGGCTCAGGCTTTTGTCGACAACTTCAATGTGTCCTATCCCGTCATGCTCGACACGGACGGCGAAATGGTCGGACTGCTGTCTGATGTTCTGCCGCCCAGGGCAACCCCGTCGACCGTCGTCCTCGACTCCGAGGGCCGGCCGGCCGCACGCGTCGTCGGTGCCGTCGAAGCTTCCACGCTCAGCGGTCTGATCGACGACGCCATGAAAGAAGACTGACGGTGTTCCCCGCCGGGACCGTGCAGGCCGCAGGGGCAGTGCAGGCCGCTGACCTCGGTTCGGCATTCGCGCAGACGGTCCTCAACGGTCCGCTGCTGCTGGCCATGGCGGTCGCGGCGATCGCCGGGCTCGTGTCGTTCCTGTCACCCTGTGTGCTGCCCCTGGTTCCCGGCTACATCGGCTATGTCACGGGGATGACCGGCACAACGGTCGAACAGGAGCGCACCTCTGCGGTACTCGGCGGGGTTGGCCTTTTCGTGTTGGGCTTTGCAGCCGTCTACGTCGCCCTGGGAGCGGCCTTCGGGGCACTCGGCAGCCTGCTCAGTGACTGGATTGGCATTGTCACCCGCGTCATGGGCATTGCAGTCATCCTTGCCGGGATCGTGTTCCTGGGCGGTATTCGGGCTTTTCAGACCAACAAGCCCATTGCAAAGAAGCCCAAAGCCGGGCTGTGGGGTGCCCCGCTGCTCGGTGCCGCTTTCGCACTGAGCTGGGCACCCTGCATCGGCCCCACCCTGGCGGCGGTGCTCGCCCTGTCAACAGGTTTCGGTGCTGACGGCGGCACCGGCCGCGGCATGCTGCTGACCTTCACCTACTGCGTGGGGCTCGGCCTGCCCTTCCTGCTTGTGGCCTATCTGCTGCACAAGGGCATGGGACGCCTGGCCTTCCTCCGCAGGCACCAGCGCGGCATTGTGATCTTCGGCGGTGTCATGCTCATCCTGCTGGGGCTGCTCATGGTCACCGGCGTATGGACGATCATCATGAACAACATGCAGAACCTCATCGGCGGATTCGAAACGGTGGTGTGATGACAGACAAACCGACGACACCAGACACGGCCGCGGCAAGCACCGCGGATCGCAAGTCGTCCCAGAAAGCGCCGGACATCGGGTTCATCGGCATGCTCCGGTGGGCCTGGCGTCAGCTGACCACCATGAAGTTCGCACTCATCCTGCTGCTGGTGTTGGCACTGGCGGCTATCCCCGGATCGCTCCTGCCGCAGCGCATTCAGGACCCGGCGAAGGTTCAGAACTTCATCATCGACAACGGTCGGACCGGTGAACTCCTCGACAAGTTCCAGATGTTCGACGTCTATTCGTCATTCTGGTTCTCCGCCGTGTACATCCTGCTGATGATTTCGCTGGTCGGCTGTGTTCTGCCGCGCACCAAACAGCACTGGAAGGCAATGCGCTCGCAGCCGCCGAAAGCCCCGCGCAGGCTCACCCGAATGCCCGGCTACCAGAGCTTCACCCACACCGCCCCGGCCGAGCAGATCCTCGAAACCGCACAGGAATACCTGAAGAAGAACGGCTACCGTACGGTGGGCCGCGGTGACCACATCGCCGCCGAACGCGGCTACCTGAGAGAAACGGGGAACCTGCTCTTCCACCTCGCCATGTTGGGCGCGACAATCGTCATGGCCATCGGCGCGATCTTCGGCTACGGTGGCCAGCGCGTGCTCGTCGAAGGGGACACGTTCACAAACTCGCTCGTGTCCTATGACTCATTTGAGCCAGGCCGCTACTTCGACGCCGACAACCTGGCAAACTTCCGCCTGCGCTTGGAGAGCTTCGACGCGAAATTCGACTCGACCAGCGAAGGCGCCCAGTTCGGCCAGCCGCGGGCATTTGACGCCGTCATCACGGAAACCACGGACGGCGTTTCGACTGAACACAACCTCAAAGTCAACGAGCCCATCCGCGTGGACGGGGCGCGCGTGTATCTGACAGGCAACGGCTACGCACCGGTCGTGACAGTGCGCGACGCACAGGGCAAGGTGACCTACTCCGGGCCTGTGGTGTTCGTGCCCGAAGACGGTGTTTACACCTCGCGCGGTGTCATCAAAGTTCCCGACACCGGCGCGGGCAATGACCAGCTGGGCTTTTCCGGCATCCTGCTTCCCACAGCGGGCGTCAATCAGCAAGGTGAGCTGTACTCGCAGTTTGCAGAGCTGCGCAACCCCGTGCTCGTCATGAACCTCTACAAGGGTGACCTGGGGCTTGATGCCGGTATTCCACAGAACGTCTACGAACTCGACACTGCGGGTATGGAAGCCGTCAACGGCGACGACGGCCAGCAGTGGATCACCCAGATGCAGCCGGGACAGACAGTGCAGCTGCCCGATGGGCTCGGCACAATCGAGTTTGAGCGGATAGCGAAGTTCGTCAGCCTCGACGTCCGCCACGACCCGGTGCAGGGACTCATGCTGGTGGTCACCACGCTGATGTTCATCGGACTGGCACTGGCCATGTTCATTCCGCGCCGCCGCATGTGGGTGCGGGTGCGTGACGGCGAAGTGGAAATCGGTGCGCTGGCCCGCAGCGAAGACCCACGCGTCAAGCAGGCGGCAGAGCGCTGTGGCGTAGAATTGAAAGACAGACTTTCGTCTGCTGATCACCAATCCGCGGAGGGATAAGTGGAAGTCAACGTCACGCTCGCCAGCTGGTCAATGCTTCTGATCTATTCGGCTGGTGCGGTCTATGCGCTCGCGTTCATCGTCTACGCTTTTGACCTTTTCGGAGGCAAGAAGAAGCGCGCCGGGAAGGCAGCTGACTCGGCTGATTCCGGTGCCTCTTCCGGTGCAGTCGCAGACGCGGCGAAAGGTGCGAAGCGCACATCGCGCACACGTACCTCGGCTGATGCTGGAGCGGCTGATGACGGCGGTGTTGTCGGCACGCTCGTGCAGGAGAACCTCGACGGTCCTGCTGACCGGGTGTACTCCAATCGCACGGCCGACGAAGCGAACGAGAAGGGCGGTCGCGGTGATGCTTCCGCTGTCGATGGCGGCAAACGTCGCGTGTTTGCCAATGTCGGCACGTCCCTGACGGTTCTGGCGCTGCTCCTGCACATCGCCTCGATCGTCACGCGCGGCATGTCGGTCATGCGCGCTCCCTGGGGCAACATGATGGAGTACGCGCTGCTTGCCAGCGCCGTTGCCGGTGCTGTCTATGTTGTGACGCTGCGCTACAAAGACGTCCGCTACCTTGGCACATTCGTCACCGGGTTCCTGTTGGTGTCAATCGGCCTTGCGACGACTGTTTTCTACACTCCTGCAGCACCGCTCGTTCCGGCACTGCAGTCGTACTGGATTCTCATTCACGTTCCGATTGCGATTCTTTCCACCGGCCTGCTGACTGTTTCAGCCGCGCTGGCCACGGTGCAGCTGCTGCAGGGTGCTCGTGAAAAGCGCGTTGCAGCCGGACGCGATGCCGGCCGGCTGTCGTTTCTGGAGCGCATGCCGCGGGCGGCATCGATTGAAGCTGTGTCCTACCGTCTGGCTGCGGTCGGCTTCATCACGTGGACTTTCACCCTGATCGCCGGAGCCATCTGGGCCGAAGTCGCCTGGGGCCGCTACTGGGGTTGGGATGCCAAAGAGATCTGGACGTTCGTCATCTGGGTTGTCTACGCTGCATACCTGCACTCGCGTGCAACCCGCGGTCTGCGCCTGACGACAATTGCCTGGCTCAACCTCATCGGCTTCATCACGATCATCTTCAACTTTACGATCGTCAACGTGTACTTCAACGGCCTGCACTCATACTCCGGGCTGTGATCAGCAGGCTGGCTCAGTCCTTGCAGCCCTGAACTCTTCGACGGGTGCATTCGCTCATGCGGATGCACCCGTTTTTTTGTGTGCGTGAGCGCGGGGAACCTATTGCATTCCGGCCTCCACCCGCTAGCCGGATCCCCACTTCAGCCAAGGGCAAGTCCAGGATCCCCGCTTCAGCCATAGAAACACCCGTCAGCCGCAAGGGCACTCCCTTCAGCAACAGACCTGCGCCTTAGCAGCTGTTGCTAAGGCGCAGAATCCGGCTATTGGGTGGGCGGGTGAAAGAGATGAGAAGCCGAGGTGCCGGTCTGGTGTGAGGGAAGTGGCGCCTTGTGATCTGGGCGGGTGAAAGACATGAGGGGCCGAGGTGCCGCTCAGCTGTCGTGGCGGGGTGAATCGTCACCCGGCTCGTCATCTGCCGAAGCAGCACTGTCTTCACCCTGCGAGTTCTTGCGCGGCTCTGATCCTGTGCCGCGCAGCTTTTCAGCCCTGCGCTGTTCTTCCTGCTGGCGCTGGAGTTCGCGCAGGCGGCGAAGTTCGATGTCGTCTGAAATCTTCTTCAGGTATTCGGGATCGTTGTCGGGTGCATTGGGCACGGACTCGCTGCCATTGGCTCCTTGCAGGGCACCTCCGCGGCCGAACAGGTACCACAGCACAATTCCCACTACCGGCAAGAAGAGAATGATCGCAGCCCAGGCCGCCTTCGGCATCATTTTGATTCGCGATGAATCGAAGGAAATGCAGTCGAAAAGGCTGTACAGGGCAAGAGCCGTGTAGATGACGATGATTGCGATGAGCATGCGGGCCATGCACTCCATCGTAGTGGTTGCCGCGGGACTACAATGAGGGGCACCATGCGTGATTTCCTTCTGTACAACGCCGCCCGGATCGGCCTGCTCGCAGCCTCAGTCGCTGTCATCTGGTACTTCAGCGGACCCAGCCTGCTGTCGACGATCGTTGCCGTGATCGTGGCGACTCTGCTCAGCTATCTGCTGCTCAACGGTATGAAGCAGAAAGCCGTCTCCTCAATGACGGAATGGACCGCCCAGCGCAGAAACCGTGCGCCCAAGGCCGGCAGCGACGAAGCGATCGAAGACGAAATCGACGAACAGCACCGCTGAACTCGACGAGCCCGTTGCGAATGCAGCGGCACCGAAGTCAGGTATGCAGCGGCACTGAAGTCCGGTGCCGCCGATGCGACCCCAGCGGCCCATCGTCAGCTTTGAGCTAGAGGGCCAGACCCAGACTCAGGAGCACCGCGTAGACGAGCGCGGCGATGCTGGTGTGCTTGATGGCGGGCACGAGCGCATGGCCTGTCTTCTGGTGGACAACAGCGCGCACGGGCTTCATTACGAGGATGATCGAACCGACTGCCAGAAGCGCACCCGAATAGCCGCTGATGATCGGCACAACCAGTAGCGGATACGGCAAAAACACCAGCGCCAGGTACACAATGCGCGAACGGCGGTCGCCCAGCAGCACAGCGAGTGTGCGTTTGCCGGCTTCGATGTCGGTCGGAATATCGCGCAGGTTGTTGACTTTGAGAACAGCGCACGCGTAGAGGCCCACGGCAACCGCTCCGGCCCATGCGGCGGGACTGAGTCGGCCTGCCATTGCGTAGGTGGTGCCGAGAGTCGCAACGAGCCCGAAGAACACGAACACGAAGACTTCGCCGAGGGCCATGTAGCCGTACGGGCGTTTGCCGCCGGTGTAGAACCAGGCGGCAAGAACTGCGGCAGCGCCCACCAAGAGCATCCACCAGGCCGCGGACATGATTGTCAGCAGGAGTCCCGCGAACCCGGCAATGCCGAAGCAGATAAAAGCCGCCCGTTTGACCTGTTCGGGTGGGATGAGGCCGCTGGCGGTCAGCCGCAGGGGGCCCACCCGGTCGTCATCGGTGCCGCGAATTCCGTCGGAGTAGTCATTGGCGTAGTTTGAGCCGATCTGCAGCGCCAATGCCACAACGAGAGCCAGCAGGCCCTTCGCCAGCAGCGCCCAACCGTTGATGTTGTCGTCGACGGACGGGTCAACTGAGCCGATCACCAGAGCGGACATGCCGCCCAGCTGGCCAAGCGCTGCACCGGCACCGAGGACAACGGGTGCGAAAGCCAAAGGCAGCGTCCGAAGCCGCGCTCCGGAAATCCACAGCTGCGTTCTACTCGCCACGTTTGTCCGTCCTCATGTCTGTTGAATCTTCTGCTGGCAAGCCGGTCGGTTCTGTCCGGGCTGCCGGTTCCGGCCCAGCTTCTGCCGAGTCCGACTGGGCCCCTTCTCGCAGCATCTGCGCTGCCAGTCGGCGTGCTGCTGCACGGTCGGGTTTGCCTATCCCCTTGGCTGGAATCGCCTCGACGGGAAGCACCCATCGGGGGATTTCGGCAGGGCCCAAAAGCCGCTTGAATCTGCTTTTGAGCTTTGGGGCCGAGTTCCGATAGTACTCGGCCCCGGGACCGCGCACTAGGAGTGCTCCCAACTGCCCCCATTCGCGGTCGTCAACGGGCACCAGGAGAACTTCATCGATCCCGTCATCGGCCAGTTCGTCAAGCAACACGGACTCGACGGCCAGGGGCGAAACATTTGTGCCGCCTGACTGGAAGACATCGTCGACTCGCCCGGTGACGGTCAGCACTCCCGCACTGTCGAAGCGCCCCGTATCAGAGGTGAGGAATGTGCGCCGCCCGCGGTTGTCGACAGAGAAACCGGGGTCTGGTTTGGGCACGATCGAGTTCGGGCCGACCTCGACATAGCCGTCTGCAATGACGGGGCCGGACAGGGACACCCGCCCGTCGTCGGCAATGCGGATATCCACCTGTGGGAATGCGCGTCCGTCGTAGACGCAGCCGCCGCCGGTCTCAGACATGCCGTAGGTGCGGACCACGCGCAGGCCCGCCTGCCGCGCAGCTGCGGCTGTGTGCGGGTGCAGTGATGCCCCGCCGACGAGCAGAGCATCGAACCTTGCTGCCTGCGAGGCTGCCCGAGGGTCGCGCAGGATGCGGGTCAGCTGGGTCGGAACCAACGAGGCGTAGGCCGGTTCCCCCCGCCCGGAACGGAAGAACTCCTCGGCTTGGGCGGCAAAGCGCTCGGCCGTGAAGTTCCCGCGGCCGTCGAAGGGCACTGTCCCAGAGCGCAGCGAACGCAGAATCACCTGGGCACCGGCAATATGATCCGGTGCTAAGCACAGGAACCAGCGGCCCGGCCCGGACAGTGCATCTTCGGTCGCGGCGGCTGAGGCGCGCAGGGCTTCAGCTGACAGTGCCACGCCTTTCGGTCTGCCGGTCGAACCGGAGGTGAAGACGACCAGCGCCGGAGGTGTGCTTGCAGAAGCCGTCCCGGTCTCAGCTGCCCCACGGTCAGGCGAGTCAGTGCTGTAAGCGGCAGCTCCGCCTCGCCAGCTGGAGAGCGGATAGGCGGTCAGATGCCGGGCGCCTCCGCCTGGCAGCACGGCGATATGCCGGCCGGCCAGCGCGTCAGCGAACACTCGGCTGGCCTCAGCCGGGGTCGGTGAGGGAAATTCGGTGGGCACGTATGTCGGATCAGCAGCAGATCAGTAGTACCAGGGGAACGGCGTCCAGTCGGGATCGCGCTTTTCCAGGAAGCTGTCGCGGCCCTCAACGGCTTCGTCCGTCATGTAGCCCAGCCGGGTGGCTTCGCCGGCAAACACCTGCTGGCCCATGAGACCGTCGTCAACCAGGTTGAAGGCGAACTTCAGCATCCGCTGGGCATTGGGGGACTTGCCCAGGATTTCGCGGGCCATCTGCAGCGCGGCTTCTTCGAGTTCAGCGTGGTCGACGACTTCGTTGACGGCACCCATGTCGGCCATGTCCTGTGCCGAATAGGTGCGGCCCAGGAAGAAGATTTCGCGGGCTTTCTTCTGCCCGACCATCTTCGCCAGATACGCCGAACCGTAGCCTGCGTCATAGGAGCCGACATCGGCATCGGTCTGTTTGAACTTGGCGTGTTCGCGGCTTGCGATCGTCATATCGCACACCACGTGCAGGGAATGTCCTCCGCCGGCGGCCCAGCCGGGCACAACCGCAATGACGATCTTCGGCATGGTGCGGATAAGCCGCTGAACTTCGAGAATGTGGAGCCTTCCGGCACGTGCCGGGTCGACTGATTCGGCGGTGTCACCGGATGCGTACTGGTAGCCGGAACGACCGCGTATACGCTGGTCACCGCCGGAGCAGAACGCCCAGCCGCCGTCTTTGGGGCTGGGGCCGTTGCCGGTCAGCAGAACCGCGCCGACATCCGAGGTCTGGCGGGCGTGATCGAGTGCGCGGTAGAGCTCATCGACCGTGTGGGGGCGGAAGGCGTTGCGCACTTCGGGCCTGTCGAAGGCGATGCGCACCGCGCCGACGTCCGCGCCGTCTTCGTCCACGGCCCGGTGGTAGGTGATGTCGGTGAAGTCAAAGCCCTGGACTTCGCGCCAGCGGCTGGGGTTGAAGATATCCGAAACGCTCATACCCCCACTCTATTAGCTGGTGCACGCCCCGCGAGTCCCGCTGCTGCACACAACAGCGTCCAGCATCCGCGCTCGCTAGGCTGAGATTATGCCGTTTTCGCTTCCTGTTTCGGATCTGCCCGCCGATCCGCGCGAGTTCTTCACGGATATTCGTGTGGTCGAACTGCCGATGACCACCCGGTTTCGCGGCATCACATCGCGGCAGGTGTGCCTGCTGCGCGGTCCGGCCGGCTGGGCGGAGTTCAGTCCGTTTCCCGAATACGGGCCCGCGGAAGCGCGCCGGTGGCTGGCGGCGGCAGTTGAGTTCTCACTCAACGCGAGCGGTCCGGCAGATCTGCTGGAATCTGGGACTTCCGCCTCGCCAGGCTTGACTGCCTCAGCTGACGAGGCGCCGCGGACATCCGCTGTATCAGGCGGCTTGGCGGGGACTCGGGTGCCGGTCAATGGGACCGTCCCGGCGGTGGGCGCTGCCGAAGTTCCAGATGTTCTCGCCCGCTTTGACGGTGTGGGGGTCTTCAAAATCAAAATCGCCGAACACGGTGCGGCCAGCAAAGACGCTGATCTGGCGCGCACAGCGGCTGTCCTGCGCGCTGCCCCAACAGCCGGGATTCGCTTGGACGCCAATGGCAAACTCAGCGTTGAAGAAGCCGTGGAGTATGCGCGGGCACTGTGCACCCTGCCTGGTTTTGCGCAGCGGCTTGAATACATCGAACAGCCGGTTGCCGGCGTTGAGGACATGGCTCGGCTGCGGCAGCGGCTGCAGGCAGACAGTGAACTGAGTGCCGTGCGGATTGCTGCGGATGAGAACATTCGCCGGTCTGACGACCCTCTGCGGGTGGCGCAGTTGGGCGCGGCCGATCACATTGTCGTAAAAGCACAGCCGCTGGGCGGGGTCGCAGCGGCAGCGCGGATTGTGGATGCCTGCGGTCTGCCTGCGACGGTGTCGAGTGCTTTGGAATCGTCCATCGGCTTGGCCGCCGGTGCGCAGCTGGCACTGGTCTTAGCACAGCGCGGCGGGCAGGCCGAACCGTGGGCAGCGGGCTTGGGCACGGCGTCGCTGTTGGCTGCCGATGTCGTAGACAAGCCGCGAAAGCCCCGCGGCGGCACAATCAGCGCAGCCCCGATGGACGTCAGCGTGCAACTGGCAGAAGCGCACCGGGCACCGGCGGATGTTGAACAGTGGTGGTTGGCCCGCCTGGCTGCCTGCTGGAAGCTTCTGCGCCAAGCACAGGTCAGCCCAGTCGGCTGAGAATGCCGCTGATGGTCTTTGCGGCGGTCTTCGGCTTTCCGCCGTGGCTGAGAACAGCCGAGACGATCGTGTTGTCTTTTGCGGCGGCGATATTGGTGATGGTCAGCTTCTGCCCGTGGAAGTCGACTTCGGCGGATGCCGACACGGCGTCGTCTGCCCCGTCGATCGTGATGTCGTCGACGGTGACAGAGGTTTCGACGGTCTGATCGGCGAATTTCACCCGAATGGTTGAGCAGTCCTGGGCCGCTTTGCGTGCGTTTTCTACTATGGGAGCCAGGTCCGTGCCCTCGGCATTGGCGGCTGCGAAGTAGGACGCCGAATCGGTTTTTGCGCTCAGCCCGGTGTCAGTGCCGAGGTCTGCGCCCTGCGTGGCGTCAAGCAGCACCCGGCAGTTTTCCGGTTCGACGGACGCGCTTTCGAGCAGCTGTGCCGGGTCCGCGTTTTCGGGGCTGACTTCGGCAGGCTCCATACCAGCCGATTCCATGGACCTGCGCAGGTCTTCTGTTGAGTGCATGCCCTCTGCTGCGCCCTGTTCGGCGCTGCTGTCCGGATCTGTCTGCTGGCCATCGGCTTGGCTGCACCCTGTCAGCGCGAGTGCGGATAGTGCCAGACCTGCTATGAGCCGCTTCATCCGGTTCCCTTCTGTTCTCAGCCGCCTCTTTTCGGCAGCGCCTTGGGCTTGCGTGAACTTTCTATGGTCGCAGATCTGTCTGAGTCTTTTCTCTGCCCCCTGATGATGACTTCGGTGACCGCCGCCTGGCCCCACGTGCGAAAGTGCTTTGTCCGACTGCCGGGCACGATGGGATCGTGTAGCGCCGCACCCATCTGACCTGTGATTGAGATGGCTCCCGAGGCGTCGGCCCGGGTTGTGTACGGGTTGACTCCCAGCGGGCTTCTGACGGTGATGGATGCTTCCGCTCCGGGCATGAACATGGCAGGTGAGGTCACTCGGAAGGTTCCGGCGCCGTTGAGGGTGAAGCCGCTGGGGCTGACGTCGCCGAAGGTGACGATTTGGGGTCGGCGCCTGGAGATCTCGACTTTCCATCCGTAGATTTCGAAGACCGGCAGGCCGCTGATGAACGTAAACGGCGACCCGTCGGCAACGCTCGTCCAGAACCGCGGGCGGGGATCGCGGGTGGGTGATGCGCTGGGACTGCGGTCGAGCCCGGCCTGCACGGCGTGGGCCAGCCACGCTTTGAGTTCGCGCTGCCAGGCAAACCAGTTGTGCATTCCGGTGTCCCGCGGTGCCCACGCGTGTTTTATGCCCAGTTCGCTCAGCCGCTGGGCAAAGCGGCCGCCGTGGTTGTGCAGGTGGGCTTCCATGATGTCAGCGCTCTCATCGGAATTCTCCGCATCGTCAGGGGTTCCAGAGCCCGCTGACAGCCAGATGTCGAGCCCGCGGAGGTTTTCTGCGAGGTCGTAGGGCGAATTCGCTTCCCACCGGGCGTCACCGTCTTTGAAAGATCCGAAGAGCGAATCCGCCGGTGCTCCCGCGCGCATTGCGAGGATCTGAAACAGCGGGGGAGCGGCCTGCGGGATGAGCGGAGACGAAAACGCGGCGGCGGCAGCGTAGAGATCGGGCCGCCAGGCGGCGTATTTCATAGCCCCGTAGCCGCCCATGGACAGCCCGGCGGCCACCCGCAGTTCGGGGCAGGTCGAATAGAGGTCGCCTATCAGCATCGGCAGTTCGCGGATGTGGAACTCCGGCCAGTCTTCGACGTCGCCGGGTGCTTTTTCGTGGCGGGAGTAGACGGCCGCCCCCGCATCGGGCATGACAACGAGGAAACGACTGCCGCGCGTGTGCAGTTCAGCCCGTCCCAGGTCCGTCCAGGATCGGAAATCGTCGCCGCCGCCGTGGAAAAGGAACAGGGGAACGGCGTGCTCCTGTGGGATGCCGGGCAAGAGGACGCGCACGCCGACGGTTCTGCCGAGAGCCGGTGAGTAGACGAAGAACTCGCGCAGGCGGCCAGAGAGTTTGCGCTTTTCGCGCACGTGGATGTGGGCGGCTTCGAAGCCGGCCGGCTCGGGGCCGAGGAACGAGGTCGATTCGCTGTAGGCCGGGTAGAGGCCTGCCGCACTGCGGCGGGCTGTGAGTGCTCGCACCGCGCGTGCTCCGACGGACATCCGCAGACTGCGCTTGACCATGGACCACCTCCGCAACACCGAGGCTACGGCGGATGCGTGAACGGGAAGTTACGCTCGGCTTGGACTGCCCTTGGAATTGGGCTGCGGGACAGCTGTCCGCCACCGGGTGCGCATTTCAGGCCTTGGCAGCCCTTTGCTTGCGGATGACGGCTTCGCGCGGCAGGAGCGTCCGGTGTTTTCCAGCCAGCAGCAGAAGCCCGATGCCTGCCAGCAGACCGAGTGCGGCGGTGATGACAGAACCCTCAAGGCCCATCGTTCCACCGGTCAGCCACGACGATCCCGACCATTCCACCTGGAACAGGCCCACCGCCTCGCCCGTGCCGGAAACCGGAGACACGAAGACGAACGCCTGCATGAAGTTCCACCCGGCGTGAATGGCTATTGCCAACCACAGACGGCGCGTCAGGAGGTAGGCTCCGCCCAACAGCAGCCCCGCTTCGATCACAATGAAGATCGCACCGGACAGCGTGGCATCGGGGTTGCCCAGGTGCACGAGGCCGAAGATCGCGCTCGTGATGAGCAGCGACGGCACCCACCCCCACCAGGCGTCGAAGATGCGCAGGAAGAACCCGCGGAACAGCAGCTCTTCCGTAAAGGCCGGGCCCAGTCCGATCCCCAGAGCGAGGACAAAAGCAGGCAGAAGCTCATCGCGGGCAGTCAGACCGGTGATTCGGAAGCCCCCGGCGAGTGCGATCACGCCGACGGAAGTCCCGAGGATGACAAAGGCGAGGGTCAGGCCCAGAAGGAACTCCGTCACCTTGTTCTTGCCCCGCAGACCGTGCCCCGGGGCACGCGCGATAAAGCGCATGATCAGCAGGTAGAGAACGAACATGGCAGCACCGCCGGCCATAAGTCCGATCCCCAGACCGTACGACTCGGCATGGCTGCCGCCTTGTCGCGCGGAGGCGGTGTCGAGAGCCCCGATTCCGGCAATCGACGCAACAACGGCGACCGTGACCAGCTGAGCGATGACAAAGGCGACTATGCCTGCAATCAGCTGCCAGATCCGGTGAGAGTCGGGACGTTTGAAGTCCGGGATCTCCGGTGTCGGCGCGTCCGAATAGGGGCTGGGAGGGTAGACCATGATCGACATTCTAGGGTCTGGTTGAATCGGGTGCGTGAACACTTCAACTGCGACAGCCCGCACTATCGCCCTGTCTCTTATTCGCCGCGGTCTTGAGCACGTTGTCATTGCCCCCGGTTCGCGTTCGGCACCGCTGACCTATGCCTTTGCGGAACTTGCCGATGCAGGTCTGGTGAATACCCACGTGCGCATTGACGAACGCGATGCGGCGTTCTTTGCGCTTGGGCTGGCAAAGGGGCTGCGTCGGACGGCCGTTGCCGATGCGTCTGTTCGGGCTTTCGGCGGTGCGGCGGCTGCGGGTGTTCGCGGTGCGGAACCCAGTGCCGTCGCGGGCGGGGTCAGTGGCAGCACCTCCCCGCAGACTCCGGGGCTGGTCGCTGTTCTCACGACTTCGGGGACAGCGGTGGCGAACCTGCACCCGGCTGTTCTGGAGGCTTCGTATTCGCAGCTCCCGCTGCTCATCCTCAGTGCTGACCGGCCCGAGCGCCTGCGCCGGACCGGGGCCAATCAGACGATCGACAGGCAGTCGCACGTGCTCGGCGATGTTCGTCTGCGCTTTGATGCGCCTGCAGAACCTGACGAGGCGTCGCTCACCGCCTCCGTACACGCTGCGGTTGCCGCTGCGGTCGGTTCGGAGGGGGCGGGTGCGGGTATGAACGCCCCGTACGCCATGAGTTCGGGGCTGCGTGGACTGTCCACACCGGGGCCGGTCCAGTTCAACGTGCAGTTCGACGGTGAGCTCACGCCGAAGCCCGAAGACATGCCCTGGAGGCCCGAGGTCGGCGAGGCCAATCGCCTTGAACACCGTCCGCACGTGCACGCGGGATTCGCGCAGGCGCTGGAAATGCTCAGCCGCCCTGGAACTGTTCTGCTGGCCGGCAGTGATTGCGACTTCGGTGCGCACCGAGCAGGGGAACTCGCCGTGGCCTTCGGAGTCCCGGTGTTTGCCGAACCGTCCTCACCGCTGTTCCACCTGTCGGTGCCCGGCCACCCGGGCGTTCTCGACGATGACCTTGCCGAATCCATCACCGGGGTTGTCCGCACCGGCAGAATCACCCAGTACCGTCAAGACCAGCGGCTGTTGGCGAACCTGCCGACGGCAGAAATCCAAACGGACCTCGACTGGGCTCCCGCAGATGAATACGGTTCGTACTTGGCTTCGGCCGGGCTCACCGGCCAGACACCAGATGCTGATGCGAAGCGGTGGGGTCGCACCGCTGCATCCGAATCGCATATTCAACGGGCTGCGGGAGTGCGCGAAACCCTGCTGGGCCGCACCACCGGCGTGATCGCAGGCCAGCCGACCGTCACCTCGGAAGTCCGCTCGCAGCACCGTGAGGCGGCCGCCCAATGGCACGAGGTGCCGCCGACCCCAGCAGAACCGCCCGCCGGAGTGTCTGCTGTCGCTGCGATTGTCGGTGCTGCCGCCGAGAACGCAGCCGAACACGGCACCGTCGCCCAGATCTTCCTCGCAAGTTCCAATGCGGGCCGCTACGCTTCTGCGCTGGCTGGGAACGAGGCTCTTGGGCGTGTGCAGATGAGCGCCAGCAGAGGGCTGGCCGGGATCGACGGGTTGATTGCCACGGCTGCCGGTATGGCGCTGACGGGACCCGTGTCGAAGCAGTGCCCGCTGCGTTTGATCATCGGGGATGTCGCAGCCCTGCACGACGTGGGAGGGCTGCTGCGCGAAGGCGGAAGCGAGAATCTGCCCGCCCTGCAGATCTTCGTCCTCAATGATGACGGCGGAGCCATCTTCGGCGGTTTGGAGCACGGCGCCGGGCACCTGAGACGTCATTTTGCGCGGTACTTCGCAACACGCCACGGGCGCAACTTCCGGGCGCTCGCCGAAGCCTACGGCTGGCCGTACCAGCAGGTGGCGGCCGAAGATCTGCTTGCTGCGGCAAAGGCCGGCAGTGCGGGGCTTTTTGAAGTCCCGCTGGTCTGAGCGTCTGGACTGAGCCCTGGCCCGGTGGGGTGGGCGTCCTCCCGCCGGGGTGCCCTGCTGGCGGCGAGCGGCGCTTACGGGCGACTGACGCCGAGCGCCTGGAGCATAGGGCCGAGCTTTGCCCACGATTCTGCAAGTTCGGACTGCGGGTCTGAATCGGGCATGATCCCGCCGCCTGCCCACAGCCGAATGCGGGTGCGCGACTCCAACTGTCCGCAGCGCAGCGCAATGCCCAGCTGGCCGTTGCCCGCACCGTCAATCCATCCGACCGGCCCTGCGTAGCGACCGCGGTCGGCCCCTTCAATGCGGGCGATTTCGCGCATCGTCTCATTGCGCGGCACGCCGCCGACAGCTGCCGTGGGGTGAATGCTCTTGGCCAGATCGATGATCGACGGGCGGTCTTTCGGTCTGCCGGACGGGGAATCGAGAGTGCCGTGAGCGTCGGTGGCCAAGTGAATGACATTGGGCAGGGTCAGCAGATAGGGCTGTTCGTCTACGTGCAGGTCACTGCTGTAGGGCCGCAGGCTCTCTTCGAGTGAGTGCGTGGCGTAGATGTGCTCCTGGGAGTCCTTAGCACCGGCAAGCTGCTGGCGGGCCTGCGCAAGTTCCGCCTGGGCGTCATCGCGCACCTGGTACGTGCCGGCGAGCACGCGGGAGCGCACAACGCCATCGTGAGCACCCACCAGAAGCTCCGGTGTTGCGCCGATCATGCCGGCCACATTGAACGTCCACGTGGCGGGGTAGTCGGCGTTGAGCGCTCCGAGCACCGCCCGAACGTCGATGTCGCGTGGCGTGTCGACTACAGCGTCGCGGGCCAGGACGATCTTCTTGAACCGGCTGCCGGGTGCCCGCATGAGTGCGACCGCGTCGGACACATTGCGGATGTGCTGCTCCTGGCTGATGCGGCCCTCGTGCAGCGAGGCACCCGCAACGGGGCTCAGCGCTGTTGATTCGAGCGTGAAGTCGTCATCGGCGCCGTCTTCGGGGCAGATGGAGGTCAGCCACACGCGTTCGTGACGGCGGCCCATGATGAAACGCGGAATGTCGATGACGGAATCCGTGTCGGAATCATCGGCAAAGGCAATTGCGGTGAAGCCCACCAGGCCCGATCCCGGCAGTCTGACCGCGTCTTCGACCTGAGCGCGCTCAGACACAGTGCGCCACTGCTGGGACAGCTGATCGAAGCGGGTGCGCCCCTCGACGGTCCCACTGCCGCTGGCGCGCAGTCGTGCTGCTCTGCCGAAGCCCACCAGACCGGAGTGCCCTCGCACCCAGCAGTTGAACGTGTCCTGGGGCAGCTGTGCCAAAAAATCCTGCACGGTTGACGGCAGACCGCCCGCAAAGGGAGCGGGAGCGTGGGGGTCGACGCCGTCGATGAACCACGAGCGCACCCGCAGGGAAACAGAATCGCTGAGCACACGGCCAGTCTAGTGAGAAGCACTGTCGTCGGCACTGGCACCGGCCCGATTGGCTCCCGGGAGGGCGGGACTGAGATTATGAGACACATGAATCGCGCTCACCTGGATAAGAACAAGGCGGATGTTGCATCGATGTTCGACGCTGTTGCCGAACGCTATGACATCACCAACGACGCCATGACCTTCGGCATTTCGCGCTGGTGGCGCGTGGAGATCACCCGATCGGTCGACCCCAAACCCGGTGAGCTCATCCTTGACTTGGCCGCGGGAACCGGTTCCAGCTCAGTGCCCTACGCACAGCGCGGAGCCACTGTCATCGCCGGTGACATCAGCGAGGGAATGCTTGAGGTGGGCCGTCGCCGCCACCCTGAAATCCAGTTCCAGTACGCAGATGCGACGGACCTTGACTTCGACGACAACACCTTTGACGTGGTCACCATCACCTATGGCTTCCGCAACGTGCAGGAACCTCAGAAGGCGCTTGCGGAAATGCTGCGTGTTCTCAAACCCGGCGGCCGACTGGTCATTGCCGAGTTCTCGACCCCGACGTTCAGCCCGTTTGCGCGGTTCTACAAGGAATACATCATGCGGGCCCTTCCTGCGGTGGCAAAAGCAGTGAGCTCGAATCCAGACGCCTACGTGTACCTGGCTGAGTCGATTCGCGCCTGGCCGGCTCAGCTTCCGCTGGCCCATATGATCCGCGATGCAGGCTTCGATCAGGTCAAGTATCGCAACCTCACCGGCGGCATCGTCGCCATTCACCACGGTCTCAAACCCGCTGGTGATGCACAGTGAAGAACGTCGATGCCGATGTCGTGATCGTCGGTGCCGGTCCCGCCGGATCTGCGGTCGCCGCCCACTTGGCACACGCCGGGCTCGATGTGGCGCTGCTGGAGAAGACGGCGTTCCCGCGCGACAAGATCTGCGGTGACGCGCTGACGCCGCGGGCGGTCAAAGAGCTCGGCCACCTGGGCTTTTCCCTGCCGGATGAGGCCGGTTGGCACCGCAATCGCGGGCTGCGCCTGATCGGCGGGGGACACCGGCTGGAAATCCCGTGGCCGGATGTGACGGGCTTTCCGTCCTATGGACTGACCCGAGCCCGTATGGACCTTGACGAACAGCTGGCCCGGCACGCCGAAAAGCAGGGTGCTGTCCTGTACCAGCAGATGTCAGCAGAAGAGCCCGTTTTCGACAAGGGTTGGATTGCGGGTATTCGCGCCGTCCCGGCAGACGTCCGGGGGCGGAAGCTGCGTTCCAACAAGGCCGGCGAAGCGGCCGAGGAAGTGTTCTTCCGTGCGCCCATCGTGATCGCGGCAGACGGGGTCAGCGCCCGCACGGCCGTGCAGATGGGGCACCGCAAGCGCGATGACCGTCCCATGGGCGTGGCAGTGCGCACCTACTACGACTCTCCGCGCCACGACGATCCGTTCATTGAGTCGTGGCTTGAGCTGCGCAGCCCCGAGGGCGAACCCATGCCCGGCTACGGGTGGCTCTTCCCCCTGGGCGACGGCACCGTCAACGTGGGACTGGGCATCCTCAACACCAGCCCGCAGTTCGGCAAGGTCAACTACCAGACGGTGCTCAAGGACTGGATCGCCGCAATGGGCGATGAGTGGGGCATCGGCGGGGCTGACGGAAGCGAGGGAATGCGCCAGCCCATCCGCTCGGCAGCCCTGCCGATGGCGTTCAACCGCACCCCGCACTTCGACCGGGGAGTCATGCTGCTGGGTGATGCTGCAGGCATGGTCAACCCGTTCAACGGTGAAGGCATCGACTACGCGTTCGAACAGGCGCGGATCGCTGCTGACATCATCAGCACCTACCGCGGGTTCCCGCAGGCTGTCTACCGGGAAAAGCTTGCTGGGTTCAGCACGGCCGTGCAGGACGAATACGGCAGCTACTTCACGCTGGGACGAGGCTTCGCCCACCTGATCGGCCAGCCCAAGGTTATGGAACTGGGACTCAAATACGGCATGGGCTCGCGATACCTGATGAATTTTGCGGTCAAACTGTTGGCTAATCTTTACGAAGACGACCCGCGGGCGCACCGCGACCTGCACGACCGGGCAGTGCACGCGCTCATCACGGCCGTACCTGCCACCTCGAATCGCTAGCAGAGTGAACGTAGACTGAGGGGTCGCAGATCCCTGCACAGCCGGACCGATTGAAAATCTGAGGAAAGAGAAGACGACGATGGCACCTTCTGGCGAGGCCAGCGCGCCCTCCGCACAGCCGGGCACCCAGCCCAAACCTGGTGCTTTCGCCGCTGTTGGCGCTGACCTGAGCGCCAACCTCGATCGTCAGCTCGAACAGGTCGAACAGCTCCTTTACGACGCGGTGCGCCAGACCGACCGCCTGGCTGACGAATCGTCCCGCTATCTTCTGTCAGCCGGCGGCAAGCGAGTGCGCCCGTCATTGGTTCTTCTGGCCGCTCAGTGGGCGGCCCAGCTGAGTCCAGAAGCGGACGCGGAAAGCTTCGATGTGGTGAAGGCAGGCGCTGTTGTCGAACTGACCCACTTGGCCACGCTCTACCACGATGACGTTATGGACGAAGCTCCCGTGCGCCGCGGCGCACCGGCTGCCCACCAGGTGTGGAACAATTCGGTGGCCATTCTCACCGGCGATGTTCTGCTTGCACGAGCGTCCAGCCTGTGTTCGGAGCTCGGTGCGCGTGCCGTTCTTCTGCAGTCGGAGACCTTCGAACGTCTGGTGCTGGGTCAGCTCAGTGAGTACACCGGCCCCGAAGACGGTGCAGACGCCGTTGAGCACCACATCCGCGTGCTGTCGGACAAGACGGGTTCGCTCATTGCCGCGTGCGGTGAGTTCGCGGTCTTGGCTGCCGGCGGTTCTGCTGAGCTCGTGGAGCCCCTGCGGCAGTACGGTGAAAACGTCGGCGTTGCGTTCCAGTTGGCCGACGACATCATCGACTTGGCCTCAGAAGAAGACGAATCCGGCAAGACACCCGGTACGGACCTGCGCGAGGGCGTGCCGACTATGCCGACGCTTCTCATTCGCCGCGAAGCTGCGGCAGGGGATGCTGAAGCGCAGCGGATCGTCGATCTGCTGGATGCTGATCTTTCATCTGACGAAGCGCTCGAAGCGGCCCGCACCGCACTCGTCGCCCATCCCGTTATGGAGGATGCTCGCGCTGAGGCTCGCCGGTGGTCGGCCCGTGCCGTAGATGCGCTGCGCGACCTCCCGGACGGGCCCATCAAGGCGGCCTTCGAACTGTTTGCCGCCGGAGTCGTCAACCGGGTCGGCTGAACCACCCCGTCCAGGGCCCCACCAGAGCTCGGGCACACCGAAGCTTCAGCCGGCTTCAGGGCCACCGGCAGTGTTTGGGGTGTTCTGTACAGCGCGCTTTGCACGGCGGGCGCGGTTGCCTGCGCGAATCGAATCAGCGCCGATGAGTGCGACTGTGACCCAGATGATGATGAATCCCCACCACTGCCCCCGGGACATGTGCTCGCCGAAGATCAGCAGCGCGGTGAGGAACTGGATGGTCGGGGTGATGTACTGCATCATGCCCACCCAGCTCAGCGGGATCCGTCGCGTGGCAGCGGAGAACAGCAGCAGCGGGATGGCGGTGATCGGCCCCATGAGCAGAAGCAGGACAGTGTGCCAGGAGCCTTCTGTGGTGAACGTGCCCAGACCGTTGGCTTCCACGACAGCGAGGATGACGATGCTGGGCAGCGTGAGGATGAAGGACTCTATTGTCAGCCCCTCCAGCGCGCCGACGCGGGAGCCGACCTTGGACTTGACAAGGCCGTAGAGGCCGAAGCTGATGGCCACCGCCAGACCCAGCCAGGGCACGATGCCCTCAGAGATTGTGATGACGAGAACCGAGACGAGCCCCAGTCCCATTGCGGTCCACTGCAGGGGCCGCAGGCGCTCGCGCAGGAAGATGATGCCAAGCGCCACTGTGATCAGCGGGTTGATGTAGTAGCCGAGCGCGACCTCGGTCACGCGGCCGGCCTGTACGCCGAGGATGAACACCAACCAGTTGATGCCCACAAAAAGCGAGGCGGCGGCCAGGGTGCCGAAGATCTTCGGTTTGCGCGCAAGGTCCCACGTGCGCTTGAGGCCGCGCGCGAAAGCCAGCAGCAGTGCGCAGAAGACCAAGCACCAAATGATTCGGTGGGCGAGGATTTCGAAGGCGCCGGCCGGGGCGGCTGCCGCAAAGATGAGCGGCATGCTGCCCCAGAACAGATAGCCGCCGATTCCCAAGATCAGCCCGTCGCGGCGGCGACGGGCTTCATCTGCGGGAAGAGCGGCAGCTGGAGTGGCTGAGCTGCTGGCGGGCGTCGTTGCGGCCGCTTGAAGTGGTGCGGATTCTGAGTCATCGGTCACATTGGCGAGTGTAGACCCGCTTGCGGAGAGGAAAGCAACTATTCGCCAATAGAGCACAGCTTCATTTCCAAAATCGCGGTGCGTACAATTGACGGTCGGATATAGGGAAAGGTGATACTTTGAGTCGTCCTCTGCGCTTGGCCATTGTCGGTGCTGGTCCGGCGGGTATCTACGCCGCTGATCTCATGACCAAAGAAGAACGTGACTTCGACGTGAGCATCGATCTTTTCGAGCGCCTGCCGGCGCCCTTCGGTCTGGTCCGCTACGGTGTAGCGCCCGACCACCCGCGCATCAAAGGCATCACGAACGCACTCATTCGCGTGATGGATCGCCATCAGCTGCGTCTGTTCGGCAATGTGGACTACGGCACGGACATCACGCTAGAAGAACTGCAGGACCATTACGACGCGGTCATCTTCTCCACCGGCTGCTTCATCGACACGAAGTTGCCGATCCCCGGTGTTGAGCTTCCGCGCTCCTACGGTGCTGCCGAGTTCGTCAACTGGTACGACTCACACCCTGACGTTTCGCAGGAATGGCCGCTGGAAGCCGAAAAGGTCGCCGTCATCGGC
The DNA here is from genome assembly GCF_001810665.1 of Brevibacterium sp. HMSC063G07. NCBI lineage: Bacteria > Bacillati > Actinomycetota > Actinomycetes > Micrococcales > Brevibacteriaceae > Brevibacterium > Brevibacterium sp. HMSC063G07. The sequence goes on from NZ_KV802333.1 coordinate 221,692, forward strand.
AACGGCAATGTCGCTCTCGACGTTGCGCGCATCCTCGCAAAGCAGGCTGATGATCTGCTCTCGACGGAAATTCCCGACCATGTGTACGAAGGCTTGAAGAAGAGCGCCGTCACCGATGTGCACATCTTCGGCCGCCGCGGTCCCGCTCAGGCGAAGTTCACCCCCTTGGAGATCCGCGAACTCGGTCAGGCAGCCGATGTCGACATTGTGGTCTACCCGGAGGACTTCGAATTCGACGAAGGCTCAATGGAGGCCATCCGCACCTCCAATCAGGTTAAACAGGTAACCAAAACCCTTACCGATTTCACACTGCGCGAAGACACCGGAGCCAAACGCCGCCTGCACCTGCACTTTTTGGAAGCACCGGTTGAAATCCTCGGCGACGAAGAGACAGGTGTGACGGCACTGCGCACGGAGCGCCAGGAACTCGACGGCACCGGTGGAGTCAACGGCACCGGCAAGACCACCGACTGGCCGATGGACGCCGTGTACCGCGCGGTCGGCTACTTCGGCACGAAGCTGCCCGGCCTGCCGTTTGATGACAAGCGCGGCGTCATCACGAACATCGAAGGCCGTGTCATCGACGGCGAATCGGTCGATGTCGCCCAGGCCGAAGATCACATTCCCGGTGTGTACACCACCGGCTGGATCAAACGCGGTCCCGTTGGTCTGATCGGCCACACGAAGGGCGATGCGCTGGAAACCATCGGCCACATCATCGAAGACTACGAAGCCGGGCGTCTGCCCCAGCCTGCCAAGCCGGAAGAAGACGCCATCGTCGACCTGCTGGCTGGCAAGGGCATCGACTACATCGACTGGGAGGGCTACCACCGCATTGAGGCTGCCGAAAAGGCTGCCGGTGAACCGCACGGCCGTGAGCGCATCAAGCTGGCCACACGGCAGGCAATGGTCGATGCGGCTATGAAGATGGCCTAGTTCAGACGAGATCTCCTGAACACAGAGGGCGAGGCGGAACTCCGCCTCGCCCTTTCTGGTCCGCTTGTCGGTGGCGCAGCCTGCGCTCATCCGAGCCCGTCAGCGGTAGTTGACGAACTGCAGGTCGACGTCGAGGTCTTTGCCCTTGAGCAGAGCGATCACCGCCTGCAGGTCGTCGCGCTTCTTCGAAGACACGCGCAGCTCGTCGCCCTGGATCTGCGGTTTGACGCCCTTGGGGCCCTCATCGCGGATGATCTTGGAGATCTCCTTGGCGGTCTTCTGCTCGATGCCCTCTTTGATTGCGGCTTCGATCCGGTACTCCTTGCCGGATGCGAAGGGTTCGCCCGCGTCGAGTGACTTCAGGGAAATTCCGCGGCGGACCAGCTTGGACTGGAAGACGTCGAGGACTGCGAGCACGCGCTCTTCCGAATTGGCCTTCATGAGCACCTTTTCGCCAGACCACTCAATCGAAGGGTCAACGCCCTTGAAGTCATAGCGGGAGTGGATTTCCTTTGCCGCCTGGTTCAGGGCGTTGTCCGCTTCCTGTTTGTCGACCTTGCTGACAATGTCAAAGCTTGAATCAGCCATGTGTGCCTCCTTGTTCGTCAACCAGTCGACCACAGTCTAAGTGTTAGGAGTCTGTGACGACGGGCTTCTTGGCGCCGGGTGCGAGTGTCATGGCAATCGTGATCGACACGACTGCACCGGCGGTGAGGATGCCCACCAGCACGAACACCTGGAAGAGCCCGGCCTCGTAGGGAGAAGACCCGCCGAACAGCGCGCCGACAAATGCGCCGGGCAGAGTGACAAGCCCCGTGGTTCGGGTGGTGTCGGTTGTCGGGACGATGGCGGAGTAGACGGCGGACCGGGCCAGGGGGCTGGTTGCCTGCCGAGGTGTCGCCCCCAGGGCGAGCCAGCCCTCGACTTCCGGCCAGCGATCGTGCAGCAGTTCGTTCAGCCTGCGCACCGTCAGCGTGGACAGGGTCATGCAGTTTCCGATGATGATCCCGCCGAGCGCCAAAAGGTACGACGGTGAGAACTCCAGGCCGCGCAGACCGAAGATCGTCACAAGAGTCACACCGGTCCCTAAGAACATGCCCAGGCCGATGACCGCGGCGGTTCTGCCGGTTCCCGTGGACCGGCCGAGTGCGCGAGCGCGCTTGAAGGCGGTCCACCAGGCAACCGAGAACATGAGCACCAGGAATGCCGCGACCCAGCCGGCTGAAGAAATGGCCCCCGTGAGAACGAAGGCGAGTACGGCCAGCTGGAGGGTGCCTCGGGCGACTGCGTACACCGGCGCCCAGGGCGCACGGATTCGGGCAGTCAGCAGAAGAACGGTCAGAACCGTCAGCAGCGCGATCAGGGCGGGGGCAGAAGACAGAAAATCAGCGGGCGCGGGCACACCGGGCAGTGTAGTCGGCAGATGCGTCGTAGAAGAGGATTTCGCTTTTCATTCTCGAACGTCTATAGTGTTACGAGTGCTCAGCCAAAAACGGAGCACAAACCCGGCAGATTGCCCGAGCGGCCAAAGGGATCTGACTGTAAATCAGACGGCATTGCCTTCGAAGGTTCGAATCCTTCATCTGCCACAGCCAAAGGCTCCGACCATGTGGTCGGAGCCTTTTGTGTACCCCCAGTTTCTGCGGCCGCGCACGGCTGTGGTCCAAATCATGGTCGCATGCACGCGAATTCAGGCAGAGGAATATTATTCACGTGAGACAGTGACAAGGTCCGGCCCGTTCGGGGTCCGATGCGAGGGGAGAAGCCGCGTGCCACTGGAAACCATTGACGACCTGCAGGAAAAGGTCATAGCCCGCAATCCAGCCGAACCCGAATTCCATCAGGCAGTCCGCGAAGTTCTCAGCTCACTGCGCGCGCTGGGCAATCGCCACCCGGAATACGCTGACGCGCGGATCGTCGCACAGATGTGCGAACCGGAACGCCAGCTGATCTTCCGCGTCCCGTGGGTCGATGACAAGGGGCAAGTGCAGGTCAACCGCGGTTTTCGCGTTGAATTCAATTCGGCTCTCGGTCCCTACAAGGGCGGGCTTCGCTTCCACCCGTCGGTCAACCTCGGCATCATCAAGTTCTTGGGATTTGAGCAGATCTTCAAGAACTCCCTGACGGGCCTGCCGATTGGCGGCGGCAAGGGCGGGGCTGATTTTGACCCGCACGGCAAATCTGACGACGAAGTGATGCGCTTCTGCCAGTCGTTTATGACTGAGCTCTACCGATATCTGGGCGAGTACACCGACGTCCCGGCCGGTGACATTGGTGTTGGATCGCGTGAGATCGGCTACCTGTTCGGCCAGTACAAGCGGATCACCAACCGCTACGAGTCCGGTGTTCTCACCGGCAAAGGGCTCTCCTGGGGCGGTTCGCTCGTCCGCACGGAGGCCACCGGCTACGGCTGTGCGATCTTCGCCGGGGAAATGCTTGCCAGCACCGGCGGTTCCTTTGACGGTGCGAAGGTCGGAGTTTCCGGGTCGGGCAATGTTGCGATCTTTGCAATCGAAAAGGTGCACCAGCTCGGTGGTCTGGCTGTGACTGCCAGTGACTCCGGCGGCTACGTCTATGATCCCGACGGCATTGACCTCGATCTGCTCAAGCAGATCAAACTCGAAGAGCGCGGCCGCATCAGCGAATACGCTGATCGCCGGGGCGGAAACGTGAAGTACGTCAAAAAAGGCTGCGTGTGGGAAGTCCCTGTCGACATTGCCCTGCCGTGCGCCACGCAGAACGAACTCGACGGCGCTTCTGCCGCGCAGCTGGTGAAAAACGGAGTGCGGGCTGTTGCCGAAGGCGCGAACATGCCGTGCACACATGACGCAGTGGGCGTGTTCGCAGATGCCGGCGTGCCCTTCGGCCCCGGCAAGGCGGCTAATGCCGGCGGTGTTGCCACCTCTGCACTGGAAATGCAGCAGAACGCTGAGCGTGACTCGTGGACGTTCGAATACACGGAGGAGCGCCTGACGCAGATCATGAAGAACATCCACGAAACGTGCCTGGCAACCGCCGATAAATACAACCACCCTGGCAACTACGCGATGGGTGCGAACATTGCAGGCTTCCGCAAAGTCGCCGACGCAATGCTGGCCTTCGGGGTGGTGTGATGTTCACGCAGTTCCTTCGGGAGCGGGGTATTGACAGGGTCCCCGGCCGAGGCGGCAAGCCGTGGGCAATTGCCCACAGGGGGTATTCCTCCGCGGCACCTGAGAACACGATGGCGGCACTCGATGCGGCTCGTGCGCTGGAAGCCGATTTCATTGAGATCGATGTGCACCTGAGTGCTGATGGCACTCCGCTGGTTCTGCACGACCCGACTCTCAATCGCACAACGGACGCATCCGGTGCGGTTGCGAGTCTGTCGGACGAACAGATTTCTTTGGCCGATGCCGGGTCATGGCTTGGGCCGGGATTTGCCGGACAGCGGATTCCGCATTTGGATGCCGTTCTGTACAGCATGTCGTTTCGCGGCGGCTGGCTGCTGCTGGAGCTGAAGGGCGATTGGGAAGCCGGGGGAGTTGCTGCGGTTGTCGACCTCATTGCGCAGCACGGAATGGCTGACCGGGTGGTCCTCCAGAGCTTTTCGCAGCACACCCTGCACAACTGCCAGGCGGTTGCCGGGCACATTCCGCGAATCCTCCTGCGGATGGTGCCCAAAGAGGGCGATGTCGAATTGGTCCAGCGGCTTGAGGGAATCGGCTATGCGCCGTCCTTCCGCGGCTTCAAATCCCGCCGCGAACTGGTTGAGGAGATCAGCGAACTTGACCTGTGCGTCAACGTCCACACCGTTGACACCCCCGAAGGCTGGGATGCGCTTCTGTCAGCTGGCGTCAGCGGGATCATCACGAATCAGCTGGGTCGCCTACAGGGCTATCTGACAGCGAAGTTCGATGTTTGAGATGCGGGCTCAACAGCTGTGATGAAGGTCTCTGCGTGATCCCTCCGTGCGGATTTTGCATTCGCCAATCGGGTGTGTAGAGTTAAGTCTCGTTGCCCCAATAGCTCAGTCGGCAGAGCGTTTCCATGGTAAGGAAAAGGTCAAGGGTTCGATTCCCTTTTGGGGCTCTGGTGTAGTCACCGCGCTGCACTGTGGCGGGGTAGCTCAGGTGGTTAGAGCGCACGACTCATAATCGTGAGGTCGCGGGATCGAGCCCCGCTCCCGCTACTTGTCAAGGCTTCCAACAGTCCTCTGTTGGAAGCCTTTTTCTATGCCCGAATGCGTGGCGCCGCCGCCCGGTGGTGGTGTCGAGAGAGCGCTCGCCAACCGCCTAGACTTGATCCCTGAACGAGGAGGAAACTATGGCAGTCAACACGCAGCTGCAGGGGGCTGAATACCGCCTTCCGCAGCCGTACTTGGTTTCGCGCGAAGCGATCGCCGAATTCTCGCGCGCAACAGGAGCGCAGCACCCGGCCCACACAGATGCGCAAGCGGCTCGCGCGGCCGGATACGCCGATCTTGTCGCCCCGCCGACCTTCGCGGTGATTCCCGCCCAGCGCAGTGAACAGCGCTACATCTTCGATGAGAACTCCGGCATCGACTTCTCTCGGGTGGTCCACGGCGGAGAGCAGTTCACCTACAGCCGACCGATTGTCGCCGGTGATGAACTCGACTGTGTTACCCACATCGACGGTCTGCGCGAAGCCGGGGGCCACGCCATGATCACCACCCGAACCGAACTCACCGCAGGCGGCGATCACGTTGCCACCGTGACTTCGACCATTGTTGTGCGAGGAGGCGACGATGACTGACACCTCGAAATCTCCCGTGCTGACAGAACTTGAAGTCGGCCAGGAAGTGATCAGCCGCACCATCCCGATTTCGCGGGCGGACCTGGTCCGCTACGCGGGGGCTTCCGGTGACTACAACACGATTCACTGGAACGAGCGCTTTGCGCAGGAAGTCGGCCTGCCGAACGTCATTGCCCACGGCATGCTCACAATGGCCCTGGCCGTTGGCCCCGTCACGCAGTGGGCTGGTGACCCCGGCGCCGTGATCGACTACCGCACGCGGTTCACAAAGCCCGTTGTGGTGCCCGATGCTGAAAGCGGATCCCCCGAACAGCCCACGGTTGAACTGGCAGTCACTGCGGCTGTTGGGGCGATTGACGAAGAAAGCCGCACCGTGAGGCTTGACGTCGACGTCACAGCAGAAGGGATCAAGGTTCTTGGCCGCACCCAGGTGAAGGTGCGTCTGGCATGAGCGCACCGGTCAGCCTCGCCGAATACACAACCCTGCGAATCGGCGGCCCAGCGGCAAACACGGAAGTCCTCACAACCGAAAACGAACTCGTCGCATTTGCAGACGAATTTCGCCTCCAGGAAGGTCCGGCGCTCCTGATCGGCGGAGGTTCCAACCTCGTGTTGGCTGATGACGGCTTTGCCGGGCCCGTGGGCATTATCCGCACAGAGGGCGTTCAGCTCGAAAGGGGCCGCGGCGCGGCGCGGGTGACGGCCCACGCGGGCGAAGACTGGGACAGCTTCGTCGCTTGGACCATCGAGCAGGGTCTCACCGGCCTTGAGCCGCTGTCGGGAATCCCCGGCTCCGTGGGCGCTACGCCGATTCAGAACGTCGGAGCCTATGGCGCCGAGGTGGCCTCCACCATCGAATCGGTGTTTCTGTTCGACCGTGAATTCGGCCGCACCCACATTGTGCGCAAAGCAGAACTTGAGTTCGGCTACCGAACCTCGGTCCTCAAGCGCACAGCGCAGCACCACGGTCAGCCGCGCTACGTGGTCCTCTCGGTCACCTTCAGCCTGCCCAAAGCCGGCGATGCGGGTTCGGCAGTGCCCATCAAGTACGCGCAGCTGGCCAACGCGCTCGGCGTGGAAGTCGGAGGCACCGCCAGCCCGACTGCAGTGCGCGAAGCCGTGCTCGAACTGCGTCGATCCAAGGGGATGGTCCTCGATCCCAGCGACCACGACACCTGGTCGGCCGGGTCCTTTTTCACCAACCCGATCCTCGATGTTGAGCAGGTGCCCCTTCCCGAAGGCGCACCGCGCTATGCCGTCGTCGACCCGAGCACGGGCAGAGACGACCCTTCGGCAGTCAAAACCTCCGCCGCGTGGCTCATTGAGCAGGCCGGTTTTGCCAAGGGCTTCAAGCTCGACGGTTCAAATGCCGCGCTGTCTGGCAAACACACGCTGGCGTTGACCAACAGGGGCGGTGCTCAGGCACAGGAAATCATCGAACTGGCACGGCACATTCGCGATGGCGTGCAGAGCAGATTCGGCATAACTCTGGTCCCAGAGCCGAACCTCGTGGGCCTGGAACTCTAGGCGCGCACGCGTTCAGTTCGACGCGAGCACACCGAGCGGCTAATATGTTGTGTCGGTGACGCCCCGTTTCGTCAGTCGCAGCATTGCGGCTATGATGATCCGGTGCTCGCTTAGGGGTGTGGCGCAATTGGTAGCGCAACGGTCTCCAAAACCGTAGGTTGCAGGTTCGAGTCCTGTCACCCCTGCTCTATTCCCGGCACAGCCGGGGAAGCCCGAAGGTTGGGAACGCAGACGGAAGAATGAGGACGAGTGGCTGAATCGCAGGCAAGCTCTGAAAGAGCGCGGAAGAAGCGCGGTTTCTTCGGCGCGATCATTCAGTTCCTTCGCGAAGTCGTCGACCAGCTGAAGAAAGTCGTCACTCCCAGCCGCAAGGAGCTGATCAACTACACCCTCGTCGTTCTGGGCTTCGTCGCCGTCATGATGGTGCTCGTGACCATCCTCGACTTCGTGTTCGGCAAACTTGCCGGATTCATCTTTGCGGGCTCACCGCTGTGGCCGCTCTGGTAGCACCCGGGCACAGCAGGCCAACTGAACCTGACCCGCGCCGCCGACTGCGAAAACAAAGGAGAATCGGTGTCTGAGAACACTCCGGAAAACGTCGAAGCCGAACAGGCAGAGAACTTCGACCCCACAACGGGCGAAATTGCCGACGGCGCGGACGCTGCAGACCAGCAGTCTGCACCGGAAGTCGACCCGTTCGAAGAATTCAAGTCGGACCTTCGCATGAAGGACGGCGACTGGTACGTCATCCACTCCTACGCGGGCTACGAAAACCGCGTCAAGGTCAACCTGGAAAACCGTGCGGTATCGCTCAACGCCGAAGATGAAATCTTCGAAATCCAGGTGCCGATGGAAGAAGTCGTCGAAATCAAGAACGGCCAGCGCAAGACCGTGCGCCGCGTCCGCGTGCCCGGCTACGTGCTGGTGCGCATGGAGCTCACCGATGAATCGTGGGGCGTCGTCCGCCACACCCCGGGTGTCACGGGTTTTGTCGGCAACGCCTACGACCCCATCCCGCTGAGCATTGACGAAGTTGCGGGCATGCTCGCGCCGGTTTTCGAAGAACAGCAGGCCGAAGCTGCGAAGATCGCAGGCGAACAGGCCGCCGCGGATGGCGTGCCCATCGAAACCGAATTCGAAATCGGAGAATCCGTCATGGTCAAGGAGGGCTCTTTTGAAGGCCAGCCTGCCACCATTCAGGAAATTCGTCCCGAGCAGCAGAAGCTCACAGTGCTTCTGTCGATCTTCGAACGTGATGTCCCCGTGGAACTCGGATTCAACCAGGTTTCCAAAATCTGATACTGCGCTTACGCTCAAAGCGGGTGCCGGGCTGTTCGCCGGGCACCCGCTTCTGTGTTCCCTGGAGTCCGCATTTAACAAAAGTGCGCGACCGTGGAATAATGTTGTGGTTTGGACTCCGTCCGCCCTCATCGGAGCGGACAACCGCGTCCAAAGCCCACGGCCCTTCTGACCGTGGGAACACCTACCAGATTAAGGACCAACATGGCACCCAAGAAAAAGGCTGTCGGTCTGATCAAGCTGCAGATCCAGGCGGGCGCTGCTAACCCGGCACCCCCGGTCGGTCCTGCCCTTGGTCAGCACGGCGTGAACATCATGGAATTCTGCAAGGCCTACAACGCGGCCACAGAATCCATGCGCGGCAACATCGTTCCGGTTGAAATCACTGTCTACGAAGACCGCTCGTTCGACTTCATCACCAAGACCCCGCCGGCTGCTCAGCTGATCAAGAAGGCAGCTGGACTGAAGTCGGGTTCGGCAACCCCGCACACCGTCAAGGTCGGTCACCTGACCGCTGACCAGGTGCGCGAAATCGCCGAAACCAAGATGCCTGACCTCAACGCGAACGACATCGACGCCGCCTCCAAGATCGTGGCCGGCACCGCTCGTTCCATGGGCATCACCACCGACATCAAGGCCTGATCAGGCACACCCAAACGTGGTAGGGCCGGCGCGGCCCGCACCACAACTGCAAGGAGATAGCAGATGGCAAAGCGCTCAAAGGCCTACAGGGCCGCGGCCGAAAAAATCGCGGCTGACACTCACTACACCCCGGACCAGGCAGTAGCCCTGGCCAAGGAAACCGCCGTTTCGAAGTTCGACTCGACCGTCGAAGTTGCATTCCGTCTGGGCGTCGACCCCCGCAAGGCCGACCAGATGGTGCGCGGCACCGTGAACCTCCCGCACGGCACCGGTAAGACCGCTACGGTCCTGGTGTTCGCAGCCGGAGACCGTGCTGAAGCTGCCCGTGAAGCAGGTGCTGACTACGTCGGCTCCGATGACCTGCTGGAAAAGGTGGCCGGAGGCTTCACTGACTTCGACGCTGCTGTTGCAACCCCGGACATGATGGGCAAGGTCGGCCGTCTGGGTAAGGTTCTGGGTCCCCGCGGACTCATGCCGAACCCCAAGACCGGCACCGTCACCATGGACGTCGCGAAGGCTGTCCAGGACATCAAGGGCGGCAAGATCGAGTTCCGTGTTGACAAGCACGCGAACCTGCACTTCATCATCGGCAAGGCTTCGTTCTCGGAAGACCAGCTGCGCGAAAACTTCGCCGCCGCTGTCGAAGAGATCGCACGCCTCAAGCCGTCCTCGTCCAAGGGTCGCTACGTCAGCAAGGCAACGATCACCACGACCAACGGTCCGGCGATTCCGCTGGACGTTGCGTCCCTGCGCTGATCCTGCGGCCTCACCGGCCGGGAAACCGCAGCTGAGCATCAGGCCCGGGCGCTGAGTACAGTGCCCGGGCGACCACGAGCGGAGCTCGTCTTTCCAACGGGGAGGCGAGCTCCGCCTCGTAGGGGCATGATTTGCGTTTCCCTGCAGAACTGCCCTACAATTGATTCTGCCCAAGACCGTCGGTCTCGGAAACCGCTGCGCGAGCAGCAGTGTCCGACGAAGACTCTCAGCGAGAGTGACCCGCGCAGGTGAGAACAAAGCTGAAAGCGCACATTGTGTGCCCTCAGCCGAACGCCAAGCGTTCCGCACCTGCCTGCGGAGCGCTTTTTGTTTTGGGCAAACCAACAGATGTATTGAAAGGAATACCATGGCGAGGCTTGACAAGGCAGCCGCGGTAAAGGAGATCAAAAACCGTTTTGACAACTCCTCCGCTGCAGTGCTGACCGAGTACCGTGGTCTCACAGTGGGCGAAATGCAGCAGCTGCGTCGTTCGCTGGGCGAGAACACCACCTACGCCGTGGTAAAGAACACGCTGACGGCCATCGCGGCTAAGGAAGCTGGAATCGACGCGTTTGAAGGTCTGCTTAACGGCCCGACCGCCATCGCGTTCATCGAAGGCGAACCTGTTGACGCTGCGAAGGCCCTGCGGGACTTTGCCAAGGCGAATCCCAAGCTGGTCATCAAGGGCGGTTACTTCGACGGTGCTGCTCTTACAGCTGAGGATGTTTCGAAGCTGGCGGAACTCGAATCTCGCGAGGTGCTGCTTGCCAAGGCAGCCGGCGCTATGAAGGGCAGCCTCTACAAGGCCGCCTACACGTTCACTGCACCCGCCGTCAAGGCGGTTCGCACCGTGGACGCTCTGCGCGCCAAGCAGGAATCGGAAGCCGCCTGAGCTTCATAACCACAAACCGGTTTTCCTACAGCCGAACAGCTGTAGACCCATTAATGGAAGGACTTTGCCACCATGGCTAAGCTCACCCCCGAAGAGCTCATTGAAGCTTTCAAGGAACTGACCCTCATCGAACTCAACGACTTCGTCAAGAAGTTCGAAGAAGAATTCGAAGTTGAAGCAGCTGCTCCGGTCGCTGCTGTTGCCGCTCCGGCTGCTGGCGGCGGCGACGCCGGCGGCGCTGCTGAAGAGCAGAGCGAATTCGACGTTGTCCTCGAATCCGCTGGCGACAAGAAGGTTCCGGTTATTAAGGAAGTCCGCGCTCTGACTTCGCTGGGCCTGAAGGAAGCCAAGGATCTCGTTGACTCGGCTCCCAAGCCGATCCTCGAAGGCGCTTCGAAGGAAGACGCTGAAAAGGCTAAGGAACAGCTCGAAGCTGCAGGCGCCACCGTCTCGCTCAAGTGATCATCGGTCACTGACTGTTCTACGACAGAACCCCCGGGAATTTCCCGGGGGTTCTGCTGTTGTTCGGCCCTTTGATTGACGAGGCGCCTTGTTTGACGAGGCGCCGCTCACCTTCTTTGCGAAAGCGCAGCCACGGATATGGGCACCGCGTGCTGCACGGGCGGCTATTCTTTCGCCAGTGCTTCTTGGGCTTCCTCGTAGCGCTGGCGGGCCAAGCGGGCTTCTTCCTGAGCCTTGGCGGCCTTTTCTTCGGCAGCGGCGAGGTCTTCCTTGGCTGTTGCGAGCAGTTCGTCGGCCTTGGTTGGCGCACTGTCGGATGTCTTGCTGCCTGCATCACCCGGCACGAAGAGGATGATGGAGGACAGCGCGATCAGGGCCATCACGAGTGTGGCGCCCAGGCCGAGCATGGCGGCTTCGCGGACTGCCGTGTTGTCTTGACGGCCCGTGAATTCAATGGCGCTGCCCAGCAGCGTGGAATCCGAGGTGGACAGGACGGTGTAGATGGTCGTCGGGATAGCGGCGCCGAAGGCGGCGCCAAGAGACGAAGCCATCTTGTACACACCAGAGCCTGCGCCGGCCTTGTCATCTGGCAGGGCACTCAGTGCTGCGTCGGTGGAAGGGGTGGCGTAGAAGGCCAGACCCAGGCCGAACAGGCTGAAGGCGATAATCGCCAGGACGAGGTAGGTCTGCGTCATCACGTTGGTGCCCATGAGCAGAATGATTGCGGCGATGACGATCATCGCGCCCCACATCATCGGCTTTTTAGCACCGAACCTCTGCAGCAGCTTCTCGCCGACGCGAATGAAGGCGATGATGAAGATCGCGTAGCCCAGTGTGTAGTACCCGGCTGTAGCCGCGTCCATTCCGGCTGCGTCCTGTAGCACCCAGAGGGTGACCGGGATAAGACCGGCGGTTGCATTGATCATGAGGTTGGAGATGGTCGCCCCTGTGAACACCGGGTTCTTGAACAGGGAGAAGTCCACCAGGGGCGCTTCACTCTTGTTTTCCACCCGAATGAACAGGGTCAATGCGATGATGGAAACAGCCAGGAGCGTCCATGTGATCCAGTTGGTCCAGCCGATGGTGGAACCCTGCGTGACGACCAGCAGGAGAGTCAGTACGAACGTTGCCAGGGTGAAGATGCCGGGCACGTCCGTCTTTGCGCCTGCGTCCTTTGCCGGAGCATCCTCGGGAATCTGACGCATAAGCAGAATGGAAACTACGGAGATCAGCGCGCAGATGATGAAGATCGAACGCCATCCGAGTGCCTTGGAAGCCATGAAGCCGCCGAAGATAGCGGCCAGACCAGAGCCGCCCCACGAGCCGATGGACCACATGGATACGGCTCGCTGTCGTGCGGCTCCCTGCCAGTAGGTCTTGAGAAGTGCCATCGTGGCGGGCATGATGCAGGCTGCGGAAAGGCCCTGCAGGATGCGGCCGATGATCAGCATGACGTTGCCGACGCCGCCGGTGATGGCCAAACCGACCAGAAGGGAGCCGATGATTCCCAGGATGTTGCCGATTGTGGTCATCCGCACGCGGCCGATGCGGTCGGCAAAACCGCCGGCGACCACGATGAACATCCCGGAGAACAGGGCGGACAGGGAGATGGCGATGTTCATGACCGTCGCGGGCGTGTTGATGTCCTGGCCCATCGCCGGGCCGATGTTCAGTGTGGTCTGTGCGAAGAGCCAGAAGGTGATGACGGCAAGTACGATGCCCAAGAGGGCGGAGTCATTGCCTTTGAATTCTTTAGCCATTTCGACCGATTGTCTTGTAGTGGTCATGGCTTCATCCTTATTTGGTCAACCAGGCGGAAGCGGCAACAACGACTGCTTCTGCGCCGCGGTCGAGGGTGGGTTGGAGGTCGGGGGCGAAAGCCGGATTGTGGTTGCCGACTGCTCTGCTCATATCCGCAAAGCCGCCGAGGCCCCAGTAGGTGTAAGGCACGCTGAGTTCGTCCGGAATGATTGAGAAGTCCTCTGAAGCTGGCACCGGGTCCAGGTCGCAGGCTTCTTCGCCGAAGTACGCGTCGAATGCCTTGCGGACGGTGTCTGTGGCATCCCCGTCGTTGTCGGTGAGGGGGTAGCGGTCGTAGTACGTGAATTCGGGTTCTTGGGGGCTGCGGGCAGCAGTGCACTCTGCTCGCACAATGCGCTCGATAGCCTCTTTCAGGTGTGCGCTGACATCGCTGCTGTAGGCGCGGGTGTTGATAAGCAGTTCGGCGGAATCGGTGATGATGTTGGACTTAGTGCCCGCGTGGATGGCTCCGACGGTCACCACTGCGGTTTCCTTGGCGGCGACTTCACGCGAGACGATGGTCTGAAGGCGCATCACGATGGTGGATGCCAAAACAACGGGATCGACGCCCAGTTCCGGCATGGAGCCGTGGGAGCCTTTGCCGTGCACGGTGACTTTGACTGAGAAAGCAGAAGAAAGCACCGGGCCGCGGCGAGTGCCCACGAAACCGCAAGGAAGGCTTGCCAGCACGTGCTGGCCGAGATAGACATCGGGCCGGGGCATTGCCTTCTTCAGGTCTGCTGCAAGCATTGCCCGTGCGCCTTCGGCGGTTTCTTCAGCGGGTTGGAAGACGCCGATGAATGTGCCGGACCACTGGTTCTTGTTGTCGTTGAAGGCCTGCAGTGCCGTCAGCAGCGACATGATGTGGAAGTCGTGGCCGCAAGCGTGGGCGACGGGGACTTCCGCACCGGTCTTTTGGTCAACCTGCGTTGCTGTGGAGGCGTAGTCTTTGCCCGAGACTTCCTTGACCGGAAGCGCGTCTATGTCTGCGCGCATAGCCACGACGGGCCCGTCGCCGTTTTCAATGATGGCAAGCACACCGGTGTCTCCGATGCGGTGCGTGGAGATTTCTGAGGCTTCGAGCTCTTGCACGATCCGGTCTGCGGTGCCGTGCTCCTGCATGGAGAGCTCAGGGTGTTGGTGGAAGTATTTGTACAGTTCTTCGCGTTCAGATCGGGTAGACGCGAGGCCACCCAAAATCTTTCTGACGCTGTCAGTTGTGGTGGACATACTTCAATTATAGGCGGGCGTTAAGGCTACTGCCAGAGAATTCTCAGGAATCTACTTTCGCAGAAGCAGGCGTTCAGGTTCCGAATCTGGGGGGCGATCGTTGGGGTGCCCGGGCTGAGGCGCACTCAGCGCTTGTGTTTCACGAGGTGCCGCTCACCTGATTCGCTTAGCTTCGCCGATCCCCGTGGTGGGAAGGTACATGAACGGCTGTGCCTGGCGGGTGCTCACTTCGGCATCACCCCCTTCTGGGTCTGCCAGCTGTGCGGCGACTGCCGCGATGTCGTCTGCCTGGGTTTGGACGAATGCCCTGTCGACGGGTTGGCCGTGGCCGGGGCAGAAGACGCTGAGCCCATCGATGGTCAGGATCTCGCGCAGCGACTGCGCCCATGCGCTGGGCAGTGCGTCGTCACCGAACTGGGGCGGAGCACCCTCTTCGATGAGGTCTCCGACGATGAGCGCATCTGCCACCTGCAGAACGAGGTCGCTTTCCGTGTGTCCGCAGTATTCGTGCACTGTCACCTCGGTGCCGCCGAGGTCAATGGTGTCGCCACGGCCTATGATTCGCGTGGTTTTGACGACGAGTTCGGTCGGATCGGCTGGAAGCTCGGGTTCGTCGGCCGCGGGAACTTCCGCCAGCTGAAGCCATGCACTTGCAGCCTGGTCTTGAGCAAAGCGTTCTGAAGCGAAGAAGTCTTCAATTCCCTCGCTGCGCAGGTGGGCATTTCCGAAGAAGTGGTCCCAGTGGTCGTGCGTGTTGACTACGGCAATCGGCAGGCCGGTGATTCCACGCACGGCGGTGAGGATGCGCTGTGATTGCCTGGGCCCCGAGCCGGTGTCCACCAGCAGCGCCTTGTCTGTGCCGACGACGAGGTAGCTGTTGAGCGCGGCTGGGTCAGTTGTAATGACATAGATGCCGGTCTGCTGCGCTGAGCTGTCTGTCAAAGGCCCTCCTGTGGTTCTTGAAGTCTACTGGCCGGGATGGTCAGCGCGGGGATCGCGGCTGAAACCGGGTCCGGGCGGGGGAGCGGTGTCGGACATTCCGGGCTGTGAGGGCCGAGGTGCCGGTCCGGGTGGGAACGGTCCGGGTGGTTTCGGGAGTCCCGGCGGTCCATGCTGCTGTCGGCGAGGCGCTGGTGGGTAGGGCGAAATCTGCTGGCTCTGTGGCTGGAGCGGGTGTGGCGCATGCCGAGGGCCTGCTGGGCCGCTGGGGTGTGGGCGGGCCGCACCGCCTGGCACGCCCTGCGGGGGTTTGGGTTTCTTTGGTCGAAGCAGCATCCACACGACAACACCGATGAGCATGAGCGCCAAAAGCACGAGAGCCAACCAGACAAGACTGCGCAGCCCCCAGAAAACAGCGAAAGCGCACGCAATGAGTCCCCACCACAGTGCATATTGGCGTGACGTCAGTGCGCCGATGGCGAGCAGAACCGCGTGGTCTGCCAAGAACAGCACCGTCAGCCAGCCGGGCCCAGTTGCTGCGGCGACTATCCCGGCCGCCGTCAGGATCATCCAGGCAACCAGAATCCGCACGTCGAACACCGTGAACGATTGGCTTGCCGATGGGGGTGACCAAGGGGTGTTTCGGGCTCGGCGGGCCAGCACGAGGCCCCATGTGACTGCAACTGCTGTGGGTACGTGCCACAGGACGACGAAGGGGCTGTCGATGAAGCCGTCGATTGCCAGCATGACTGCGACAGCTCCGAGATACGAAGCATCTTCCCGGCACCCGAGTCTGTGGCTTGGATTCCTGAGGAATCGCGCGGCGCCGAACACCATGAGCGCCAAAATCGCGAATGTCAGTCCCGCAGCTGCACGCTTGGGGTTTTCGAGCCATCCGCGGTCGACCGTCACGAACATCTGCGCGAACAGGGCCATGAGCAGTGCCAGACCGGCCGTGATGAGAGAAGCGAGAATCTTGCGGTTGAAAAGAATGAGAACCCAGTGGCCGGCGTAGGACACCGCCCACACACCCCAAGATGCGAGCAGCATTCCCAGAGAGAAGCTCTTGGTCAGTTCGCCGAATACTGAGAAGAGGCCCATGAAGAGTGTGAGCCCCGCTGCCGGCTGGAGCCATTGAATCGACAGGCTCACACTCATCCAGGCGATTGCGACCGCGGTCAGGGCGAACGCTGTCGCAATCACTGCAGCTGGAACACCGAGAAACCGTGTTGTCTGAACAGCCCAGAGCCCGCAGGTGAAGATCAAGACCGGAACTGCGAACAGGCGGAGTCTCCCAGGTTCGGCGGGGTGCTTTCGGCGAAGATAGGAGACCGCCCCCTGAGTTCCCGCCGCTGCAGCCAGCGCCGCGACACCTGCGGTGATCATGACGATGGAAGCGCTGAGAACTCGACCGTCAGTGCCGAAGAACGTGTGCCGGAAGACTCCGGAGGCAGCAGCAGTCGCCCATACGATTGACATGGCGTATGCCGCTTGTGCCCGCCGAGCTCGCCCCTTCAGCCGCAAACGGTGCGACACTGCCCAAAGGACAGCTGATCCGATCCCGGCCAGTGGGATGAAGACAGCCGCGCTGTAGTTCACTCCTGCAGAGCGGCTGATGATGAAGCCCAGTGCTGCGGAAGCGCCGAAGGCGGCGCACAGTGCTGCAAGGGACATGACAGCAGAGCGGAAGAGGAAAGCAGCCCCGGCAAAGATTGCGGCAGCTGCCGCGGAAGCTGCAAAGAAGATCCACAACCACAGCGTGGAATTGTCTGCCCACACGAGAAACGTAAACGGCAGGCCGCCGGCAATGCTGATGACTGTCGTGCAGACCGTGGATGTCGATCGCAGCTGTCGGCGCTGCCTGCCCGCTTCGGTCCGCGAAGCAAAAGACAGTGCGCCGTGTCCGACGACCATGACAGTGCTCATAACAAGCAGCACCGCGCTTGAGGTCCACGGCGGTGTGAGATCTGACAAGCCGGCGGCCAGGATTGGCGCCGATGCCAGCGACAGTGCCGATGCCGCCTGGAGGAAAACAGAGTCCGATTGCCAGGCAGACCATGCACACACGAGCCCGGCCAGAAACAGGATGACTCCAGCGGCAAGCAGCGACGGGGCCATCGCGTTGAATGACGCTTCGCTCTGCTGTGTGGACGAGGAAACTGCTCCGAGGCGCGACGTCACACGCAAAGCCAGTATCGACACCGTGAGAATCGCGGTGGAAATGTACAGCGCAATGAGCAGCGTCAGCTGTCTGCCCCGGCGGGCGAACAACGGCAGAACAGCTGTCAGGATGAGGATTTGGATGAATCCGGCAGCGATCCCAGCGGTTGAGACAGTCACCGAGCACGTGGGCACAAAGCCGCCAGCTGTCGGTTCGGGGCTGGCTGTGGTCCGGCATATGGAGCCCGTCAGAGTTGTGATGCCGATTGTGCTGGCAAGCACCGCCGCGCCCAGGGCGTAGGTCCAGCTGCGGCACGTGCCCAACACGATGTAGAACACCGTGAGAACCAGCCAGAAAACGCCCTTCGCCCACGGTGAATCGTCAGGCAGGGTGATGAGCGCGCAGACACCCGACGCCGGAGCGATGATCTGCCCCAGCAGGGAGAAAGGCCGCGCCCAGTGAACCTGCTGGCCCCGGGCTGCGGAGAGAAAAGAGCGAAACCCGGCGGCGCCTCGTGAGTGATAGGGCCGGGCAGCGGCCGCCGGGCCTTCGAGCACGCGGCCGACCACTATGAACAGCATCGACACGATCACCAAGCCGACCCCGTAGTAGGCAAAGGACGGCCCGCCGAAGTTGATGGCGGACAGCACCGTCGAGCCGAGGAAAAGCAGGCCGAACCACGTGACGAACTCTGAGCGCAGCAGGGCAGCCGCAAGGGCACAGCTGACCAGCCCGAACGCCGAGGCGGCAAGCCACGCAGTCTTCGCGCCGGTGATGCCAAGACCCCCGAGGGCGGCTCCCGAAACCGGAAGGAGGACGAGGCCGACCGCCGTCAGGGCAACGCCGACCGGCTTGAGGCGGGAGGACAGCAGCGAAATAAGCAGACCGGTGCCGTAGGTGATGATCCCGGTGCTGATGACGGCTGCCCCGCGCAGGAGCGCGTGTTCGGCGATGCCTACGAAGATGAATGCCGCGATCACAAGGAAGGTGGCCGCAACACCCAGCAGGATGTTCGCGTAGACGGCGGTGTCGCTGTTCATTCCGGCTGGAGCAGGGCTGGGGGCAGTCGGGCGCGGGGGATACGGCCCGTGCCCAGGACCGTGGTGAGCAGCCGCGGTCCGCAGTTGACCAAGTTCGGCAGGCGGGAAGGGCGGCACATTGGGCCCGGCGGCCTGGCGGGCAGGCATGGTCCCGGGCGGGGTCTGCGGGGAGCGGACGGTCTGTTGGGCGCCCGCGTGGGTCAGGGCAAGCCCAATGAGGCTGTAGATGAGCGCGGCGAGTGTCGCCAAGAACAGCAGCGGAACCGAGCCGAGTGTCGCGAGCATAAGCGGCAGGTTGAACATCTGGGCCTCCCAATAGATAGGCCCAGATTAACGTGAAGCCCCTCACAGTTGACTACCGGAAATACGCCGCAATCCAATATGTTGGACAGTGACTATAGGTCACAGGTGCTGGCGAGAAGTGGGGGAGTGCGGCACCTGGCAGGCCCGAATGGGTGGGCGCACAGGGCACATGCAGAAGCGCCCTGCCCGTCGCGACATTCGTCGGACGGTGCAGAGCGCAAAATGAGCGGAGAGGGAAAACCCTACCACACGGGGCCTTGCCGCGGCAGGACCAATCGGCTATCCTGAATGTTTGTGTTGCAGTGGGTTTGCTGTGCCTTCATATAGCGGTGGGCATCAAACTAGCACACCTCGGCCGAATCCGTTCTAATGTCAGCGGATCGAGTGTCGCTACAGCGGCCTGATCGGCCCGCGGGTGTCCAACGCTGCAGTGCACGAGTGATGACCACAACGTGGAAGGAACCCATTGGCCGCCGCCAACGAAAACATCAGGACCGCTAACCCGCCTCAGCGCATTTCCTTCGCGAAGATCCACGAACCTCTCGAAGTTCCCAACCTCCTGGGACTGCAGACCGACAGCTTCGACTGGCTGATCGGCTCGGAAGCCTGGCAGGAGCGAGTTGCGGAAGCAATCGAGAACGGCGACACCTCCGTTCCGGAAACCTCGGGACTCGAAGACATCTTCGAAGAGATCTCTCCCATCGAAGACTTCTCGGGCTCCATGTCGCTGTCGTTCCGCGACCACCGCTTTGAACCGCCCAAGTACTCAATCGACGAGTGCAAGGAGCGCGACATCACCTATTCGGCGCCGCTGTTCGTCACCGCCGAATTCATGAACACCTCCACCATGGAGATCAAGAGCCAGACGGTGTTCATGGGCGACTTCCCGCTCATGACCCCCAAGGGCACCTTCATCATCAACGGAACCGAGCGCGTTGTCGTTTCGCAGCTCGTGCGCTCGCCCGGCGCCTACTTCGAGTCCGCTCCGGACAAGACCTCCGACAAGGACATCTTCACCGCGAAGATCATCCCGTCGCGCGGTGCCTGGATCGAATTCGAAGTCGACAAGCGCGACCAGGTCGGCGTCCGCCTCGACCGCAAACGCAAGCAGTCGGTCACAGTTCTGCTCAAGGCACTCGGCTGGACCTCGTCGGAAATCCTCGAACGCTACGGCGAATTCGAATCGATCCGCGAAACCCTGGCCAAGGACACCGTCGAAACGCGCGAAGAAGCGCTCATCGACATCTACCGCAAGCTGCGCCCGTCCGAACCGGCGACCGTCGAGGCCGCAGAGAACCTTCTGCAGAACCTCTACTTCAACCCCAAGCGCTACGACCTTGCCAAGGTCGGCCGCTACAAGGTCAACCGCAAGCTCGGACTCGATGAAGACGTCACGCAGGGCGTGCTCACCACCGAAGACATCGCGGCGGCCATCCACTACATCGTCGCGCTGCACGCCGGTCACGAAACGCTCAAGGGCGTTCGTGACGGTGAAAGCGCCGACATCCCGGTGGCGCTGGACGACATCGACCACTTCGGCAACCGCCGCATCCGCGCGGTCGGAGAACTGATCGAAGGCCAGGTTCGCACCGGTCTGTCGCGCATGGAGCGCGTGGTCCGCGAACGCATGACCACCCAGGACGTCGAAGCGATCACCCCGCAGACGCTCATCAACATCCGACCCGTCGTGGCAGCCATCAAGGAGTTCTTCGGAACTTCGCAGCTGTCGCAGTTCATGGATCAGAACAACCCGCTGGCCGGCCTTACCCACAAGCGCCGCCTGTCGGCGTTGGGCCCCGGCGGTCTGTCCCGCGACCGTGCGGGCATGGAAGTCCGCGACGTCCACCCGTCGCACTACGGACGCATGTGCCCCATCGAAACGCCCGAAGGCCCCAACATCGGTCTGATCGGCTCGCTGGCCTCCTATGCGCGCATCAACCCGTTCGGCTTCATCGAAACCCCGTACCGCATCGTCGAAAACGGTGTTGTCACCGACAAGACGCGCTACCTGACGGCCGACGATGAACTCCCGTACAACATCGCCCAGGCCAACGCGCCGCTGACCGAAGACCAGCGCTTCGCGGAAGACTTCGTCCTGTCCCGCCCCAAGGGCGGTTCAGGCGAAGCCGAACTGCTGCCGAAGGAAGAAATCGACTTCATGGACGTCTCCGCACGTCAGATGGTGTCGGTCGGCACGGCTCTCATTCCCTTCCTCGAACACGACGACGCCAACCGTGCGCTCATGGGTGCCAACATGCAGCGTCAGGCCGTCCCTCTGGTTCGTTCGGAAGCACCGCTGGTCGGCACCGGCATGGAGTACCGTTCGGCAATCGACGCCGGCGACGTCATCACGGCAGACAAGTCCGGTGTGGTCACCGAAGTCTCGGCTGACTACGTCACCGTCATGAACGACGACGACACCCAGACCATCTACCGAGCAGAGAAGTTCCGCCGTTCCAACCACGGCACCTCGTACAACCAGAGGATCATCGTCTCCGAGGGCGACCGTGTCGAAGCCGGCGCGGTGCTGGCTGACGGCCCGTCCACCCAGAACGGCGAAATGGCGCTCGGCAAGAACCTCCTCGTCGCGTTCATGTCGTGGGAAGGCTATAACTTCGAAGACGCCATCATCCTGTCCCAGCGCATGGTCCAGGACGACGTGCTGTCCTCAATCCACATTGAGGAATACGAAGTCGACGCCCGCGACACCAAGCTCGGCGCCGAAGAGATCACCCGCGACATCCCGAATATCGCGCAGGAAGCACTGGCCGACCTCGACGACCGCGGCATCATCCGCATCGGCGCCGAAGTCACCGACGGCGACATCCTGGTCGGCAAGGTCACGCCGAAGGGCGAAACCGAACTCACGCCCGAAGAGCGCCTGCTGCGCGCCATCTTCGGCGAGAAGTCCCGCGAAGTCCGCGACACCTCGCTCAAGGTGCCCCACGGCGAAACCGGAACCGTGATCGCCGTCAAGGTCTTCGACCGCGAAGAAGACGACGAGCTCACCCCCGGTGTGAACCAGCTGGTGCGCGTCTACGTGGCCCAGCGCCGCAAGATCACCGTCGGCGACAAGATGGCCGGGCGCCACGGCAACAAGGGCGTCATCTCGACCATCCTGCCGGTTGAAGACATGCCGTTCATGGAAGACGGAACCCCCGTCGACATCATCCTCAACCCGCACGGTGTGCCCCGCCGAATGAACATCGGCCAGGTCTTCGAAACCCACCTCGGCTGGGCAGCCAAACAGGGCTGGAAGATCGAGGGCAGCCCCGAATGGGTGCAGGAGCTCAAAGACGCAGGCTTCGACCTCGAAGCCGAACCCGGCACCAACGTCGCAACCCCGGTGTTCGACGGAGCGCACGAACCCGAACTGCGCGGCCTGCTCGACAGCACCCGCCTCAACCGCGACGGTGAGCGCCTGATCGACGGATCCGGCAAGGCCCGTCTGTTCGACGGCCGCTCCGGCGAACCGTTCCCGTACCCGATCTCGGTGGGCTACATGTACATGCTCAAGCTGCACCACCTGGTCGATGACAAGATCCACGCCCGCTCCACCGGTCCGTACTCGATGATCACCCAGCAGCCGCTGGGCGGTAAGGCGCAGTTCGGCGGCCAGCGCTTCGGCGAAATGGAAGTGTGGGCCCTCGAAGCCTACGGTGCGGCCTACACGCTGCAGGAACTCCTGACAACCAAGTCAGACGACGTTCCAGGCCGCGTCAAGGTGTATGAGGCAATCGTCAAGGGCGAGAACCTGCCCGACCCGGGCATCCCCGAGTCGTTCAAGGTCCTCATCAAGGAAATGCAGTCGCTGTGCCTTGACATCGAAGTTCTGTCGGCAGACGGCCACGCCGTCGAAATGCGCGAAGACGACGAAATGTACCGGGCCGCTGAAGAGCTCGGCATCAACCTCTCGCGCGACGAAGCCCAGACAGTCGACGAAGTCTGACAGCCAGCCAGCCCGAATTTTTACTGACCTTCTGAAGGTCACCAAGGAAGAGGATTTACGTGCCTGACGTTAATTTCTTTGATGAACTGCGCATCGGCCTGGCCACGGCTGATGAGGTTCGCCAGTGGTCGCACGGCGAAGTCAAAAAGCCCGAAACCATCAACTACCGCACGCTTAAGCCAGAGAAGGACGGTCTGTTCTGCGAGCGGATCTTCGGTCCCACCCGCGACTGGGAATGCGCCTGCGGTAAGTACAAGCGCGTTCGCTTCAAGGGCATCATCTGTGAGCGCTGCGGTGTGGAAGTCACCCGCGCCAAGGTGCGCCGTGAGCGCATGGGCCACATTGAGCTCGCCGCGCCCGTCACCCACATCTGGTACTTCAAGGGTGTGCCCAGCCGCCTGGGCTACCTGCTGGACCTGGCGCCGAAGGACCTCGAAAAGGTCATCTACTTCGCGGCCTACATGATCACGTCGGTCGATGAAGACTCGCGCCACCGGGACATGCCCACCCTGCAGAACCAGGTGGACATTGAGAAGAAGCAGATCGAAGACCGCATGAGCGCGGACCTCGATCGCCGCACCAAGAAGCTCGAAGACGACCTCAAGGAACTCGAAGCCGACGGTGCAACCGCTGCGGCTAAGAGCAAGGTCGAAAAGCAGGCCAATAAGGAGCTCGGCAACATCCGCCGCAACTCCGAACGCCAGCTCGACCGCCTGGAGCAGGTGTGGGACCGCTTCAAGAACCTCAAGGTCGCAGACCTCGAAGGCGACGAAAGCCTGTACCGCGACATGGTCGCCCGCTTCGGCATCTACTTCGAAGGCTCCATGGGGGCGGCTGCCATCCAGCAGCGTCTCAAGGACTTCGACCTCGAATCCGAAGCCGAAATGCTGCGCGAACTCATTCGCACCGGCAAGGGCCAGCGCAAGACCCGCGCGCTCAAGCGCCTCAAGGTCGTCAACGCATTCATGACCACGGACAACAAGCCCGAGGGCATGGTGCTCGACGCGATCCCGGTCATCCCGCCGGAACTGCGCCCCATGGTGCAGCTCGACGGTGGCCGCTTCGCAACCAGCGACCTCAACGACCTCTACCGTCGTGTCATCAACCGCAACAACCGCCTCAAGCGCCTGCTTGACCTCGGTGCACCCGAAATCATCGTCAACAACGAAAAGCGGATGCTCCAGGAAGCTGTTGACTCGCTGTTCGACAACGGTCGCCGCGGCCGCCCCGTCACCGGACCGGGCAACCGTCCGCTTAAGTCTCTGTCCGACATGCTCAAGGGCAAGCAGGGACGTTTCCGTCAGAACCTTCTGGGCAAGCGCGTCGACTACTCCGGCCGTTCGGTCATTGTTGTCGGCCCCACGCTGAAGCTGCACGAATGCGGTCTGCCCAAGACCATGGCGCTGGAACTGTTCAAGCCGTTCGTGATGAAGCGCCTGGTTGACCTCAACCACGCGCAGAACATCAAGTCCGCCAAGCGCATGGTCGAACGTCAGCACCCGCAGGTGTGGGACGTGCTCGAAGAAGTCATTCAGGAGCACCCCGTCCTTCTCAACCGCGCACCCACCCTGCACCGTCTGGGCATTCAGGCCTTCGAACCGCAGCTGGTCGAAGGCAAGGCAATTCAGATCCACCCGCTGGTCTGCACCGCCTTCAACGCCGACTTCGACGGTGACCAGATGGCAGTCCACCTGCCGCTGTCAGCTGAAGCACAGGCCGAAGCACGCCTGCTGATGCTGTCGGCAAACAACATCCTCAAGCCCTCGGACGGCAAGCCCGTGACCATGCCCACGCAGGACATGATCATCGGCATCTTCCACCTGACCTCCGAACGCGAAGACGTTCCCGGCATCGGCCGCGAATTCGGTTCGGTGGCCGAAGCCATCATGGCCTACGACCGCGGCGAACTCGACCTCGGCGCAAAGGTGAAGATCCGCCTGAGCAACATCGTTCCCCATCGAAAGATGGAACTGCCGGAAGGATGGGAAGCAGGCGACACCCTCGTCCTGGAGACCACGCTGGGCCGTGCGCTGTTCAACCGGTCGCTGCCGGAGGACTACCCGTACGTCAACGAGACCATCGGCAAAAAGCAGCTGTCGAAGATCGTCAACCGCCTTGCAGACAACTACCCGCGTGTAGAAGTCGCCCAGGCGCTCGACAACTTCAAGGAAACCGGCTTCTACCAGGCAACCCGCTCAGGTCTGACCGTCGCAATGAGCGACATCGTGTCCCCGGAATCCAAGGAACAGTCGCTCAACGAAGCCGAAGAACTCGTCGACAAGGTAGAAGAACAGTACGCCTTCGGTGCGCTCACCGACGACGAGCGCCGTACCGAACTGGTCAAGATCTGGTCGGACACCACCGACAAGATCGCCGAGGCAATGCAGAAGAACTTCACGTCGGAGAACTCGATTCTGCGCCTGGTCGAATCCGGTGCTTCCGGTAACTGGACGCAGGTTCGCCAGCTTGCCGCTATGCGCGGTCTGGTGACGAACCCCAAGGGTGAGATCATCCCGCGCCCGATCAAGTCGAACTACCGTGAAGGCCTGTCCGTCCTCGAGTACTTCATCGCATCGCACGGTGCTCGTAAGGGCCTGGCAGACACCGCTCTGCGTACGGCAGACTCCGGATACCTCACGCGTCGTCTGGTGGATGTTTCGCAGGATGTGATCATCCGTACCGAAACCACCGACTCGAAGCGCGGAATCACGCTTCCCGTCGCCCAGGAAGATGCCAACGGCAAGCTTGTCGTGCACGAATGGGCCGAAACCTCGGTTATGGGCCGCCTCACCGCTGTCGACGTCACCGACGCCGACGGCAACGTCGTGGTGCCCGCCAAGACCGACATTTCGGTCGATGTGCTCGACCAGCTGGTCGCAGCCGGTATCCGCGAAGTCAAGGTCCTGTCGGTCCTCACCGCAGACTCCGACGCGCAGATCTCGGCTGAGCACTACGGCCGGTCCATGGCAACCGGCAAGCTTGTCGACATCGGCGAAGCAGTCGGCACCGTGGCTGCACAGTCGATTGGTGAACCCGGTACGCAGCTGACCATGCGCACGTTCCACACCGGTGGTGTTGCTGCCGGAGGCGGCGGTGACATCACGCAGGGTCTGCCGCGTGTCACCGAGCTCTTCGAAGCACGGACGCCCAAGGGCTACGCGCCGATTTCGGAAGCCGCCGGCAAGGTCAAGATCGACGACAGCCGCAAGACGCGCTACGTCATCGTGATCCCCGCGGACGGCTCCGACGAAATCGAGCACGCAGTCGGCCGCCGCGCAAAGCTTCTGGTTGAAGACGGTCAGAACATCGAAGCCGGAACCCAGCTGGTCGAAGGTGCTATCGATCCCAAGCAGGTGCTGCGCATCCGCGGTCGTCGCGACGCCGAAAAGTTCCTTGTCGACGAAGTCCAGAAGGTCTACCGTTCGCAGGGTGTCGGCATTCACGACAAGCACATCGAAGTCATCGTGCGTCAGATGCTTCGCCGCGTGACGGTCATCGAATCCGGTGACACCAACCTGTTGCCGGGTGAACTAGTTGACCGCGGCCGCTACCAGGACGAAAACAAGCGCGTCGTCGCTGAAGGCGGCCAGCCGGCTTCCGCACGTGACGAACTCATGGGCATTACGAAGGCATCGCTGGCCACCGAATCGTGGCTGTCGGCCGCATCGTTCCAGGAGACCACGCGCGTCCTGACCGAAGCGGCAATGGAAGGCAAGTCCGACCTGCTGCTGGGCCTGAAGGAGAACGTCATCCTCGGTAAACTCATCCCGGCCGGTACCGGTATGCACCGCTACCGCAACCTGGTTGTCGAACCGACTGACGAAGCCAAGCAGGAAATGTTCTCGAACACCTACGGCGACTTCTACCCGGCATTCGCCGGCGAAGGCTCGACCATTCCGCTCGAGGACTACGACTTCGGCGGCTTCGGCGACATCTGATTCGCCTAAGCGTGTGATTCGGCTGCGCAGCTGAATCACCAGCGCGACTAAGCGGGGGAGAGGCGCTTGTCTCTCACCCGTGGGCAAGCTGCTGAGCGGGTAGACCGCCAAGCCCAAGCCCGGCGCACAGCGGCCCGGAGGGATTTTCCCTCCGGGCCGCTTGTGTTCTGTGGGTAGGTGCGCTGCGAGGTGCCGCCCGGCTGGGACCGAGCCCTCCACCTCGGCACCGGATCTCAACCTCGCAGACCCCACAACTGCGGCCCACGCTTTAGCAACAGAAACTCCCGTCAGCAGTTGTTGCTAAGGCGCAGATCCGCAGCTAACGGGAGTTTGCTTGTTGCTAAGGGGTGTTTTACGGCTTCGGGGGTTTGCCGGGTCGCCGAACTGGGCGCCGAAAAACGCGCCGAGGGCGTCCTCGCCCTTTGGGAAAAGCCACTTCATCCACAATCGCCCAGAAAATCCACAGGGTTATCCACAGATATGGACTGGGGGTTGTGGAGCAATAAGTTCTCCGACGACAGTTGCATATGTTCAACGTGTTCTCGCTTCAAGAGGCAAAGGCTTTCGGCGCTGAAAAGTGGGATGTCGAAAGGGCCGTCGGCTGTTGCCTCGAACGGCTGTATCGGTCCTGCTATTTCGTCAATCGCACCTGCGCCAAACACACTCAGTTCAACCGTTTCGCAGAACCGGAGATTCTGCACCTGATAGGGGAGGCCGCCTCAACAGGGAAGGGGCGCGCATGGTTCCAGCTGCAGGAGAAGAAGCACCTCGGCAAAGCTGAAGTCATCGGCCGACGGCTGAGTGAACGCGATGTTCTCAGCCACGAAACTGCCGCCCGGATCTACGGGCTTCCCGTGCTGACCGTTCCAAGCAAGGTGCAGATCATCAACCCGTCACGGTCCCGGGCAGGTGAAAGGTTTATTCGGCGCCAGAGGCAGATTCGCCAACCTGAAGAGACCACCCTGTGGCATGGCGTTGCTGTCACCAGTTCGGTGCGCACGGTGCTGGATATCGCGAACGACAATTCGCTTGAGCACGCGGTCGCCGTGTTCGACGCTCTGCTGCGCTCGGAACCGAATAAGGCACCGGCCTACAAACACTCTGCCCGCGAGCTCATCGACGCCAACGTGAAGTTCGCTGCCTCGCTGCGGGTGGTCAAACTCATGGAGTATTCGACGGGGCTGGCTGAATCGTACGGTGAAAGTGTCTGCATGGTCACGGTGCGCAACCTTGGCGTCAAAGGATTGGTCCAGCAGGCGAACATTGTCGATGAGAACGGTGAGTTCGTTGCCCCGTTGACGGCCTGATTCCTGACAAGCGCATAATCATCGAGTTCGACGGGGCCGTGAAGTACCGAGACACCGGTGTCGGCGGCATCAATGAGCGCGGTGATCAGTTCATGCTCGAAAAGCAGCGTGAACACAGGCTGCACGTGCTCGGATACACGGTGGTGCGGATCATGTGGCACGACCTGCAGAACCCCCTCCGCCTGAGGGAACGACTGGCTGCAGTGGGTGCTCTCGGCTAAGCGCGCCTTGGTCCTCCGCCTCGGGAGCCGTCCCATAGCCGCCGCCCACGCTTCAGCCGCAAAAACTCCCGTCAGCAGCTGTTGCTAAGGCGCAGACCTGCAGCTAACGGGAGTTTTCTTGTGGCTGAACCATCGAGCCGCCGAGGCTTCGCCTACCCCAGCAGCGCTTCGAGCTCGTCCCAGCGCTCCTTCGGGACAGCTTTCAGTGATTCAACCGCATCGGCCATGGGGACGCGGATGATGTCTGTGCCGGAGAGGCTGGTCATGTAGCCCCAGCTGGCGTCGTGGACGAGGTCGACTGCGGCTAGGCCCAGACGTGTGGCAAGTACGCGGTCGTAGGCGGTGGGGACCCCTCCGCGCTGCAGGTGGCCGAGGATTGTCGCGCGAGTTTCGATGCCCGTCATGCGTTCGACTTCGGCTGCGACGTAGTCGCCGATTCCCCCGAGCCTCGGCCTCCCGTCGGCGGCGATTCCGGCAACCCCTTCTTCTGCGTCAACGCCGACGGGCACAAATCCTTCTGCAACCACGACGATGGGGGCGCGGCCTCGGTTGCGGGCGCTTTGAACCCACTCGGCGACGCGTTCCATGGTCACGGGGAATTCGGGCAGCAGGATGGCCTGTGCTCCTGCGGCCATGCCGGCGTGCAGTGCGATCCAGCCGACGTGCCTGCCCATGACTTCGACAACCATGCACCGGTGGTGGGATTCTGCTGTTGTGCGCAGTGCGTCGATGGAGCGTGTGGCGATTGCCGCTGCCGTGTCGAATCCGAACGTGTAGTCGGTGCTGCCGAGGTCGTTGTCAATGGTCTTGGGCACGCCGACTACGGGCAGTCCTTCGTCGTCAGCGAGTCGCGCGGCCCCAGCGAGCGTGCCTTCACCGCCGATGGCGATGACGCCGTCGATCTCGTTGTCGCGCATCACCTGCCGCATGGCATCCGGTCCGCCTCCGGAGTAGGGGTGGGTGCGTGATGTGCCGAGAACAGTCCCGCCGCGGCCGCTGATTCCGCGCACATCGTGGGTGGTCAGCGGATGCAGGTCGCCTTCCAGCAGGCCCCGCCATCCGTCGCGGATGCCGACGAATTCATCACCGGAAAGTCGCACGCCTTTGCGGACGGCGCCGCGGATGACGGCGTTGAGGCCGGGGCAGTCGCCGCCGGAGGTCAGAATTCCGATCTTCACATTGGTCCTTTCGTCCGTGTGTGCGGAGGTCGTGTGTCATACGGGCATCAGGGTGCGGGCCGCTCGATGTTGTGTGGGCGGCCTGTTTCTACGAGGTGTTCTTACGAGGTGCCGCTCACCTAACGCTGTATGTTCTGGCCAGCGGTCACCTGCCGCCGGTCTGGACTCCAGGGTCCAGGTGGACGTCGTTTCCGCCCATGAGGTTGAAGCCTTTGATGATGAGCGTTCCGTTTGAGCCGTCGCCAAAGGCATTGGGTTTGATGTCGTTGCCGCCAAGGATATTCACCGAGTGGTCGATGATGCGCACGCCGGCGGGCACGTATATGTCTGAACCGCCCATTGTGTTCATGCTGAAGATCGTGATTTCTGCGCCCGGCCCGCAGACTTCAGACAAATAGAGGTCGCTGCCGCCCATCAGCGCGAAGGATGTCACCTGCGGGGTGTTCGCAGCGATCGATTTGGAGGATCCGCCGAGAACTGCAATGTCTGTCACTGTCGGCCCGTCTCCGGGTCGCGCGGGAACGACGGCGTTCTTTGGCTGCACGGCTGACGAGGTGCCGCCCGGCTTAGGGGCGTTTGTTTCCTCCCTGATTCGGGACTCGATTTCGCGGCCTTCGGGAATGTCGTGAATGATCGGAAGCAGTTCGTGAAGGTAGATGCAGGCCAGAACGGCGTTCTGGCGCTCGTCTAGATCCTCTGGTGAGAGCCGACCCGCGACGTGTGCGTTGGAGATGACCTGCAGGACATCGTCACGGTCGCGATCAGAGGCGCGAATGCGGTGCTGGTGCTGGTCGAAGGCGTCGCTGGCGGAGGGCCGGTAATCAGTCATTCTTCAACAATAGTGCTGGGCGGACTGTGCGTCGTGGAATGTTTTCGGAGAATGAGCGAACCTCAAGCAAACTCCTTGCAGAACACGGCTGCCGGCGCGTTACAGTTGGAACGCCTGAAATCGCCAGGTCAAGCACCGTCCAACCGTGTTTTGACCGAGTGGCTCGCCGAGGGTTACCCTAGGTGTATCTGCGATTTTTCGGCAGGCGGTGTTGTTGCCCTATGGCGGTGAAGTTTTCATCATCACACGGAAAACATCAACACCGGTGGTTTTTCGCCATATACCGACAGACAGTGCGGCTGCACTGGAAACGGCGGTGGAAGCCACGTCTGCAGTCGGGCACGCAGCTTCACCCGGCCGCAGAAGGATACGCTCCTGAATCCTCAGGAGATTAGGAATAACGAGAAGCATCGGAGAACCTGATAAGTGCCTACAATTCAGCAGCTCGTCCGCAAGGGACGGCACGACAAGCCGGCGAAGAACGCTACGCCTGCTCTTAAGGGCAGCCCGCAGCGTCGCGGCGTGTGCACTCGCGTGTACACGACCACGCCGAAGAAGCCCAACTCGGCACTGCGCAAGGTCGCACGTGTCAAGCTCTCTTCGCAGATCGAAGTGACCGCCTACATCCCGGGTGAAGGCCACAACCTCCAGGAGCACTCCATCGTGCTCGTGCGCGGAGGCCGTGTGAAGGACCTCCCCGGTGTCCGCTACAAGATTGTTCGCGGTGCACTCGACACTCAGCCCGTCAAGGGCCGTCAGCAGGCTCGCAGCCGCTACGGAGCGAAGAAGGAGAAGAAGTAATGCCGCGTAAGGGCCCCGCACCCAAGCGCCCGGTCGCAATCGACCCGGTCTACAACTCACCGCTGGTCACCCAGCTCATCAACAAGGTCCTCCTCGACGGCAAGCGCTCCACCGCTGAGCGCATCGTCTACGGCGCACTCGAAAGCGCTTCGGAGAAGGCCAACGTCGAGGCTCTCACCCTTCTGAAGAAGGCCCTCGACAACATTCGCCCGTCGCTGGAGGTCCGCTCCCGCCGCGTCGGCGGTGCCACCTACCAGGTGCCGGTTGACGTCCGCCCCGCCCGTTCCACCACGCTGGCTCTGCGCTGGCTGGTTCAGTTTGCTCGTCAGCGTCGCGAAAAGACGATGACCGAGCGTCTGATGAACGAAATCCTCGACGCTTCCAACGGCCTTGGTGCTGCTGTGAAGCGCCGCGAGGACATGCACAAGATGGCTGAGTCCAACAAGGCCTTCGCTCACTACCGCTGGTAATCATCAGGCGGTGCCCGTTTCGGCGGGTGCTGCTTGTCCAGGTACTTCTTACGAGAGAGGGACACCGTGGCACTTGAAGTGCTGACTGACCTTAAAAAGGTCCGCAACATCGGCATCATGGCTCACATTGATGCCGGTAAGACAACCACCACCGAACGAATCCTGTTCTACACCGGCGTCAACTACAAGCTGGGCGAAACCCACGACGGCGCTTCGACCATGGACTGGATGGAGCAGGAACAGGAGCGCGGCATCACGATTACATCGGCCGCGACGACCTGCTACTGGCAAGACAACCAGATCAACATCATCGACACCCCCGGGCACGTCGACTTCACCGTGGAAGTGGAGCGTTCGCTCCGCGTTCTCGACGGCGCTGTCGCTGTGTTCGACGGCAAGGAAGGTGTTGAGCCGCAGTCCGAAACCGTTTGGCGTCAGGCTGACAAGTACGACGTCCCGCGCGTCTGCTTTGTCAACAAGATGGACAAGCTCGGTGCTGACTTCTACTACACCGTCGGCACCATCAAGGACCGTCTCGGCGCTAAGCCGCTGGTCATTCAGCTGCCCATCGGCGCTGAAAGCGACTTCGAGGGCGTTGTCGACCTCCTCGAAATGAAGGCCTACGTCTGGCCGGACGAAACCAAGATGGGCCAGGACATGCAGGAAATCGAAATCCCTGCTGACCTGCAGGAACGCGCGGAAGAATACCGTGCAGCCCTGGTCGAAGACGTTGCCGAAGCCAGTGAAGAGCTCATGGAGAAGTACCTCGAAGAAGGCGAACTCTCCATCGACGAAATCAAGGCCGGCATCCGCCAGCTCACGATTGCCTCAGAAGCCTTCCCCGTCATGTGCGGTTCGGCTTTCAAGAACAAGGGTGTGCAGAAGGTCCTTGACGCTGTCATCGACTACCTGCCTTCGCCGCTTGACGTTCCGCCGGTCACCGGCCTCGTCTACGGCAAGGAGGACGAAGAGGTTGTGCGCAAACCCTCGAAGGACGAACCGTTCTCGGCTCTGGCCTTCAAGGTTGCAACGCACCCGTTCTTCGGTTCGCTCACCTACATTCGCGTGTACTCCGGTCACGTGAAGTCCGGTGACACGCTGCTGAATACCACCACCGGCAAGCGTGAGCGCGTAGGCAAGCTCTTCCAGATGCACTCCAACAAGGAAAACCCTGTTGAAGAGGCATTTGCAGGTCACATCTATGCCTTCATCGGCCTGAAGGACACCACTACCGGTGACACCCTCGCCGATCCGTCCAACCCGGTTGTTCTGGAGTCGATGGCATTCCCCGAGCCCGTCATCTTCGTTTCTATCGAACCGAAGACGAAGGGCGACCAGGAAAAGCTGTCCTCGGCTATTCAGAAGCTCGTCAAGGAAGACCCGACGTTCACGGTCAACCTCAACGAAGAAACCGGCCAGACCGAAATCGGCGGCATGGGCGAACTTCACCTCGATGTGTTCGTCGACCGCATGAAGCGCGAATTCAAGGTCGAAGCCAACATCGGCAAGCCTCAGGTTGCGTACCGCGAAACCATTCGCAAGGCAGTCGAAAAGTACGACTACACGCACAAGAAGCAGACCGGTGGTTCGGGCCAGTTCGCCAAGGTTCAGATCACCATCGAGCCGATGGAGGTCGAAGGCGACAAGATCTACGAATTCGACAACGCGATCACCGGTGGCCGCGTGCCCCGCGAATACATTCCGTCGGTGGATGCGGGCATCCAGGATGCCATGCAGGTCGGTGTTCTCGCCGGCTACCCGATGGTCGGCATCAAGGCCACCCTGGTCGACGGTGCTTACCACGACGTCGACTCGTCGGAAATGGCGTTCAAGCTCGCCGGTTCGATGGCATTCAAGGAGGCTGCTCCCAAGGCGCGCCCCGTGCTGCTCGAACCGCTCATGGATGTCGAAGTCCGCACTCCGGAGGAGTACATGGGCGACGTCATCGGCGACTTGAACTCGCGTCGCGGACAGGTGCAGTCGATGGAAGACGCCACCGGCATTAAGGTTGTGCGTGCACTCGTCCCGCTGTCGGAAATGTTCGGCTACATCGGCGACCTGCGCTCCAAGACGCAGGGACGTGCCGTCT
The DNA here is from genome assembly GCF_001810665.1 of Brevibacterium sp. HMSC063G07. Classification (NCBI taxonomy): domain Bacteria; kingdom Bacillati; phylum Actinomycetota; class Actinomycetes; order Micrococcales; family Brevibacteriaceae; genus Brevibacterium; species Brevibacterium sp. HMSC063G07. The sequence goes on from NZ_KV802333.1 coordinate 255,216, forward strand.
ACGGCATGCAGTTCCACTCGTACGCCGAAGTTCCGCAGAACGTTTCGGACGAAATCATCCAAAAGACCCGCGGCGGAGAATAATCTCCCCGTTGCTCGGCGGGGCAGCTGCACGCTGTCCCGCCGAGCGCAACAAGTAAAAAGGCGCGGCGCTCACAAGCTTGCGCCGCACCAATCACTAGGAGGAACCCAGTGGCAAAGGCTAGCTTCGAAAGGACTAAGCCGCACGTCAACATCGGTACCATTGGTCACGTTGACCACGGTAAGACGACTCTGACCGCGGCAATCACGAAGGTCCTTGCAGACCAGTACCCCGACCTCAACGAAGCACGTGCATTCGACCAGGTCGACAACGCTCCTGAAGAGCGTGAACGTGGTATTACCATCAACGTTTCGCACGTTGAGTACGAGACCGAAAAGCGTCACTACGCTCACGTTGACGCCCCCGGTCACGCTGACTACGTCAAGAACATGATCACCGGTGCCGCCCAGATGGACGGCGCAATCCTGGTTGTCGCTGCAACCGACGGCCCGATGCCGCAGACCCGTGAGCACGTTCTGCTCGCTCGCCAGGTCGGCGTTCCCTACATCGTCGTGGCTCTGAACAAGTCCGACATGATCGACGACGAAGACCTCTTCGACCTCGTCGAAATGGAAGTCCGCGAACTCCTGTCTGACCAGGAATTCCCCGGCGACGACGCACCTGTCATCCGCGTTTCGGCTCTCAAGGCCCTCGAAGGCGACCCGGAATGGGTCAAGTCGGTCCAGGACCTCATGGAAGCTGTCGACGAAAACGTTCCGGAACCGGAGCGCGACATCGACAAGGACTTCCTCATGCCCGTGGAAGACGTCTTCACCATTACCGGTCGCGGCACCGTCGTCACCGGTCGTGTTGAGCGCGGCATCCTGCTGCCGAACGAAGAAATCGAGATCGTCGGCATCAAGCCGCAGTCCTCGAAGACCACCGTCACCGCTATCGAAATGTTCCGCAAGACCCTGCCGGACGCTCGTGCAGGTGAAAACGTCGGTCTGCTTCTGCGCGGCACCAAGCGCGAAGACGTTGAGCGCGGTCAGGTCATCGTGAAGCCCGGCAGCATCACGCCGCACACCAAGTTCGACGCACAGGTCTACATCCTGTCGAAGGAAGAAGGCGGCCGTCACAACCCCTTCTACTCGAACTACCGTCCGCAGTTCTACTTCCGCACCACGGACGTCACCGGCGTCATCACGTTGCCTGAAGGCACCGAGATGGTTATGCCCGGCGACGACACCGAAATGTCGGTCGAGCTCATCCAGCCGGTCGCCATGGAAGAAGGCCTCCGCTTCGCTATCCGCGAAGGTGGACGCACCGTCGGCGCAGGCCGTGTCACCAAGATCCACGCCTGATCTTCTGACAGCCTGACAGAGAGCCCCGTGGTTTCGGCCGCGGGGCTCTTTGCTGTCTGCATAGGCGAGGAAGCGACTGCCAACAGCGCAGAGGGTGAGACGGCCGAAGGAACTGCGGAACGCCGTGACGCACAACATCAGCCTCCGATTTGAGCTTGTGTGCTAGGTGTGCAAAGATGTGAAGGTTGCGTTTTCGGGCGCAGACCCCTGCTCGGCATCAGCCGGATGCCCGGAAACATCGGAAGTGAATCCGCTACGGGTTCGGTTCACCGAAACAACTCTGACAGCGAGTCGCACTGCCCAGGCAGCTTTTTTTAAAAAGATTGTTGCGACACGCCCGACCGCGGGGGTCGGAAGAACAGCTGGTGCAAACCGCCAGATCCGCAAGGACGGGCGGTTGATGGCCAGGAAGAACAAAGGATGGAGTTACGACGCCATGGCCGGACAGAAGATCCGCATCAGGCTCAAGTCGTACGACCACGCTGTGATCGACAGCGCTGCACGCAAGATCGTGGAGACTGTCACACGCGCTGGCGCTACGGTTGTGGGCCCCGTGCCGTTGCCGACTGAAAAGAACGTGTACTGCGTTATTCGGTCGCCCCACAAGTACAAAGACAGCCGCGAGCACTTTGAGATGCGCACCCACAAGCGGCTCATCGACATCGTCGACCCGACGCCCAAGGCAGTTGACTCGCTCATGCGCCTTGACCTCGCCGACGACGTCAACATCGAGATCAAGCTCTAAGGGAGGGACTTTCAATGGCTAACACCCGTTCCAAGGCCCTTCCCACCACCCGCACATTCAAGGGCCTGCTCGGCAAGAAGCTCGGCATGACCCAGGTGTGGGACGAAGAGGGCAACCTCGTTCCCGTCACCGCCGTCGCCGTTGACACCAACGTTGTCACCCAGATCCGCGACGTCGAAACCGACGGCTACGCAGCAATCCAGATCGGCTCGGGCGAAATCGACCCGCGCAAGGTCAACAAGCCGACCGCCGGTCACTTCGACAAGGCCGGCGTCACACCTCGCCGCTACCTCGTTGAGCTTCGCACGGCTGATGCCGGCGAATACTCGCTCGGCCAGGAGTTCGGCGTTGACGTCTTCGAAGCCGGCACCAAGGTTGACGTGACCGCCAACACCAAGGGCAAGGGCCACGCAGGCGTTATGAAGCGCCACGGCTTTGCCGGTGTCGGCGCATCGCACGGTCAGCACCGCAACCACCGCAAGCCCGGCTCCATCGGCGGCGCAGCCACACCCGGCCGCGTCTTCAAGGGCCAGCGCATGGCCGGCCGTATGGGCAACGTCAAGCAGACCACCCAGAACCTCACGATTCACGCGGTCGACGCTGAAAACAGCGTTCTGCTGCTCAAGGGTGCTGTTCCGGGAGCCAAGGGTGCTGTCGTCCTCGTTCGCTCTGCAGTGAAGGGAGCATGACTCCGATGGCTGAAACCAAGTCAATCGACGTTCTCGACGCAGCCGGCAAAAAGGCCGGAACCGCTGAACTGCCCGCCGCGATCTTCGATGTGCCGACGAACGTCGCGCTCATCCACCAGGTCGTGACTGCGCAGCTGGCCGCAGCTCGCCAGGGAACGCACAAAACCAAGACCCGCGCTGAAGTCCGCGGTGGTGGCCGCAAGCCGTGGCGCCAGAAGGGCACCGGCAACGCACGCCAGGGTTCGATCCGCGCTCCGCAGTTCGCAGGCGGCGGCATCGTCCACGGTCCGGTTCCGCGCGACTACTCGCAGCGCACCCCCAAGAAGATGAAGGCTGCAGCACTGCGCGGCGCACTTTCTGATCGGGCGCGCTTCGACCAGGTGCACGCTGTGACTGCCCTCGTCGACGGTGACACGCCTTCGACCAAGGCTGCTCGCGCAGCAATCGAAAAGCTTTCGAGCAACAAGAACCAGCTCGTCGTCGTCACCGACGACGACCGCGTCACCGAACTGTCGGTTCGCAACCTGCCGAACGTGCACACGCTGCACTGGGGACAGCTGAACACCTACGACGTGCTGATGGCCGACGACATCATCTTCACCGAGGCTGCGCTCAAGGCGTACCTCGGCAAGAACGAGGAGGCAGCCAAGTGAGCAGCGTAACCATCAAGGACCCGCGCGACATCATCATCGCGCCGGTCGTTTCGGAGAAGACCTACGGGCTCATGGACGAAGGCAAGTACACCTTCCTCGTTGATCCGCGGTCGAACAAAACCGAAATCAAGTACGCCATCGAAAGCATCTTCGGCGTCAAGGTCGACAAGGTCAACACCTTCAACCGCGAGGGCAAGCGCACGCGCACCCGCACCGGTTACGGCAAGCGCAAGAACACCAAGCGCGCCGTCGTCGCCCTTCGCGAAGGATCGATCGACATTTTCGGCGGATCGCTCTAAGCGATCCAGTTCAGAAGGAATTGAAGACTCATGGGAATCCGTAAGTACAAGCCCACGACCCCGGGCCGCCGTGGCTCGTCGGTCGCGGACTTCGTCGAAGTGACCCGGTCTACGCCGGAGAAGTCGCTTCTGCGTCCGCTGCCGAAGAAGGGCGGCCGTAACAGCCAGGGCCGAGTCACCACCCGTCACCAGGGCGGTGGCCACAAACGCCAGTACCGCGTGATCGACTTCCGTCGTCACGACAAGGACGGCGTCCCGGCAAAGGTCGCACACATCGAATACGACCCGAACCGCACCGCGCGCATTGCACTGCTGCACTACGTCGACGGCGAGAAGCGCTACATTCTCGCCCCGAACAAGCTCAAGCAGGGCGACCGCGTCGAAGCCGGAGCACAGGCTGACATCAAGCCGGGCAATGCTCTGCCGCTGCAGAACATCCCCGTTGGCACCGTGATCCACGCAATCGAACTTCGCCCCGGCGGCGGAGCCAAGATCGGCCGCAGCGCCGGCACGTCGGCTCAGCTCGTTGCTAAGTTCGGCCGCTACGCACAGCTGCGCATGCCCTCGGGTGAAATCCGCAACGTCGATGCTCGCTGCCGGGCGACCGTCGGCGAAGTCGGCAACGCCGAGCAGGCCAACATCAGCTGGGGCAAGGCCGGCCGCATGCGCTGGAAGGGCGTGCGTCCCACCGTCCGCGGTGTTGCAATGAACCCGATCGACCACCCGCACGGTGGTGGTGAAGGCCGCACCTCGGGTGGCCGTCACCCGGTCAGCCCCTGGGGCCAGCCGGAAGGACGCACCCGCCGTCCGAACCGCGAAAGCGACAAGTACATTGTGCGCCGCCGTCGCACCGGCAAGAAGCGCTGATAGGGAGCCTAGAAAATGCCTCGTAGCTTGAAGAAGGGCCCCTTCGTAGACGAGCACCTTTTCCAGAAGGTCGCCGCTCAGAACGAAAAGGGCACCAACAACGTAATCAAGACGTGGTCGCGTCGCTCGATGATCATCCCGGACTTCCTGGGACACACCATCGCGGTTCACGACGGACGCAAGCACGTCCCGGTGTTCATCACCGAATCAATGGTCGGGCACAAGCTCGGCGAATTCGCACCGACGCGGACGTTCCGCGGCCACGACAAGGACGACCGCAAGGGCCGCCGCGGCTGAGCCGCGCCCCTACGCGTCCTATAAGGAGAGAAGGAAACGATGGAAGCCAAGGCGAAGGCACGCTTTCTGCGTGTGACGCCCATGAAGGCTCGGCGTGTCGTTGACCTCGTTCGTGGTCAGCAGGCAACCGAAGCTCTCGCGATGCTCAAGTTTGTTCCCCAGGCTGCATCTGAGCCTGTCTACAAACTCGTCGCATCGGGCATCAGCAACGCCCGTCAGGAAGCTGACAAGCTCGGCGTTGCATTCAATGAAGACGACCTCGTGATCTCAGAGATCTACGTCGATGAAGGACCGACCATGAAGCGGTTCCGTCCTCGCGCCCAGGGTCGTGCACACCGCATCGACAAGCGCACCAGCCACATCACCGTGGTCCTCACGGACGGCTCGGACGCTGATGGGAAGGAGAACGCCTGATGGGTCAGAAGATCAACCCCACCGGGTTCCGGATGGGCATCACCACCGATCACCGTTCGAAGTGGTTCTCGGACTCGACCGTTAAGGGTCAGCGCTACAAGGACTACGTCGGCGAAGACATCCGCATTCGCAAGATGCTCGAAACCGACCTCGAACGCGCGGGCCTTGCAAAGATCAACATCGAGCGCACCCGTGACCGTGTTCGCGTGGATATCCACACGGCGCGCCCCGGCATTGTCATCGGCCGCCGGGGTGCGGAAGCCGACCGCCTGCGCTCCAAGCTTGAGAAGCTCACCGGCAAGCAGATCCAGCTGAACATCCTCGAAGTCAAGAACCCCGAGGTCAATGCACAGCTGGTCGCCCAGGGTGTAGCAGAGCAGCTTGCCAGCCGCGTGGCATTCCGCCGCGCTATGCGCAAGGCAATCCAGTCCGCACAGCGCGCAGGTGCCAAGGGCATCCGCGTGCAGTGCTCCGGCCGTCTCGGCGGCGCTGAAATGAGCCGTTCGGAGTTCTACCGCGAAGGCCGTGTGCCTCTGCACACCCTGCGGGCGAACATCGACTACGGCTTCTACGAAGCGCACACCACCTTCGGCCGGATCGGCGTGAAGGTCTGGGTCTACCGCGGCGACATGACTGACAAGGAACTTGCCGCTCAGGAAGCTGCACAGACCAACCAGCGCGGCGGACGCGGTGGACGCGGACGCGGCCGCGGTGGACGCGGACGCGGCGGTCAGGGCGCAGCTCAGCAGAAGAACGACAATGCTGCAGCTTCGAAAGAAGCCGCAGCCGGAACGGAGGGCTGACACGTGCTGATCCCTCGTCGTGTTAAGTACCGCAAGCCGCACCACCCCAGCCTCGACGGCTACGCCAAGGGCGGAACCGAACTGGCATTCGGTGAATGGGGCATTCAGGCACTCGACGCCGCTTATGTGACCAACCGTCAGATCGAAGCTGCTCGTATTGCCATGACCCACCACATCAAACGCGGCGGCAAGGTCTGGATCAACATCTTCCCGGACCGTCCCATTACCAAGAAGCCTGCCGAGACCCGCATGGGCTCCGGTAAGGGCTCACCCGAATGGTGGGTTGCACCCGTCAAGCCCGGACGCATCATGTTCGAGCTCGGCGGCGTTTCGGAACAAGTGGCTCGCGAAGCTCTGCGGCTCGCAATCCACAAGCTTCCGATGAAGGCCCGCATTGTTTCTCGTGAAGGTGGTGAATGACGTGGCAGTAGGATCCAAGGATCTGACCATGGACGTTCTCGACGGCTACAACAACGAACGTCTGGGCGAAGAGCTCAAGAAGGCAAAGGCTGAACTGTTCAACCTGCGCTTCCAGGCCGCAACCGGCCAGCTCGACAACCCCGGTCGCGTGAAGGCCGTCCGGAAGGACATTGCACGCATCTACACCGTGCTTCGCGAACGCGAGCTTCTGCTCCGCACCAACCCGGCTGACGCTAAGGAAGAGGGCAAGTGATGTCTGAAGTGACAGAAACCACCCAGCGCGGCAGCCGTAAGACCGCGCGCGGCTACGTTGTGTCTGACAAAATGGACAAGACCATCGTGGTTGAGGTCGAGCGCCGCAAGCAGCACCGCCTGTACGGCAAGATCATGCGCACGACCACCAAGTTCAAGGCCCACGACGAAGACAACACCGCTGGTGTTGGCGACCTCGTGCGTGTTGCTGAGACCCGCCCGTACTCGGCAACGAAGCGCTGGCGACTCGTAGAGATCATCGAGCGCGCCAAGTAATTCGCGGCCACCGGCTGCGGTCCGCCCCGGTCCCGCCCCCACTCCTGGGGGCGGCTACCGGGGAACCGCACACGGGCACTGTAAACACAACCGTTCCGCAAGGCTCATAAAGAGAACCAGCGAGACGACAGGAGAAGACATTGATCCAGCAGGAGTCGCGACTGAAAGTCGCTGACAACACCGGTGCCAAGGAGATCCTTGCCATCCGGATCCTCGGGGGTTCAGGACGTCGCTACGCGTCCGTCGGCGACACGATCGTCGCTACGGTCAAGGACGCAATCCCCGGCGGCAACGTCAAGAAGGGCGACATCGTCAAGGCCGTTGTTGTGCGCACCCGCAAGGCGCAGCGTCGCAACGACGGTTCGTACATTTCGTTCGACGAAAACGCAGCCGTCATCCTCAAGACCGACGGTGAACCGCGCGGCACCCGCATCTTCGGCCCCGTGGGCCGTGAGCTGCGCGAAAAGAAGTTCATGAAGATCATCTCGCTCGCACCGGAGGTGTTGTAAGAATGACGGCACCTAAGCTGCACATCAAGAAGGGCGACACCGTTCAGGTGATCGCCGGTGCAAAGCAGGAGCGCGGAGGCGACCGCGGCAAGCAGGGCAAGGTTCTGGCCGTGTACCCCGAACGCCAGCGTGTTCTGGTCGAAGGCGTCAACCGCATCACCAAGCACAAGCGCGCCACTCAGACCGCAGCCGGCGCTACTGCCGGAGGCATCGAGATTCACGAAGCTCCGATTCACGTTTCGAACGTCATGCTCGTTGACCCCAAGGACAACAAGCCGACCCGCGTGGGATTCCGCGAGGAAAAGGTTGAACGCGACGGCCGCACCAAGACCGTCCGCGTCCGCTACTCGCGTCGTACCGGAGAGGACATCTGATGACTGAAGCAACAGCAACCAGCCGTCCTGCACCTCGACTGCGCGAGTTCTACCGCAACGAGATCGTCGCGAAGATGCAGGAGGAGTTCAACTACGCGAACCCCATGCAGGTTCCCACGATCGAAAAGGTCGTCGTGAACATGGGTGTCGGTGACGCCGCCCGCGACTCGAAGCTCATCGAAGGCGCAATCAACGACCTGACCCTCATCACGGGTCAGAAGCCGGTTGTCACCCGCGCACGCAAGTCGATCGCACAGTTCAAGCTGCGCGAAGGCCAGCCGATCGGCGCTCACGTCACGCTGCGCCGGGCGCGCATGTGGGAGTTCCTCGACCGCACCATTTCGCTGGCACTGCCGCGTATCCGCGACTTCCGCGGACTCTCGGACCGCCAGTTCGACGGCAACGGAAACTACACCTTCGGCCTGACCGAACAGTCGATGTTCCACGAAATCAACCAGGACAACATCGACCGCGTTCGCGGTATGGACATCACGATCGTCACTACCGCCAAGACCGACGAAGAGGGCCGGGCGCTTATCAAGCACCTGGGCTTCCCCTTTAAAGCAAACTGAACCACTACGTTGAAGGTCCGTGTCGATCCACAATCGGAAACGGCACAGAAACCGCAGCGAGGAAGGGCTAAAGCCCAATGACTATGACTGACCCAGTCGCAGACATGCTTACGCGTCTGCGCAACGCCAACTCGGCGTACCACGAGGATGTCAGCATGCCCCACAGCAAGCTGAAGGCGAACATCGCCGACATTCTCAAGGCCGAGGGCTACATCGCCGACTACCGCGTCGAAGACGCCCGCGTCGGCAAGACTCTGGAGATGGACCTGAAGTTCGGCCCGAACCGCGAACGTTCGATCGCCGGCCTCAAGCGCGTCTCGAAGCCCGGTCTTCGCGTCTACGCCAAGAGCACCAACCTGCCGAAGGTTCTCGGCGGTCTCGGCATCGCGATTCTGTCCACGTCGTCCGGTCTGATGACTGACCGCACGGCAGCTAAGAAGGGTGTGGGCGGGGAAGTCCTCGCCTACGTCTGGTAAGGGAAGGAGAGAGCACAATGTCACGTATCGGCAAGCGCCCCATCTCCGTTCCCAGCGGTGTTGAGGTCAAGATCGACGGCCAGACCGTCAGCGTGAAGGGCCCCAAGGGCGAACTGAGCCACACGGTTGCTGAACCGATCAAGGTTGAGCTCGAAGACGGCGTCATCACCCTTGAGCGTCCGAACGAAGAGCGCGAATCTCGCGCCCTGCACGGTCTGTCGCGCACCCTGGTCGACAACATGATCGTCGGAGTGACCCAGGGCTACGAAAAGAAGCTCGAGATCGTCGGCACCGGCTACCGCGTTCAGGCGAAGGGCAGCGACATCGAAATGTCGCTGGGCTACTCGCACTCGATCCCGGTTGCCGCCCCGCAGGGAATCACCTTCACGGTTGAGGGCAACAACAAACTCACCGTCAGCGGAATCGACAAGCAGCTTGTCGGCGAAGTCGCTGCGAACATCCGCAAGCTTCGCAAGCCCGAACCCTACAAAGGCAAGGGTGTCCGCTACGCAGGCGAACAGGTTCGCCGCAAGGTTGGAAAGGCTGGTAAGTAACCATGGCCTTCGGATTGAAGAAGAGCCGCGGCAAGTCCAAGACTGCTGCACGCAACCGTCGCCACGCCCGTCTGCGCAAGCACATCAACGGCACGCCCGAACGTCCGCGTCTTTCGGTGACCCGCTCGTCGCGTCACGTGTTCGTCCAGGTCATCGACGACGAAGCCGGCAATACCGTTGCTTCGGCCTCGACTATGGAAGCCGAGTTGCGTTCGTTCGACGGCGACAAGACCGCAAAGGCACGCAAGGTCGGTGAGCTCATCGCCGAACGCGCGAAGGCCGTCGGTGTTGAGGCTGTTGTGTTCGACCGCGGCGGCAACGCCTACCACGGCCGTGTGGCCGCAATCGCAGAGGGCGCACGTGAAGGAGGTCTGGCGCTGTGAGCAACGAAGAGAAGACAAACCAGACTGAGCAGCAGAACCCCGATCGCGGTCGCGGTCGCGGTCGCGGCCAGGGCGGTCGCCGCGGTGGACGCGGTGAGCGCGAAGACAAGAACCAGTTCATTGAGCACGTTGTCACCATCAACCGCGTGTCCAAGGTTGTGAAGGGCGGACGCCGTTTCTCCTTCACCGCCCTGGTCGTTGTGGGCGATGGCGATGGCATGGTCGGCATGGGCTACGGCAAGGCCAAGGAAGTTCCCGCGGCCATCGCCAAGGGTGTTGAGGAAGCGAAGAAGAACTTCTTCCGCGTCCCCCGCATCGAGAAGACCATTCCGCACCCGGTGCAGGGTGAAGACGCCGCGGGCGTTGTCCTGCTCCGTCCGGCTTCGGCCGGTACCGGTGTTATCGCCGGTGGTCCTGTCCGTGCCGTCCTCGACTGCGCTGGCATCCACGACATCCTTTCGAAGTCGCTGGGTTCGGCAAATGCGATCAACATCGTGCACGCCACCATTGCAGCGCTGAAGGGCTTGGAGCGTCCGGAAGAAGTCGCGGCTCGCCGTGGCCTGCCGGTTGACGAAGTTGCTCCGCACGCTCTTCTGCGCGCAGCAGAAAGCGGGGCAAGCGCCTGATGGCTAAGAAGCTGAAGATTACGCAGATCAAGTCGACGATCGGTGGCAAGCCGCAGCACCGTGAAACCATCCGCACTCTCGGTCTTAAGCGTCTGAACCACTCGGTGGTTCGCGAGGACCGTCCCGAGGTTCGCGGTATGGTGAACGCTGTTCGCCACCTGGTCAAGTGCGAAGAGGTGGACTGACATGGCTGAAGAACGTGCACTCAAGCTTCACCACCTGCGCCCCGCTGAGGGCGAGAAGACCGCCAAGCACCGCTACGGTCGTGGTGAAGCAGGCAAGGGCGGTAAGACCGCAGGCCGCGGAACCAAGGGCACGAAGGCCCGCTACCAGGTTCCCCACGGCTTCGAGGGCGGACAGACGCCGCTGCACATGCGTCTGCCCAAGCTGCGCGGTTTCAAGAACCCGAACAAGGTGACCTACGCGGTCATCAACCTGGACAAGCTGCAGGCACTGTTCCCGGAAGGCGGCGACATCACGGTTGCCGATCTGGTGGAAAAGGGCGCTGTCCGCGCCAAGCAGCCCGTCAAGGTTCTCGGTGAGGGTGAACTCACCGCGAAGATCAACATCACGGCTGAAAAGTTCTCCGGTTCCGCGATCGAAAAGATCAAGGCTGCCGGCGGCACTGCAACTGAAGCCTGATTGACGGCAGCTTAGGCTGTCTGATTTCGCTGACGAGGCGGAGGTCATCTTGACCTCCGCCTCTTCTGTTTTTGTTTTGGGAGGCGTTGGGCGACGTGCCGGTCGCCTGGTATGTCAGATTCGGGTTTGCTTGGCCTGTTGGAGCGGAGTAAAGTACCTGCGGTATCTGTCTGCGGAATTGTCGTGCCTTGAGTTTGTCCAGGGTGCGGGTTCTTGATCTCAGGAGGACGTTTGTTCGGCGCTATCGGTAGAGCCTTCCGGACCCCGGATCTGAGGAACAAACTCCTCTTCACTTTGGGCATTATTGTGCTCTTCCGCTTGGGCAGCTTCATTCCTGCGCCGGGCATTGACTATGCGAACGTTCAGCAGTGTGTTTCGAACCCGCAGCTGAATTCGGGTGCCTTCGGCATGATCAACCTGTTCTCCGGCGGTGCGCTGCTGAAGCTGTCTATTTTCGCGCTGGGCATCATGCCCTACATCACCGCTTCGATTATCACGCAGCTTCTGCGCGTGGTCATTCCGCGCTTTGAGGCGCTGCACAAGGAGGGTGCTTCCGGGCAGGCCAAGCTGACGCAGTACACCCGCTATATGACTATTGGTCTGGCTGTTCTCAACGCTACGACTCTGGTGACGACTGTGCGCACCGGTGCTCTGTTCGGCAATGTCGAAGGCTGTGAAAACATCATTGTGCGCGATGAGTGGTGGGCGCAGCTGATCATCGTTCTCACCCTCACGGCGGGCACTGCCCTCATTATGTGGCTGGGTGAGCAGATTACGGAGCGCGGCGTGGGCAACGGCATGTCGCTGCTGATTTTCACGTCGGTTGCTGCTGGCTTCCCGACCGCATTCGGCGAGATCCTCAAGTCGAAGGGCCCGGACGTCTTCGCGATTGTCTGCTTGGTCGGTCTGCTGGTTGTGGCGCTGGTTGTCTTTGTTGAGCAGTCGCAGCGTCGCATTCCGGTGCAGTATGCCAAGCGCATGGTGGGTCGCCGTATGTTTGGGGGCACTTCGACCTACATTCCGATCAAGGTCAACCAGGCCGGTGTTATCCCGGTCATCTTCGCAAGCTCGATTCTGTACCTGCCGCAGCTCATCTCTCAGTTCGGCAACCCTGAATCCGGTTGGGTGCAGTGGATCCACACCTACCTGGCCCGGGGTGATCACCCGCTCTACATGGCCATCTACGCCGGTCTGACTATTTTCTTCGCGTTCTTCTACGTTGCGATCACCTTCAACCCTGAAGAAGTCGCCGACAACATGAAGAAGTACGGCGGTTTTGTTCCGGGCATTCGCGCCGGCAAGCCCACTGAGGACTACCTGCGCTTTGTCCTCAACCGCATCACGACTCCCGGTTCGCTTTATCTGGCGTTCGTGGCCATGATCCCGCTGATCGCCCTGGTGCTCGTGGATGCCAATCAGGACTTCCCGTTCGGCGGCACGTCGATCCTCATTGTTGTGGGTGTCGGCCTTGAAACGGTCAAACAGATTGATTCGCAGATGCAGCAGCGCCATTACGAGGGCCTTCTGCGCTGATCTGCCGCTGAGCTCACACAGCCCTTTGATCCAGCGCACAGACCCGAATCCCGACCCAGCTGTTGGGGTTCGGGTCTGTGCGCTTAGGTAGCATTCGATTAGGAACACATCGGAAGGACGCACATGACAAAGCGCATCATCCTCATCGGCCCTCCCGGCGCAGGTAAGGGCACCCAGGCAGCCAGGCTCAGCTCCGCACTGTCGATTCCCGCTATTTCGACCGGAGACATCTTCCGCGCGAATGTTAAGGGCGAAACCGAGCTGGGCAAGAAGGCGAAGCGCTACATGGATGCCGGCGAGTACGTGCCGGACGAGGTCACCAATTCGATGGTTGCCGACCGTTTGCAGCAGGATGACGCAAAGGACGGTTTTCTGCTTGACGGCTACCCTCGCACTGAAGCTCAGGTGAATGAACTTGACTCCATGCTGGAAGCCTCCGGTCACAGCCTGGACGCTGTTGTCGAACTGACCGCTGACACTGATGAGATTGTCGGCCGTCTGCTTGCTCGCGCGCAGACCGAAGGCCGTTCGGACGACACCGAGGACGTCATCCGTCACCGTATGGATGTCTACGAAGAGCAGACTCAGCCGCTGACAGACATCTACCGCCGTCGTGGTCTGCTTCGCCAGGTTGACGGCTTGGGGGAGATCGAGGCGATTACGGAACGGATTATGAAAGCGCTTGAGGGCTGATGTTCGGTCCTAAGATCGAACTGAAGACGGACGGCCAGATCCGCACTATGCGCCGTGCGGGTCTGGTCACCCGGGCGGCTTTGGAAGCCGCTGCGGCCGCCTGTGTGCCCGGAGCGACGACGGAGGACGTTGACGCAGCTGGCGCGCGGGTGATCGAGGAGCACGGCGCTACGTCGAACTTCTTGGGCTACATGGGTTATCCGGCCACTCTGTGTGTTTCGGTCAATGACGTCATTGTGCACGGCATTCCGTCAGATGGCTCCGTCCTCAAAGAGGGCGATATGGTCTCGATCGACGGCGGAGCGATTGTCGACAGCTGGCACGGTGATTCCGCCATCACGGTGTTTGTCGGTGGGCGTGAAGCTGCGCGTGAGCAGGACCTGCGGGTGTCAGATGCGACAGAAGAGGCCATGTGGGCCGGAATTGCCGCTTTTGCCCGGGCTGATCACATTGGCGAAATCGGCGATGCCATCGAGGGGTGGGTGTTGGAGAATGCACCTGAGCTCCACGGCGGACTGATTGAAGACTTCACCGGACACGGCATCGGTTCGCAGATGCACATGGAACCAGAAGTCTTGAACTATGCGGTGAAAAAGCGCGGGCCGAAGATCAAACCGGGCATGGCTATCTGCATTGAGCCGATGCTGACCACCGGCGGGTCTGAAAGCCGAACGCTTGATGACGACTGGACTGTTGTGACCGCGGATGGCTCCCGTGCATCCCACTGGGAGCACACGGTTGCTCGTCATTCCGGGGGAATTTGGGTGCTGACCGCCCCAGACGGCGGCAGGGACCGTTTGGCCGCATATGGCGTGCAGCCGGTTCCATTGGACTAGGGCTGTAGGTTCACGGGGCGGGTGTTCAGGTGACTGAACACCCGCTTTGCTGTTTTTGTGAGAGGTCTTATTTTAGGCCTGTTATTGGGTCTGATTTTGGCTTTGTGTGGTGTTGGGCGGGGCTACTGTTGCCTGTTATGACCCCGTTTAATTCTTTGCTCAGGCGCTGCGCACATTCTGTGTTCGCTGCGGTTGCCGTTACTTCTCTTGCTGCCGGTTTGGCTGTGCCGGTTGGTGCGAGCCCGGTTGGTGATGCTCCGGCAGAACCGGCACCGGAATCACCGAGTGCTGGTCCAAGCCATGAACCCGCGGATGAAGCTGATGAGTCTGCCTCGGATAGGCCGTCTGACCAGCCGAAGGAGGATGCGTCAGAGGCTGAGTCGCCGAAGGGCAAGTCTTCTGAGAAGTCTGGTCAGAAG
>NZ_KV802333.1:270032-271437 GCF_001810665.1 Brevibacterium sp. HMSC063G07
ATCGACTGGTCTGCCAAGAACTGTGAAGCCCTCGATTTCGACGACTCGGCTGACATGGTTGACATGCTCGGGCGTGCGCCTGAGTGCGGTTACATGATTGCGCCGATTGATGCGAAGAACCCGGCCAAGGGCAACATCGCAATTGCGGTCAAACGTGTCAAGGCCGGAAAGCTGGAGCAGCTTAAAGACAGTGTAAAGTTCACGCCGAATAAAAAGCCGCAGGGCTCCATCCTGTTTAATGCCGGACGCCCTGGCCAGCCCGGCCTGAGTCACGCCGATGGGCAGGCGTACACCAATTTCGAGATTGCCGAGAACTTCGACATGGTGGGTTTTGATCCCCGTGGTGTTGGCGATTCTATGCCGTTTTCGGAGTGCGAGTCAGATAAGGAGCGGGATGCTTCGCGTGCTTTGAACCCGTTGAAAGACGGCAGGGACAAGGCTGAAGAGGTCTACAATGCCGAAATCAAGAAGACTGCTCAGGCGTGTTTTGACAACACCGGGAAGCTGTTTGGTCTTGATGCTGAAGGC
The DNA here is from genome assembly GCF_001810665.1 of Brevibacterium sp. HMSC063G07. Classification (NCBI taxonomy): domain Bacteria; kingdom Bacillati; phylum Actinomycetota; class Actinomycetes; order Micrococcales; family Brevibacteriaceae; genus Brevibacterium; species Brevibacterium sp. HMSC063G07. The sequence goes on from NZ_KV802333.1 coordinate 270,561, forward strand.
CGGAAAGACCTGATTAAGCACCTGGGCACGTGGGATGCTGTTGGCGATATGGACATGCTGCGTTCTGTTGTCGGTGATAAGAAGCTGAACTACGTCGGTCAGTCCTACGGAACATCGTTGGGGTATCGCTATGCGCAGAAGTTTGGCGACAATGTCGGCAAACTGGTCTTCGACGGTGTTGTCGACCCGGGCGATGCCGAGGACGCCAAGGCGCTCAAAGAAGTCAATGAACGCTCAGATAGTTTTGCTGATCTCGAAGACCCTGAGGAAGCACCTGCCGGACCAGACAAAGCCAGCAAAGGCAAGGATGAAACGTCCGTATCCGGTGGAGGCAAAGCCAGCGGAAAACCTGACCTCGATGGCTTGAACGCCAATCAGAAAAAAGCTGTTGAACAGGGTGCCGGTTTCCAGAACGCCTTTGAAGAGTTTGCCAAAAACTGTGTTGCCGTGGGCCGGGAAGGCAAAACCTACGGCGAACTGTGGCCCCACGACTTTCAGTTTACCCCGGTTGAGAATAAAACCTTCCGGTGCGCTTTGGGTGACACTAACGATGTCAAGGTGCTTACTGAAAACAACACGAAGCTTCTGCAGAAGCTTGAAACAGCCGATGGTGGCAAGGGCCTGCCTACTGGGCGGAAAAATGACAAGCGGCGTGTGACGTTTATGGACGGACGTACGGGAATGTTCCAGGGGCTCGAGAGCACCGACTATTGGGGAAACTTGAATCTTGCGCTGAATGAGCTCAAAGAAGGCAAGTCCGCGCCTATGCTGTTGCAACTCGCTGACTGGGATAACAGTCGCTACGACGGCCACTACGATCCGATGCGCGCAGCGGGAATCAATATTCGGTGTACGGATTCTAATAGGGCTGATGAGC
>NZ_KV802334.1:0-1265 GCF_001810665.1 Brevibacterium sp. HMSC063G07
TACCTAAGGTAGGAACTAAACCCAGGACGCTTCACCTTGCTGTTACAAATCCACCCAGCACTGGAACGTGTATTCAAAGGTGGTGTGCTGACCCGCCAGATCACGCTGGATTTGCTGATCCGCTACAACGGTCCAGCAGGGCTGCGGGCCGCGGGGAATCCAGGGGTGAAGCGGTGGGCGCGTAACCACACCCGCAAAGACCCTTCAGCACTGGTGGATGCGATCTTTGAAGCACTGAGCCAGCAGACCGTGATCGTGCCTGGCAGTGAAGCTTCTGAACAGATCGTGCCGCGTCTGGCCGCCACGATCAAAACGCTCAAAGCCGAACGGGCTGACATCGCTGCACAAGTTGAGGAACTCATTGATTCGCTCCCTCTTCTTCAGGTCTTAACGTCCATGCCGGGAGTCGGCGTTAAGACCGCCAGTCAGATTCTCCTGGCCGCTGGAGATTTCTCCACGTTCCAGTCCGCTGCCCACCTGGCAGCCTATGCCGGTATCGCGCCTGTCACCAGGAGATCAGGAACCTCGATCCGCGGGGAGTTTCCCTCCCGTGCAGGCAACAAGAAACTCAAAAGCGCGCTATTCCAATCCGCCTGGGTCGCATCCAACCACGACCCGATATCCAAGGCCTACTACGACCGGAAACGAGCCGAAGGAAAACGCCACAACGCAGCCATCATGTGCCTAGCTCGCAGACGACTCAACGTCGTGTACGCCATGGTCAAACACGGAACCCTCTACGAAGAAAAAACACCCGAAGCAGCTTGACAATCAATGTAACGGGCGAAGCATGAGCAGGCCTACCCCTATCGTTCCGAGAAATGGCAAGCCCAATACTCTTCCGGGCGGCATTCCGTGGAGTCGATGAACAAGTCGATCAAAGACGGCAAGTTCATGCCCGTGGACGACGCAGAGACGCTCCCACGACGCGGCTGGACCAACCAGTTACTCAGCGCCATCGTCATGGTCGCCGCCACCAGCGTCCGCAAGATCATCAACCGGCTCCACGATCAGGTCGGCTTGACGCGCGTGGCGTCTGCAGCTCTTCGTCGGGCACGGCGACGAGAGGTCACCCGAGGCTGGTCGGTCGTGCCGAACGCCCCACCTGCAATCGCGGTCGGTACATGACATTCACTTCGCCCACGCACTGCCCTGGCGCACGCCTGGCCGGATTCTCCACCCATGCGTGCCTTCAGCGACCTCAACCCTGCCTGCCCCTTACCCATGAAGCGGGTTAAGTAAAGAAAAGTGTGTCCGCATGCCAC
>NZ_KV802335.1:0-15407 GCF_001810665.1 Brevibacterium sp. HMSC063G07
CCCGGAAAAGACACACTTTTCTTTACTTAACCCCCGCTGTGCCTCGGGAACATGCCTGCGTCCTCAGAACATGAAAAAGCTCCGAGGCAAGAACCCCGGAGCTTCATCTGGCGGTAGCGGTGGGATTTGAACCCACGGTAGGGGGTTGCCCTACACAACATTTCGAGTGTTGCACCTTCGGCCGCTCGGACACGCTACCGCGGATAACTCTACGGCCTCAGCCGCCACGGCACAAACCGAAGTACTGTCATTCTGGTCACTCCGGTCTGTCGCGCAGCCGCAGATCAGCGAAAAAATCATCCAGCACAGCCCGACATTCATCGGCCCGCACACCGGGATACACCTGGGGAATCGGGTGAGCCGCGCGGTCCCGCGGGAGGTCCCACACGGATCCCACCGCGCCGGTTTTGGGTTCGTGCACACCGAAGACGATCGTGCCTACGCGGGCGTTCATTGCCGCTCCGGCGCACATGGCACACGGTTCAACCGTGACGACGAGGACCGCCCCGTCCAGCCGCCACGTGCCCAGAGTCTGCCCGGCTTGGCGCAGAGCGAGGATTTCGGCGTGGGCGGTCGGATCGGCATCGGCTTCGCGCCGGTTGCAGGCAGCTCCGACCACTTTCCCGTCGACAATGACAACAGCGCCGATCGGCACATCGGATTCGGGGCACTGGTGCGCCTGCTCAAGCGCTACACCCATCCATTCCGCGTGCTGTTCGCGGACTGCCAGCACCATGTCAGCCCACTGCTTTTCCGCCGGCGGCGCCAATGGCTGCACTACCGCAGTCAGGCCCGCGCTCAGGAGCACTACCACCGCCCCCGTGGGCTTTGGGCGCACACATTGAAGTCATGCGTCTATTGTCTCTGCCCGCACCGCGCACACAAAGCAGGACTGCAGCCGCGGTCGGCGCTAGGCTTAAACCATGAAGCTCCACGTGGCGGACCACCCGCTCATTGCCCACAAGCTCACCGTTCTGCGTGACGAGCGCACTGACTCAGCTCGCTTCCGCCAGCTGACCGACGAACTCGTCACACTGCTTGCCTACGAGGCCACGCGCAATGTTCGCGTGCAGCTCAAGCAGATCAACACCCCGGTGTGTGCAACCACCGGCATCCAGATCGCCCAGCCGCGCCCGCTGGTAGTGCCTATCCTGCGCGCCGGCCTCGGCATGCTCGAAGGCATGACCCGCATGCTGCCGACCGCCGAAGTCGGCTTCCTCGGCATGGTCCGCGATGACGACACCCTCGAAGTCGAGGCCTACGCTCAGCGCCTGCCGGTCGACCTCGAAGACCGCCAGGTGTTCGTCATCGACCCCATGTTGGCCACCGGCCACACTCTGGAAATGGCCATTGATTTCCTGCTGGAGCGCGGTGTTTCGCACATCTCTGCCGTCTGCCTTGTGGCCGCCCCGGAGGGCGTCGACTACATCACGCAGCGCTTCGGAACACGGGCTGACATCGATGTGTTCACTGCGGCTCTCGATGAAGGGCTCGACGAAAACAACTACATCGTTCCCGGCCTTGGCGATGCCGGCGACCGCATGTACGGAACAGCCTGACCACTCACCTGAGTCCCGCGGGACTGCAGCTCAACAGCACGAGGCGCCTGGCACCTCGTGCTGTTCTTCTTCTGTCATCTTGACTCCCCTGAATACGGGCAAAACCGCTTATCGAGTCACAAAAACACCTTTTGTTGCGTCATATGTCGTCACAAACGTCCCAAAAGCTGATTTCGGCTTGGTTTTCAGTCAAGCCGTGACAAATAATGACGTCATGTTCTTCCTGCAGCGAATGCCGATGCTCTGCGTTCGCGACCTCACGTGCTGACACGGTCGCGAACGAGTTCTTCAGCAGCATCCACACAGTCCCATCGCTAAGAGAAGAGAAAACCATGGCGCAGCCCGCATCTGCACCCCAGAACATCCACCCCCGCAGCGCAGCAGCAACCCGCAGGCGAGGAGCCCGATTGACCCCGGTAGACCCGCAGTCCGCCCCTCGCACATACGGCCCCGCCGGAGTGCAGGCTCAGCCTGGTTCAGCCCGCGGAATCATCCTCTACATAGGTCTGAGCGAAGAAGAGGCTGCCGCCTCCGGCACCAACCTCACGGAAATCGCCGAGTCGCTGCGGGACTACACGCAGGAACTCGCCCCGTCGTCAGAAACCCAGGCGATCATCGCACTGGCGCCTTCCGGCCCCGAACGCGACCTCGAAGCAGTGCGCGCAGTTGCGACCGGGTCCCCCGCCGCCCGCGGTGCTGCCGCCCGCACGCACGGTCCCGTCCGCTCCCGCATTCCCAGCCGAATTCAGCCGCCCCAGCCCGCCGAAGTCCAGAAGCCCACACCTGGCCTCAAGGTCGACCTTCCGCGGCGCGAAGTGCACATCGACGGCAGGCTGGAAACCGTGACGGTCAAAGAGTTCGACCTTCTGGCAACGCTCGTCAGCAGCGAAGGCCGCACCCTGTCGCGCACCGAGCTTGTGGACAAAGTGTGGGGCGATGACGCTGACCGCCCTGACGAACGCACTGTCGATGTCCACGTGCGCAGGCTCCGCAAGCGCTTGGGTGCCTACTCTTCTGTTGTGCGCACCATCCGCGGCCAGGGATACCGCTTCGATACGCACCCTGATGTCGAAGTCTGGAGAGCATCAGCTCTGCGCTGATCCGCTGGCGCTGCGCTGACGCAATCGGTGTGGGCCCGCGATCCGGTGGATAGAGGAGCAGCCCCGTCCAGCGGATATAGGCGTGCGCTGAGGGACGCCCCAGAAAGCGGTCAGGTTGGACTCGTAGACTGAAGCCCTGATGTCTCGCACGAAGAACCCAGCCAAGGGCGTTATCGTAGCCCTCCTCGGCGCGCTGTTGGCCGCGCTTCTGCTCATCCACGAACTGATTCCGACTACCAACGGCATTGCCCTCGTTGTCGAATCGACGCTGCCCTGGACGTGGGTGCTGCTTGTTCTGCTTCTGCTTTTCGCGTTCATCCGCTTGTCGCCGCTGTCGATCATCGGCGTTCTCATTCCAGCTCTGGTGTGGGGCGTGATGTTCGGCCCCTATCTCAAACCGGCTTCAGATGACCGCAATGCGGACCTTATTGTCGCCACGCACAATGTCGGTGCGCGTCTGCCGCAGCCGACTGCCACGGCGCGCTCCATCATCGACCAGAATCCGGATGTCGTTGTCGTCCAAGAGATCGAATCCCTGTCGGGCAAGATCATCAAAAAGGAACTCGACAAGTCGTTCGAGTACACCCAGGTTGCCGACACGGTCGGCGTGTGGTCGCGCTGGCCGCTGTCGAAGAAGCGGAACATCGACCTTGGTCTGCAGTGGCCGCGGGCTTTCGAAACCACGGTGCAAAGCGATCATGGCGATGTCACGCTCTACGCGGTGCACGTTCCGTCGGTGCGTCCCGGGGTGGAAACTCTGCGCAATTCTGCGCTGCAGAAACTTTCGTCCGCCGTTAAGCAGGAAGACTCCGAACACCTGATTGTGGCTGGCGACTTCAACGCGGTGCAGACTGACCGCTATTTCAAAGACCTCGACGATCAGCTGCTTGACAGCCGCAAGGCCGTCGGCGGCGGCTTCGGCTTCACGTGGCCGGCAAGGTTCCCCGCGGTGCGGCTGGATCACATCATGGTCCGTGGGCTCGATCCGGTCTACGACACCGTCATGGACCGCGGAACCTCCGACCACCGTGCCGTCATCGCAGGGCTGAACTTGACCAAGTAGCGGCTGGCACGTCAGTTCTTGGCGGTGCACTTGCCCGTGGGCACAAGCCCGCGCGTGCCCTCTGCCGCCTTGAGCGTCGGCATGATCTCCTTGAGCGTGAGCGCATAGCCGGTGGAATCGTCATTCTGCGATTTCGCGAAGACCATTCCCGACACTCGACCGTCGGCAGCGATAAGCGGACCTCCGGAATTGCCCGGGCGGACATCCGCGCGCAGCGAATACACCTGGCGGACGGCTTTGTTCTGCCCGTAGATGTCTTTGCCTTCAGCAGTGATCCTTTCGCGGACCCTCGAAGGTGAAATCGTGTACGGGCCGTGTTCCGGGAAGCCGACGACTACGGAGTCAGCCCCTACCTCAAGATCTTTCCCGCGCTGCATAGCCGGGGTTTTGAGACTGGGCACGTAGAGAACAGCGACGTCTGTCTTGGGGTTGAAGCCCACGACCTGCGCGGGAAGAGCCTGCCCCTTACCGGTGACCTGCACTGATATCTGCTGCGCCGCGGCGACAACGTGCGCGTTGGTGGCCACATAGTGGTCGGCATACACCCAACCGGTGCCTTCTGAGGCCGAATTGCACGCCGGTGCTTGAGCGTTGACCTTCACAACCGATTCGGAAGCTTCTTTGCCGACTTCCACCATTTCCGGGTTCGGCGGCCCGACTTCGCGAATCTGCTCTTTCTGCCCGCTGAAGACATCGGGAAACCCGTTGAAGCGAAGGGCGTCGCCCAAAGCACCGAGCGCCTGCGAAGACGGCACGGGTGCCGCTCGGTCAAGTGCTCGCACAATGTTCGACTCTGCAGCCCACTGGTTTGGTTCGATGAGTGAAGTGGTGCGCACCCACCCTGCGGTGACCCACACCAGCAGGCAGAAGATAACAAGGCCGCTGATGGCACCGCCAATGGAGTCAACGAGTTTGCCCGAAACCGAGCGCATTCGCTCTCGCAGCCCCCGACCCAGCGAAGCTCCGATGGTCGCGCCGATCAGACCCAGCACAAAGGGTACGGCGAAAACGCCTGTCGGGCCGATCGCTTCGACGAGTTCGGCAGCGTCGACTGCTTTGAGTCCGGCGAGTGCACCTCGACCGGCGAGCAGTCCGGCCGTGAACCCGAGCAGCGCACCGACGGTGGGGCTGAGACCGCGGATCCACCCCGTTGCCATTGACGACAGCGCAATGATCGCCAGCACTAGGTCAATCATCTGAATCCACCGTGGTAGTGAGGCTGGTAGCTGCGCACGCTGTTCATGCTGTTGATCAGCTGTGTGCGCTGCGTGGTGAAGGCGGTGAGAAGCTTCATTTCGCGTTCTCGTTCCACCTGACCGCCTGCGTGGACATTGATGCGCTGGCGGGCATTTGCCAGGTCGATCGTGGTGCGGACCATCTTCTTGAAAGTGGCTGACGCACCGGGGTATCCGGCGGCCCAGCGTTTGGCCTGTCTGCGCCCTCGCCACGACCCGAAGGTGTCGACTTCAGCAGGTGTCAACCATCCCGCCGCCCGGTATTCGTCGAGCATCGCGCGGTCTTTGCGCACTTCGAGCCAGCGCAGAACGAAGGCCAGGCTGTACCAGATGACGGTGTTGACCAGCGCCAGCGCAACAATGACGAGCAGCGCGAAGACTCCCAGCCCGGAGACGATCCCGGCCATGAAGTTCCAGAGGGCATGCAGGAAGGTTCCCACGGACCAGCCCAGCGGCCATGCCAGAACGGCGGCCCACCACTTCCAGCGGGAGGCCGCGAAGCCGATGGCAATACCTGCCACGGCGGTGAAGAGCGAATGGCTGAGCGGGGACACAATTCCGCGCAGGACAAAGGTGATGGCCAGACCGGCGAACTGTCCTTCGTCAAAGGAAGCCGAAAGATACTGCAGGTTTTCGGTGAAGGCGAAGCCCGCTCCGACGAGCGAACCGTAGATGAAGCCGTCAAGCGGGCCGGTGAAATGACGGCGTGCCGCAATGGCGAAAACCGCGAGGAAAATGCCCTTGGCACCCTCTTCGATGGGCGGAGCGCCCAGGACTGGATACAGAAGCTCGTACAGACCCATGGAGTTGTCAAAGCCGATGAGCACAGATGAAACCGAGAATCCCACCAGCTGCACCACGAGGGTGAAGAGGATCGCCATGACAGCTCCCCACAGCAGAGGCAGCACCAGCCAGACAGGATTTCGCCTCTTCCAGCGATTGAACCACAGAACAACCAGGAAGATGAACGCCATGGGCACCAGCGACAGCAGGACTATGAGGACGCCCAGGCCGTTGAAGGTCAGCGACTGCAGCAGAATGATGATCAGAAGTCCGAAGCCCAACAGCCCTACGGCGAGTGACCCCAGAATAATGCGGACCAGCTCTCCGGTTGAGCCGTCCGGGCGCGAAACCGTCGGGTAGGCAATCCCGGACGCACCGGCCAACTGCCCCGATGGTGCCTGCCTGACGGGCCCCGCGGGACGGGCGTACCACGTGGGGCGGACAGGACCGCCGTGCGGGTAGTGCTGGCCGTAGTTGCTGTTGTAGTGCTGCGTCATAGTCGCCGTTCGTATGGTCTTGCCGAGCGTTTCGCATACATAATTCCACACCCCGATGTCACAGCGGACGTCCTACGCTGTGAAACCGTGACGACAGCTGCTGGTAGATGCTGAAGCCCCCGCTTTTTCCGCGGGGGCTTCGGCGTGCAGGGCTTCGGACTGCGCGGGCTTCAGGCTGTCGTGAGTCAGTCGACCGCGATCTGCAGAGTCCGGTTGGTGTACTCGGAGAGTTCGTCCAGCAGGGTTTCGTCTTCGTGCAGCTTGCGGCCGAAGGACGGAACCATCTTCTCAAGCTTGGGCTTCCAGCCTTCGAACTGGCGTGGGAAGCAGCGTTCGAACAGTTTGATCATGATTGACGGGGCGGTCGATGCTCCGGGCGAAGCACCCAGCAGTGCGGCGACCGAACCGTCTGCCGAGGAAACGGTCTCCGTGCCGAAGCCGAGCATGCCCTTGCCCTGGGCGTCCTTCTTCATGACCTGAACGCGCTGGCCGGCGTGGATCAGTTCCCACTGGCTCGGGTCGACTTCCGGGGTGAATTCGCCGAGAGCTTCGAAGCGGTCCTTTTTCGTGGACGCCAACTGGCTCATGAGGTAGGTCACGAGGTCGAAGTTGTCCTTGGCCACGTTGAGCATGACCGGGAGGTTGCCTGCCCGAACCGAGAACGGCAGGTCGAGGAACGAACCGGTCTTGAGGAACTTCGGTGAGAATCCGGCGTAGGGGCCGAACATCAGGTATTCCTTGCCGGAGATCACACGGGTGTCCAGGTGCGGAACCGACATGGGCGGGGCACCGGTTGCTGCCTGGCCATACACCTTGGCGTGGTGGCGGGCCACCAGTTCGGGGTTCGAGCTGCGCAGGAACAGACCGGAGATGGGGAAACCGCCGTAGCCGTTGGCCTCTGGGATCCCGGTTTTCTGCAGCAGCGGAAGCGCGTGGCCGCCCGCGCCGATGAACACGAACTTGGCATCGACGTCGAACGATTCGGCCGCTGCCGTGTTCTTCACCGACACCCGCCAGCCGTTTCCGCCGCGGTTGAGGTCGGTGACTTCGTGGCCAGTGCGAACCTCAACGCCGTTGTCGGCGAGATTTGCCAGCAGCTGGCGGGTGAGCGAACCGAAGTCCACGTCAGTTCCGCTGGTCACGCGCGACAGGCCGTTGATCTGTCCCGGACCGCGGTTTTCGAACATGAGGGGCAGCCATTCAGCCTGCGTGGCCGGGTCGTCGGTGAACTCCATGTCCTTGAACAGGGGATTTTTGACCATGGCTTCGCGGCGAGCGCGAATGTAGTCGCGGCCGGACTCACCGCGGCCGTAGGACACGTGCGGAACCTGGTTGATGAAGGTGCTGGGCTCACCGACAATGCCTTCGTCGACAAGGTAGCTCCAGAACTGGCGTGAGACCTGGAACTGTTCGTTGATGTTGACGGCCTTCGTGATGTCAATGCTGCCGTTCTTGTCAGCCGGCGAATAGTTGAGCTCACACAGGGCGGAGTGGCCGGTGCCCGCGTTGTTCCAGGCGTCAGAGCTTTCGCGAGCAACGTAGTCAATGCGCTCGTAGACGCGGATTGTCCAGTCGGGCTGAAGTTCGTGCAGCAGGGTGCCGAGCGTCGCGCTCATGATGCCCCCGCCGATCAGGACGACGTCAGCGTTTTCCTTGATACTCAAAGTCAGCATCCCCGTTCAGCTGTTCGATAGATAGTCGACTCAAACTCTACTCCTGTGCACACCGTGCTGATTCCCAGGGTCAGGGACACAAGCGGGTTAAAACATCCCGGCGACTTGTGCGCTCACGCCTGTGGAAGAAGCCGTCGCTTTCCACAGCCTTTGCCGACCGTAGAGATCATGCCAGCACCGCCTGTCTGATGGGGGCTATGAACAGACTATTGACAGCGCTGAAGACAAGCGCACTCATTATTCTCAGCGCCATAATGGCGCTCGCGCTCATGGGGCCGGCGGCCGCGAACGATGACTTCCACGGCCCGGGGCTGTGGCACAAAGAGGGGGCGCACAGAACCTTCTACGGCGCCTACCTCACTATCGACGGAAAGCCCTCCTACTGTCTGGATGCGGGACTGCCGTCCCCGCGGCCACACCACTTCAAGGGCGCTGAGCCGACATCGGTGCGAACTCCGCAGACGGCATGGCTGCTTGCCGAATACGCTGAGTCGAAGAACAGCAGCAGGCAGGCCGCCCTATCGGCAATCGTAAAGCTCGACACAGCACTGCCCCACCGACACAGCATGAAGGTCCGCGCGCCTAAAGAGCTCGGCAAGAAGTTCGCGAAGGCGGCGGACATGTTCACCCAGATGCGCAAAGACGCTGCAGACTACGCTGGCCCGTACACACTGACCCTGGAACCTGAACACCGCGACGGAAAGGTGTTCACAACCCCGGTTCTCGCCTCGGCCGCGGGCAAACAGCTGGACTGGCCCGTCGATGTTGTCGTGACCGGCGCGGCCACAAGCCTGCGCAAGCAGGTCCGGTCAGGCACAGAAGTGTCAGTCCCAGCAGCACCCGGGGCTGTGGTCTCGATCGAAGCCACGGCTTCAGGACTGCCGAGCACCGATGTTCTGGTCTACACACCCACTGACGGCAAGCGAGTTCAGAACGTAACAACCGGTGCTCCCGCAGAAGTCACTGCCAAGGCAACGGCCAACACGCAGCTGCCGTTTGCACCACAAGCCAAAACCAGGGCTGACATCGCTGCCGATGGAAGCACGACTGACACGATCACCATCAGCGGGGCACCGCCGAACTCGACGCTGTCGGTGATCGCGCGGGCCTATCATTCGAAATCTGAACCCGTCCAGAAGGCCGAAGCGCAGGGAACGCTGGTCGGCGAACAGGAGCTCACCGCGCGCATCGACGGCGACGGAAGGGCTCAGCTGACAACCGAACCGATGACAAGCCGACCAGGCTGGACCACGTGGACCGTCGAAATCCGTGAAAGCGAAAAGTCAGACGGTTGGGTATCCGACTGGGGCATCCCGGAAGAAACCGTCTATTGGGAACAACCGCAGGACCCGACTGCCCCGCCGGAAAAGCCCACGCCGTCAGGAGAGCCGACACCGTCTGACTTACCAGCACCGGAAGAAACTCCGACGCCTGCGGAAACTCCATCGGTCCCACCGCAGCAGCCAACGCCGGAACCTATACCTGAGTCCACACCGGAAGCCGGAGGCGAGGGAACGCCCACACCACAGCAGCCGAAGCAAACTGAAGCGCTCCCCCGCACTGGTGCGGACTGGCGGGTTGGTGCCGGAATGGGACTGGTCCTGCTGGGAATCGGCGCGGCAGCGCTGGGCTTCACCCGAAAACGAGGCTGACTGCTCAGCGCGTTCAACCCGGACGCACCGCAGTCTTGGGTGAACAGCACGAGGGGTGGACAGCATCAGCTGTCCCCCCCCGGGGCCTAATGTCAGTACCAAATCTCAAGAGCCGAACCTCAAGTGTCGAACATCAGCCCTTGCTGTCTGTTTCCTGGTCAGCCGCCCCCTCGGCAAAGCGGCTGGCAAAGTTGAGATACCAGTCGAGGATCTCGCTGTCGGCAGCAGTTGAGCGATTGACAACATCCGGCGACTGTCCCTGGAAGACCTTCTTCAGCGGCACCTCGAGAAGTTTGCCGGTGCGTGTCATGGGAACACCCGGTGCGGCAATGATTTCGTCGGGCACGTGCCTCGGAGACACCTCGGAGCGGATCGTCTGCACAATCTGGGAGCGCAGCTGCTCATCGAGCTCCACACCCGGAACGGTGACAACAAACAGCGGAAGATAGTAATCGCCATCGCCCAGTTCAGCGCCGATCACCATGGACGCCTGCACGCCCTCGACCCGGTTGACCGCGTTGGTGATGTCCGAAGAGCCCATGCGGATGCCGCCTCGGTTGATGGTCGAATCCGAACGCCCGTGGATCACCCAGCGGTCGTCAGCCGAGCGCGTCACCCAGTCGCCGTGACGCCATACGCCGGGGTACACATCGAAATACGCATCTCTGTACCGGCTGCCGTCGGGGTCGTTCCAGAACTTCACCGGCATCGACGGCATCGGCTTGGTCACCACGAACTCAGCCAGTTCGTCTACAACCGAATTGCCGTGCGCGTCAAAGGCATCGGCTGCGACACCCAGGTACGGTCCCTGCAGCTGGCCCAGCACCACCGGGTTCAGCGGGTTCGATCCGATGAAGGCGGTGCAGATATCAGTTCCACCAGAATCTGAACCCACGCGAATGTTCGGTGCCACGAACTCGTACGTCCACTTCCACGTTGAACCGGGCAGCGGCGAACCCGTCGAGAGGATTGTTCGAAGCGACGACAGATCGTACTCGGCCCTTGGCTTGGCCCCGGCTTTCTCCATCATCTGAAGGATCGCTGCACCGGTGGCGAAATGGTTGGCTTTCTCGCGGCTGACGATCTCGAAATGGCGGGAGGCCGAACCTGCCACGGGGGAACCGTCATAGACGACGATGCCCACACCCGCACCGAGGGAATTGACCAGTATGTTCCACATGATCCACGTGGGCGAAACCGCCGTGTAGGCCAAGAGCCCCGGCTTGAGTTCGCTGTGCAGAACAGTTTTTGCCGCCTCCAGGACAATGCCCCCGTGGCCGTGCACAATGCCCTTCGGCTTGCCGGTTGTGCCAGACGAAAAGACAACCCACAGCGGGTGCGAGAACTCCACCCGGGTGAACTCCGGTTTCTGCGGCGCGGCGACGATGTCGGAGAAGACGACGCTTGGCACTCTCAGGTCGACCGGATCAGCAGCGGGAAGCCGATCACCAAGATTGTCGACCAGCACGTGGGTCTGAACACTGGGCATCTGCTCCAGGAGCGAAGCGGCGGATGGGCGCAGATCAATCTGCTTGCCGTTGAACCTGTAGCCGTCCGCGGTCAGCAGAACCTTAGGCTCAAGCTGAACGAACCGGTCCAACACTCCCGCCGAACCGAACTCAGCACCGACAACCGACCAGATCGCGCCAACGGATGCGCTGGCCAACAGGCCGACGACAGCTTGGGGAATGTTCGGGAGCACGGCACAGACAACGTCGCCTTCACCCACCCCGGATGAGCGCAGCCACTGAGCAAGCGCGCCCACCTGCCCCGCAAGCTCCGCCCAACTCAAGGCACGCCTGTCCAGATCCTCGTCCAGGCCGATGAGTGCTTCGTCATCCGGCATGTGGTCAGCCCAGCGCAGCATGTTTTCGGCGTAGTTGATCTGTGCTCCCGCATACCAGCGCGCATGCGGCATAGATCCCACAACGGCGGGGCTGTCTGCGCGATCGCCTATGACGTCGAAGAATTCCCACACCGCATCCCAGAAGTCGCCCAGATTTTCAACCGACCAGGCGTGCAGCGAAGCGAAGTCTCCTACCGGCACGCCTCGTGTCTCAGCCAGCCACTCCTGAAATTCCCGCATTTTCGATGCTGCGACCCGCTCTGGTGAGGGTGTCCACAGAACGTCACCGGTCTGAGCTTGTTCAAAGTTCTCCGCGAGTGCCATAGCTTTCCTTTCTGCCGCGCTTCATGGCGACAGTCTACGAAAAGTGACGCAGGTCTCATCTGCTTTCCTTGGCAGAGTTCACCTTGTCGTTGCCTGTTTGAGCTTCGCGCGCTCTAGTCTGATCTGGACAGTGCGCATCCCTGTGCGCCCACGCCGCTTGTTAGGACTCACATGAAGCGTCAAGCTCTGCTCGCCGGCGCCGCTGCCGTCGGACTCGCCTGCGGTTCCGCAGTGCCCGTTTCGGCCGCACCGACCGATGCTCACATCTCGGAAATCTCCTACCCGTCGAACGATGCCGACTTCGTTGAGATCGCCGCCCCGGCTGGCACCGACTTGTCCGGTTGGACAGTCGGCTCGGTCACCCGAGGTGGGGCGCTCAACAGCGACGAATCGATTGTCACCCTGCCGAAGGGCACTGTTGTCGGTGAGTCTGGCGTTCATGTTGTCGAACTGCCGCTGACGAACTCCGTCAACACTGGCGCAGCAGCCGATGGCGCTTATGGCGCTTCTGTTTTCGTGGTCAGCGCCGAAGGCAAGCTGATTGACTTCAAGCAGATCGGCGGTGTTGTCGGCGGCACGGGCGTCACGGCTTCCAAGAGCAGCAAACTGCCGGCGGCGGTGCGCGGCCAGCAGGCAGAACCAACAGGAGCAAAGGCATCCGGCAGGGACCAGTCGATTCAGCTGAAGTGCTCATCGTGGGAATCCGGCACCCCCACCCCGGGGTCTGCTCCCGATTCCAGCACGTGCGATTCACCAGACAGCCCCGAACCGACTGAAACCAGTTCGCCCGACCCAACAGACCCCTCGGACCCGGAGAATCCGGCCAACCTCCTGCCGATCAACACCATCCAGGGCAATGGTGAGAAGAGCCCGTATGCGGGCAAGACCGTCACCACGACCGGTGTCGTCACAGCTGCGTACCCGACCGGCGGGCTGGGCGGCTATTACATTCAGACCGAGGGCACCGGCGGCGACAACCACGACTTCGCAAAGGGCTCACACGGCGTCTTCGTCTATTCAAAAGACACCGTGGGCCAGGTCAAGACCGGCGACAACGTCGAAGTGACCGGCAGCGTCAGCGAGTACTACGGACAGACGCAGATCACTGTCGACGACAAGGGACTGAAGAAGCTCGATGCTGCGGCTGCTGCTCCGAAGCCGTACGAAGGCGCATTCCCCGAAGACCCTGCCGAACGCGAAGCCCTTGAGGGCATGCTCGTACAGCCCAGCGGCGACATCACGGTGACGGACAACTACTCCACTAACGTCTACGGTGAAATCGGCCTGGCCAACGGAACTGACACTCTGCGCCAGCCCACGGATGTGGCACGGCCCGGCTCAGAAGAAGCTCAGCGGATCGATGCTGAGAACAAGCGGAAGGCCTACACCCTTGATGACGGCGGCACCGCGGACTTCTTCAAGACCGCCAAAGACACTCCGCTGCCGTACCTGAGCAACGACAAACCGGTTCGGGTTGGTGCGAAAGTCACATTCACCAAGCCCACCGTGGTCGGCTACAGCCACGACAAGTACCGCCTGCAGCCCACGGGGTTCCTGCCGGACAACGATGAACTGACCCCCGCCTCGTTTGAAAACACCCGTACAGGTGTTCCCGATGTCAGCGGTGACATGACGCTGGCAAGCTTCAACGTGCTCAACTACTTCCCCACGACCGGCGACACAGAACCCGGCTGCCGGGCATACACCGACCGTGAAGGCAACCCCGTCGGCGCCAACCGCTGCAAGCCGCGGGGTGCTTACAACCAGGAGAATTTTGAACGCCAGCAGACGAAGATCGTCGCTGCGATAAACAAACTCGATGCATCTGTGGTTGCGCTGGAAGAGGTTGAAAGCTCCGACAAGTTCGGCAAGGAGCGCGACTGGGCGCTGTCGCAGCTGGTCAAGGCGCTGAATGCCGCGGCAGGCGAGGACCGTTGGGCGTTTGTCCCCTCCCCGCAGACGATTCCTGAGACCGGTGACGATGTCATCCGCACTGCTTTCATCTATCAGAGGGCCGAAGCCAAGCCCGTCGGCGATTCGGCAATCCTGGACAGTCCGGCGTTCCACAACGCTCGCGCTCCCCTGGCGCAGAAGTTCCAGGCCGTCGGCGTCGATAATCCGGAGGCTTCAGAGTTCATTGCGGTTATGAACCACTTCAAGTCCAAGGGGTCCGGCAAGGGTCCGGGCAATGAGGACACCGGTGATGGTCAGGGCAACTCGAATGCTGACCGCGTGGCGCAGGCTAAGGCCGTTGATGCTTTTGCGGAGGAACAGAAGAAGTCCATGGGCACCAAGCGCGTGTTCATTCTGGGTGATCTGAACTCCTACACGAAAGAAGACCCCATGCAGGTCTTCTACGATGCCGGGTACACCGAGGTGGGCGATCACTTCGGCGCCACGCCCACCTACCTTTTCGGTGGGCTGACCGGCAGCTTGGACCACGTGCTCGCCTCGAAAGAAGCGATGGGGACGACAACACGGGCTCGGTCGGCTGTCCCGGCTGCACCGGCGGGTGCTGTGACTGGTGCGGCCACGTGGAACATCAACTCGGTTGAGTCAATTGCGCTGGAATACAGCCGCCACAACTACAACGTGACCAACCTGTACCAGCCGGATGAGTTCCGCTCCTCGGACCACGATCCGCTCATTGTGGGCATCAGCACAGGTGAAACGCCGGCTGACGAACCCAGCCGGGAACCATCGGAAGAGCCCAGCGAACAGCCTTCTGAGGACCCCAACAGGGAACCCTCAGAAGAACCGAACGAACAGCCTTCTGAGGACCCCAGCCAGGAACCCTCAGAAGACTCCAGTGATAAACCGACTGCAGGCGGATCGGGTGCGCCTTCCGAGGCGCCCGCTGATGACAGCACCGATTCGTCACCTGTCGCTGAGGCTGAGGACAACGATGATGCCGCGGGTTCAGGTGGTTCCGATTCGCAGGCTCCCGCTGCCGGAAACACGGGCAAACCTTCTTCCGGGGGTCCGGGATCGGCAATGCCGCGGACTGGCACGGAACTCACCGCGCTTGGTGTTGGTCTGGCGCTGCTGGCGGCCGGAGCAGCAACTGTGCTGATCAGCCGTAGGCGGTCACAGGCACAGCGCTGACCATCGGGTCACTGCCCGAACTTCGGCGGGATGTACTGCTCTTCCAGGGGGATCTTCCGCCCGGTGGGAGTTTCGACGATGTGCTTGTGAAGGCTCCCGGACCATCCACCTGACGACGCCAGCCCCGCTCATCACGTTCTTAGTCGCAAGGCAGGCACCGGCTTTCGGGATGAACTCTACGTATTCAGACATATTCTCTCCCTTTGTCCTCACTCAAAGGGGCTTGCCGTTTGAGCTTGCGGTGTGAGGGTCGACTGTTTGGTCAGTGGGGCAGTTGTGTGATGCCGTGGCGCTGGTAGACGGTGTGGAATTGTGCGCCGATCTGTTCGGAGTCGGTTCCTGTTCTTGCAAAGAGGATGGTGCCGTCTGTTGCGGCGAAGCTGAGCAGATCGGTTCCTTCGAGGTTGAGCTGTTCGGGTTCCAGTGGCAGCCATACTGCGTGTCCGACCGGGGTGTCCCAGGGGTCTTGCGGGTTGGTGAAGGCTGTGTGTGCGCTGGTGAGCACGACAGTGGCTACGGGTCCGAAGGCGTAGACCATGAAGTGCCCCGGGTTTTGTTCCTAGGCGTTTG
>NZ_KV802336.1:0-973 GCF_001810665.1 Brevibacterium sp. HMSC063G07
CTAGGGCGTGTCTCTTATATGCGTAACCAGACCAGAATCGCCGCAAGCACCACTCCCGCGCGATACGTGACCGCGAGCTTGTCATAACGCGTCGCAAGCCCGCGCCACTGCTTCATCAACCCAAAGGCCCGCTCGACCACGTTGCGGTCTTTGTACAGCTCCGCATCAAACCCGGGCGGTCGCCCGCCAGCACGACCCTTACGCTTCCTGGCAGCGATCTCATTAGACTTCTCCGGAATCACCGCGGCGATGCCGCGCTCACGCAGATACGCGCGGTTCACCCGTGACGTGTACCCGCGATCAGCAAGCAACGCATCAGGGCGCGTCCGCGCCTGCCCGCACCCAATTCTCGGGACCCGAATATCGCCGAGGACTTCCTGCAACATCGCGCCATCATGGCGTTGCCCGCCCGTCACCACAATCGACAGCGGCCGGCCATGCCCCTCGACAGCAAAATGTACCTTCGTGCTCAACCCTCCGCGTGATCTCCCGATCCCGTGACCTGCCGGTTCAATCTCGCATAAC
Source organism: Brevibacterium sp. HMSC063G07 (assembly GCF_001810665.1). Taxonomy (NCBI): domain Bacteria; kingdom Bacillati; phylum Actinomycetota; class Actinomycetes; order Micrococcales; family Brevibacteriaceae; genus Brevibacterium; species Brevibacterium sp. HMSC063G07. Next base: position 526 of record NZ_KV802336.1, read on the forward strand.
GGCAGATTCTTGTAATTCGATAGAGCCCCCTGTGTCCTGATCAGGGCGCGGCAGGTTCGTACCGTGCTGATGAGCACGGTTGATCGTCGCGTCGATTGACACGTTCCAGTCAATGTCGCCCACTGCATCGGCCTCGGCGAGGATGTGCGCGAATACGCGGTCCCAGGTGCCGTCGGTTGCGTAGCGGCGATGCCGCTTCCACACCGTCTGCCAGGGACCATACCGGTCGGGGAGATCTCGCCACGGGATTCCGGTGCGGTACCGGTAGATGATGCCCTCTACAACGCGGCGGCTATCACCAAACGGGCGGCCTTTACGGCCCTCATTCGTTGGCAGAAGTGGTTCAACTCGCTCCCACTGTGCATTCGTGAACTGCGTAAATCTAGACCGTTGTGACACACCTCAATCATGCTCGAGCACAGGCCCACAATTAGGAGACACGCCCTAG
>NZ_KV802337.1:0-272 GCF_001810665.1 Brevibacterium sp. HMSC063G07
GTCGAATTCGTGCAGGTGGGCGACCCATGTGGATGCTTGGTCAAGGTCGGTGATGCGAGTGAGTTTCAGGGCTAGGCGGTAGAGGGTTTTGCCGGCATCGGTGCGGGGGTTGCTGGTGGTGTGGCGGCGGACTGTTCGTTGGGCGTGGACGAGGCAGCGTTGGATGCGTGTTGTTGGCCAGCAGTGGTGGATGGCTGATTGGGCACCTTGTCCGCCGTCTGTGACTGCGATTAGTGGTGCGGCAATGGGGCGTAGGAGTTCGGTGTAGGCGG
>NZ_KV802338.1:0-408 GCF_001810665.1 Brevibacterium sp. HMSC063G07
TCGGCACAGTAAACACACCAGAATGATTACCACTGCCATCAGTCCTAAACTTCTGACGCTTCTTACCGATCTTCAGAACATACTCAGCCTTCGGATCAAGACGCGAAACACTAAACCGCACATCCTGACCCACATGAGCCTTCGAAGCCGACAAAGCAAAACCATCCGCACGGAACGTCTGCATCTTGCACCGCTTCGACAACGTCACAGTCTTACCACGATGATCCTTCGCAGAATCCGGCTTCTTCAACTTCTCACCAAACTCACCATCACGCGGCACACGACCCTTATTGAAAAACGCATGAACAGTCGTATCCACACACTCCGGCCCCGGAGCGGTCGACGTGAGTCCACCGAAGGCGCCATGACTGGTCCCGGACACGCTCAGCAGTGAACCGTCAATCATCT
>NZ_KV802339.1:0-11872 GCF_001810665.1 Brevibacterium sp. HMSC063G07
GTAATAGAAGCGGAACTAAACCCAGGACGCTTCAGTGCTGTCCAGGAGCATCGTGTTAGCTCCACTGAATCGGTACCGGAGTCCAGTTGGTCTGTGTGCGGCGGGAAAGTCGGGAGTGAAGCGGTGGTTGGACCAGGCCCGCGACGACCCCTCGATTCTGATTGATGCGCTCTTCGACGCTCCGGCCGAAAAGGCCATGAACGTGGACGTGACGGGTAGGTAGGTGTCGCAGTCAGTGGTGTCGCGTCTTGAGCCGAGATGAGAGCCTTGAAGGCTGAACGCAACGAGATTGAGGCTGAAACTGTGGGTTTGGCTGATTCGTTCCATCTTCGTCAGGAGTGAACGTCCGGGCTGGTAGTCGGCGTTACGACCCCGTCGCAGTTGCTCCTGGCGGTCGGTGCGTTCAGCGTGTTCCAGTTTGCAGGTCATTTGTCCGCGTTTGCCGAGTTTGCCCCTGTGGCGCGGTGGTCAGGGACATTGAGGCGAAAGCGTTCCCTTCGCGAGCAGGCAACAATCGGTTGAAGAACGCGTTGTTCCCCTCGGCCTGCGTGGCCTCAAATCGCAACGCTTTCCAAAAGGCCTATTGAGACAGAGAACGATATGAGGGCAAACTCCACATTGCTGCAGTGATGTGTCCGGCTCGTCGCCGGCACAACGTGCTGTTGGCGATGGTCCAAGCTGGGGCCCGCTACGAGGCGAAGACCCCAGCTGCTCCTTCACGACGAATGTAACGAGACGTCTGCAGCGTCTCGGCGTATCCCGGCGCCACCCGCCTCAGTCTTCGGGCTCGCTCACGTGGGCGCGCAAGACCACTTGAACGGCGGAGATGCCGAGCACATCGGCTGCCGTCATACTCAGGAGGGGGGCGCTTCAGATAAGAGCGAAGTCGTCGGGTCAGACTGAGACGGCGGAAGAGATCCGGTTGAGTTTGTGGCGGGCGAGGGCCAGGTTGGCCTTTTTCCTATCGAGCACGAGGTAGATGAAGAGCCCGTCGGTGTCGGTGGTGTTGAGCACGTTGATGAGGTGGTATTGGTTCTCGAGCGTGATCATAATGTCCTCGATGCGCTCGTTGATGCCAATATCGGTCATCGTGGCGAGCTTCGCGCGGATGACGTTCGAGTTGCCGGCGGCGGCGACGGTGAGGTCGAATCCGGGACTGCCGCCCGTTCCGAGCGCCATTCCGGAGGAGATGTCGACAATCGCGGCACCGCTGGCGCCGTCGATGGCGAGGAGATCGTTGATGGCTGATTCAATCTTCGACATGTGTGTTGTCTCTTCTTTCTTCTCTTCTGATTCTGCGGCCTGGGTGGCCTGCGTGATGAGGTGCGGCCCGGTGGGAGCCGGGCCGGCCTCGGTGTGCGGGAGGTTTCCGGGGAGGGAATCCGACGTTTCGCGGCGCGGGGGTGGAGCGAGGTCGGGATCGCTGCGCTTTTCGCCCATTGGAATGGCGATGTTCGCCTTCCTCCTGTGGGATGGGGTGCTGCGTGGCGGTGCGTTGGCGCGGATCCGGAGAGCCTCTGCCTCGGGGGCGACCGCCGAGGAGAGGGCGACTTCAGCTGGGTCGGGCTCGGTCATTGCGAAGGCGGGGCTGGCCACGGCGAATTCGGGTGTGGTGAACGGTGCGTCAGGGATGATTGGCAACCGTGCGGTGTCGGCATCGTGTCCGGATGGGCGGTCCTGACCGTGGTCGAGAGCCTCGTCGGTCGGAACCGATGCGACGTCGTCGCCCCGTGCGGATCGCCAGAATCTTAAGTGCAAGCGGGTCCTTTCCGACACTTGTGGTGGTCTTAGTGATTGCCTTTGCCGACCAGTTCGCTGTCTCCGGCATCCGACCAGTCGTATCCGAGGGCGAGGACCATGATGCTGTCCTCGTTCAGGGACTCATTCGGATAGACATCGACAAGTGAACCTTCGCGCATGATCGCGATTCGGTGGCAGCGGCTTGTCAACTCGGTCATATCGGATGAGATGAGGACGACTCCGCTGCCCGCCTCGGTGAGCTGATCGATGAGTTCGTAGATTTGCTGTCGGGATCGCTCGTCCACGCCCTTGGTTGGCTGGTTGAGTACGAAGAGAACGCCCGGCTTTCGAAGCGCGCTCGCGAGCTTGATCTTCTGCTGGTCGCCCCCGGAGAGTTCTCCGATCCTGTCGTGTATGCTTGACGTCTTTACGCCCAAGGTCTTGACCAGTCGGATAACCTCGCCGAGGCGGCGCGCCTCGGACGCGAAGGACTGTTCCGGCGAGGCCTCATCCCCGATCACCGAGCTCGTCAGTGTGGCCTGTTCAGGGAGCGCGTCTTCGTCGTCTTCAGCAATGTTGACGATGCCGGCGCCGAGGGCTTCGTCAACGTCGGCGAACTCATGTTGGATTCCATTGAAGGTCAGCGTGCCCGAGTCGGGGCGGGCAGCGCCGCCGATGATCGTCGCGAGCTCGGTGACGCCTGAGCAGCGCAGTCCGGTGATCCCGACGACCTCACCGGTATAGATCGACAGCGAGGTTGGGGCGAGCGAGCCCGCACGGGTGACTCCGTCGAGGCGCATCAGCTCGGCACCGGTCTTGGGTTCTTTCGGACGGTGCTGTCGAGCGACCGGCTCTCCGAAGATTTCTTCAATCAGCGCCGCTCGTTTGGTCTCTCGGGGCACGAGCATGCGGTGCATTGCCCCGTCGCGGATGACAGCGATGCGGTCAGACAGGGACTGAAGCTCGTCGATCCGGTGAGAGATGTGAATGACCGACCGTCCCTGCCTCGCGAGCCGGGAAGCCAGTGCGTGGAACAGGGAAATCTCATGATCGTTGAAGCTTGCAGAGACCTCGTCGAGGAGGATGACCATCGTCTCTTCGCAGGCCAGACGCAGGATCTCCACGGTGGCCAGCTCAGCCGGAACCAGATCGTTAAGCCGATCGGTGGGGTTGATGTCCACCCCGTAGTCGGTGAGCAGATGGTCGGCTTCGGATTCCTTCGCCTTCAGATCAAGGGTGGACCGGAACGAGGTGCGGAAGATCGCTTCGGCCACAGACATGTCCTCGTCAATGCGGATGCGCTGCGGAACATAGCCGACGCCGATGGCTCGTGCCTCATCGATGCTGTCGGGAGCGTAGATCTCTCCGGCCAATGTGATCGAACCAGAGTCGGGTTTGATCTCACCTGAGAGTACCTTCATCGGGTCGACTTGCCGGCGCCGTTGGTTCCGACTACGCCCAGAATCTCCCCGCGGTAGAGGGTGAAGGTGAAGGAGTCCAGCGCTGTGCGGGAGCCGTAACTCACGCTCAGATTGCGGGCAGAAAGCATCGCTTCTGCGGGCAGCGCACCTGCATGACGGTCTCGGGTTTCGGTCGGTTGATCCGACGAGTCAATCTACCAGTTATGTTACCAGAACGTCAATGGGAGTCTTGGCGGTGAATTCCGGGCTCCCAGGCCCCTCTGTTGGCAGCTTGCGGACTTCTTTGTCGCCTCTCATAGCGGTCATTCGCCTCTGTCTCAACGATGCCGAACGATCGCGCTCATACCTGTTTTCGGAAAGGGAGTCGTGTGTCAATCGGTTTCGAATGCGGAAATGCAGGTGATCATTTTGGCATTCATGCGCAATTATTTCGGGTATTGCGGAGAGCCGCTCGCGTCTTGCGGGTCAAATGTACGGCAGGATCGAGGCGCTCGTTCCGACTCGAGGTGGTGGTGAACTCATCGCCTTCGTGAAAGGACACGACCGTGTTGCTGTCGCCCTCGCCTGATTCTCGACGCTGGCAAGCTAGCACGATTCTTCGTTCATCTGCAGTCGCATCGCGTGCGACACCGCATTGCATGTGCGAACTAGCCGCAGCCGGGTATCTTGAGGTGTGTGTCGGGACTTGATTCGGAAATTCAGTGGCCTCCGGTCACGCGGTCAGCCCCTCACCTCCACTGGGCTTCTAGCTCTTTGTCGCCTAGTGCCGAGGGCCGTATAACTTTGAGGTTTCCTTCGGGCTCAGACCCTAGTGACGATACGTTTCCTAGTTCGTACTTTCGGTTCGGAGCTAACTCAATGCCGAAGCAGCAGTTCGGCATGAATATTTATGGCATCGCTGAATACGAATAGAGTCGCCCCCTCCAGCAAAGGGTGGGGGCGACTTTGCTCTGTTCGGATAGTGATGCCAGGCCTTATGCGGCGTCAAGTCAATCTGCAACGAGTCGAGCAATCACCAGCGGTTCCACTTTGCGCAGGGCTTGAAGCGTTGGCAGCACTGTTGCGCTGATGGTGATGACGAGAACGGCGAGGATTGTCGCGGTGAGGGTTGCCATCGGTGGAACGAATGCGTAAGTCATACCGGCTGATGGGAGTCCAACTGCCACGACGGCGAGGGCGCCTGCAGCCATCACCATGCCCAGCAGAGTGGCAGTAACCGTAATGATGACGGCTTCGAGAAGCGGGACGAAGATGCGTTGCCGGGGTGTCGCGCCCACGATTCCGATGAGAGCCAATTCCGCGTCACGTTGCCGGGACATCATGATCAGCGAACCCACTCCGTCGGCCAGAGAGATCATCAGCGGAAGGCCGAGGAATACCAGCAGAGATGCTGGCCCGCTGGCGGTGATTTCAATGTCGTACCCATTGGCGATGAGCGTGGCCTCTAGTGACCCCCAGATTGCGAGCATTCCCAGGAGGAGGCCGATCGTCATCATCACCGGGACCACTGACCGTGTTAACCGGCGGGCACGCGCGCTGACGGTGCGTCGGGCCAATTGCCAACTCGCGAAGGGCAACGGCAGCAGGCGCACCCAGGCTTTAGTCAGAGGTCCAATGAGAATTGGTGCGAGTAGTGCCAGCAACACGGCGAAGATGACGAGCACAGTCATGCTCAGCAGAATCAAGTTACTGACGGTCTCAGAGTTGGGTTCGGACGTGAACGCGGCGATCGAAGAATATGCAGCGATGAGGACAAGGGCGACGAGACCAGTGGTAATGCTGCGTCCGACCGTCATACGAATTGTGAGCCCGTCAGCCGTGTGTTCTCGAACGGCTTCCACCGGAGCGATCTTGCTGCTGCGGATGGCGTGTCGAATCCCGCCGAGAACTGCTACTGCGATAGCGCCGAGTGTTGTGGCAAGGATCGGCCACAACGAGTACACCGGATCAGGTACCGGCATAGATGTTCCGGCCTGGGTACGTTCGAAAGCGAGGAAATTCAGAGCTGGCCGCAGGGCCGCCACGGCAAGAAGTGAACCGATTAGGGAGCTGACGAGACTGACAACGACGAGCTGAACGACGACGGTTCCTACGATCTGCGGGGGAGTCGCACCGTTGAGGGAGAGCCTCGCCAAGGCACCCCTGCGTGCATTGAGTGCCATATTGGTGGCGGTACCGATGACAACGATGCCCACGGCAATGCAGAACAGTAGATTCTGTGCAGGGGTGATGACGAAAGCTGCGGAGTCCAGTGGGTCAAGGTCTTGGACTTGCATGAACCGGATTCCCGCCACCATTGTCAGCACCGAGAGAACGAGTGCGAAATTGGTTGCAACGAACGCCAGGCTCACACCTATCCAGGTCGACCAGGAGCCCCGGAGCTCGGCGAGCTGGAGATGCCACATGAGTCATCCCTCCCGACGTTTGCTGGTCAGCTGGGCAAGAGTGTCGGCGACCTGGGCGGCTGTGTTGGGGCGAATCTCGTCGACGAGGTGCCCGTCCCCGAGGAACATTACCCGGTCACAGCGTGCAGCCACAGCCGGGTCGTGAGTGACGATGAGGACGGTACGCCCCGGTTTGCGAGCAACTTCGTTGAGTTTCGTCAGTACCAGTTCTCCCGACCTGCTGTCGAGCGCACCGGTTGGCTCATCGGCGAAGACAATCTCCGGAGCTAGCGCCAGGACACGGGCCAAAGCTGTGCGTTGCTGTTCACCACCAGACATCGAGGGAGGCTGAGCATCCACTCGGTGTCCGAGTCCAACCTCGTCCATCACCGTCAGGAGCTGTTCGCGAGGTGGTTTGCGGCCTTCCAGCAGGTAGGGCAATGCCACGTTCTCGTAGGCAGTCAACGTAGGTATGAGGTTGTAGGACTGGAAGACGAATCCAACGTTGCCGCGGCGCATTTTCGCCAGAGCTGTTCTGGACTGGGTTCCGAGATCCATGCCGTTGAGCCGAACCTGACCACTGCTGGGGTGGTCTAGTCCAGCTAGGCAGTACATGAGGGTTGATTTCCCTGAACCTGAAGGGCCCATGATCGCGACGAGTTCGTTGGAGTCGATCTGTAATGATATTTCGTGCAATATGGGCAGATCGCGGCCGTCGACTGTGAACGATTTGGACAGGCTTTGGGCTTCAATAGCAGGCCCAGTGGCGGTTCTGGGAGTGCTATTGAGTTGCGGGGCGTGTGTCATGGTATTCGTCTCTTGCTTCTTCCATAGTTGACGACGTTCGCCTAGTTAGAGGCTTCGACATCGGGTGATTTAAGAGTTATCAGCGGTCACCGGTGGCGACAATGGATCTTGAGGAAGAGTGGGCGAAAGTTAGGTCGGCATCGACGACCTGCCAAACATCGCGAAAGCGTTGAAACCTCGATCATGTCGAGACGGAGCAGTAGCACCGTGAACTCCATGCCGCGTGTGGGCCGTGATCAGTTGTAATTATTCGGTAAGAGTCAGCTACTCGTGCGGCGACGAATCCTGTGTAAGCACGGCTTGCTGAGCAACGGCCAACGCGGGGCCGTGCGCGGAGGGCACAGGTTTGCTGTGGGGGAGTTGAACTGACAACAGCCACTGTTCGTGGTGGGGGCCAGCGTGAAAGGTGCCACTGAGTAAGTCGACGCGTTCACGGATGCCACGCAAACCCATTCCATTGGACAGCTCACTTCGTCGAGGCCGTCGTGATAGTGCACTCGTTATTTTTAGGGATGCTTGAACTTCATCGACGTGGAGGCGGAAGTCGCAAGACGTTGCGATTGGGGCGTACCGGAGGATGTTGCTGGTAGCTTCTTGCATGGTTCTCACCGCGGTCTTGATCTGTGCCTGATTCAGATCATCCGCAGCCGGATCGAGGTCCAAATGCACGTCAAATCCAGCGTCGACAAGTTCTACACGCAGCTGCTGTGCCATCCGCGAAGGCGTCACCAGCGGACCGGTTGCCTGCGCTGACCGGAGCCCGTGGAGGAGAGCATCAAGTTCGAGGCGCGCTGAGTCGATATTGCGGCGCAGCTTTTCGATCACACCAATGAGTACTGTGCATTCGTCTGAGGCAGAACTGGCCATGATCATCATCGTGGTGATCGATAACTGGTGGGCAACAACGTCGTGGAGTTCCCGGGCCAAGGTCTGGCGTTCCTGAGTAATTGCACTGTCGCGTGATTTCGATGCCAACGCTACGGACGATTCTGCATTCGCTTCTTCTTCGGTGAGGGCGCGCCAACTGATTCCGATGAGGACACCGGCAATAGCGGCATACCCGTGGAACCATCCATGGCCGTCACCGTTGGTTGCTGAATCCTGGCCGCCAAGAGCATAAGAGACGAAGAAAGTGACCAGCCCCGCGACCGCCATCATTGTCGGAATGAGCAGTTTGGGGTGCTGCCGCGCCACGATGAGGCAGATGACTGCGGTCGGTAGTGCGCTCCAGAAGCCAACAGGTTGATCTATCGTGACTATAAAGACTGCTGTTGCGAGACAGACGAGGCAGAGAGCAATACCCAGAGGCTTTCGCCAAAGAGTCACCGCGACTGCGGTGCAGGCAGTGACTTGGACCAACGACGCCGAAGTGAACCCGCCGATGACGGGACCAAGTAGCCCCATCGCGATGGCGAGAACCTCCAAGCCAATACGCATTGCCGGTGCTAGTCGTTTAAGCGTCTCTTCGGAGAGACTGGTGGCTCGGGACTCAACGCTCGTAGTGTCGCGTAATGCGTGGAGGAGATGTCGTGTCTGTCCGAGTAGGTCACGACTCGTTTGGTCAAGGCTCGTGAGCATGGCGCGAAGCTCTACGAGTGGGCGGTCGGTGGGCTGAGCTGACAGCTTCTGGAGTTTCCTAAGCCCGAGCTCTAAGAGGGCTTGCAGGTCATCAGCGAGCCGCAGCCGTTCGGTCCGGCGAATGTGTTCCGCCTCTTGCTCGAGAGCCCGAGCATGGTGTCGCGACCGCTCGATCACACGGAAGGAGACTTCAGCAACGGAACCCATGAGGAGCCCCAATGCCACAAGAACAATGAGGAAGACTCCGACTTCGAAACCCCATCCGGGATGAGCAGTTGATGTCTCCCACGCGGCGAGGAACCCTACTAAGGCACCGCAGACGAAGCAGCCGATGCGCATCATCCAACCCCCGCGCAACCCGGCGATGACACCGACAAGTAGCCACAACAGGTGGTCACTACCGATGGATTGAACGGTCAGGGCTAACACGGTTGATAGAGCAACAAGTACTCCGCCAAGCCAATGTTTGCGCCACAGGAGCGCGGCAGCCGCAGACACTACGAGAATGCACTGAAAGAATGTCAACGGGACCAGTCTGACGCCGGTGGAGTCTGGACCGAGTCCGCTGCCGACGAGGGTACCGGCGACTTCAAGTACACAGACGCCGAGGGCCGCGATGCGTACTCCGTTGCCGACGCCGGAGAGCACGCTACCTGTCTTGCCGTTGAGTTGGTCGCGCAATGCCCCATCACCGTCTTGCGTTGGTCGAGGGCTTCCTCGACTAACTACTCTTGTGGATCAAGTTTAGCCGACCCATTTCGACCGTAACGGGATCACGGACGTAGACCAAAAGTCGTGGTCAGAAAGATACGTTGCTTGATCACTCGTTGCGAGGCAGAGTCAAGATTAATCTCCAATGCTGCCCGTCCGGGTCCAATTCGACATGTAGCCTGCCCCCTACGAGATCCGCGCGGGCCTTCAGCTGGGAGATGAACGCATGCGGTGGTGGCGGGAGCTGAGCCAGGGTAGACGCCGAACCGTTCTGGAATGAAAACCGGATCATGGACGAAGAAATGTCGGTAACCACTTGAGGCGGATCATCAATCGGCAGATGACGCTCGACGTGGTCCAAGGCCAGATTGATAGTAAGCACGAGGACGTAGCGAGAAATGATGTCGAGTCGGTCAGCCTCACGAGGCACCGCCACATGCACCTTGGTACGATGACGGTCTAATGTCACCTTCTTCTCACTCGCAGCGACGGTCAGCAGCCACAGGGCCGAGGTATTCAAATGTGGGGCTGGAGCGTCAACTGACCGTAACAACTTTTCGACGAGTCCCAATGCAGTCAACGCCTCTTGGGTGAGGCGCCGAATTTCTATGAGCACCCGAGGGCTGAGTCTCAGCGACCATCACCTGAAGGGCCACTGTCGACAAGCAATGTGTCACCGTGTCGTGGAGTTCTCTCATGATTGCGAGACGACCATCGCTACCCATCATGTGTCGGCCTCCTGGCCTATTTTCTGTCGTTGATGATGAGGGGATGTGTTTGGTGCAGGGAAGGCCACGTGTGGCAGTGTCGCGAGTTGAGGCCGCGGCTGATGAGGGGAAGTCACCTGCAGAGCGGAAGAATTTTGCAGAACAAACTCTGAGGTTCCAGCGAAGTGACTTCCGATGCATGCGCCTCGGTTGCTACGGGGCCGAGAATGCTTCCCAATGCCAGCACTATTCCAACAGTAGTCACCGCGCAGTGCTTCATGATCTTCACTTTCTGAGGTTTCGGTTGTGTAGTAGTCAGCTTGGTCGACAGAGTGCTGTCTGCACCATTGACAACCGGCCAGGGGCGTATGGCTATTCGGCCATTCCTGAACCAAAAAAATTCCAATCTGAAATTCGGTTCACTACATCGGCTAGAATCTATTCATGTGTCGCAATCAATTGAGATACTGGTAGTCGACGACGACCCGCTTGTCCGTGCCTCCTACAGAGCCTTCTTCGACAACCAAGACGGCTTCGACATCGTTGGCGAAGCTCGCGAAGGTGCTGAAGGAATCGAGGCATACGGTCGTCTGTCTCCTGACCTGGCCCTCATGGATCTTCAGATGCCGGGAATCGCCGGCATCGAAGCGACCGCGGAGATTTGCCGGAAATGGCCGGACGCCTGCGTTCTGGCGATGACAACTTTCGGAACCAGCGATTACATCGTTCGTGCACTGCAAGCTGGAGCGGCCGGATATTTACTTAAAGATGTTGGTGGGCCGGGTCTGCTGGCTGGAATTCGACAGGCAATGAACGGAGACATGCCGCTCTCGGGGAGGGTCCGGCGCGAACTGGTAGAAGTAGTGGCCGAGGAACGTACTGGCCTATCTGCGAAGCCAGCTGACGTTGGATTGACAGAGCGTGAGGAAGAGTTGCTGGTGTGGGTGGCGCAAGGACTGACGAATCAGCAGATTGGGGCGAGAATGTTCGTCTCTGAAGGGTCAGTCAAGCAGTACTTGCTCAATGTTGGACGTAAGCTTCAAACGCGTTCCCGGACGAGCATTGTCGTTCGTTCCATCCAGTTGGGCCTCATTGACCCGTTTGAACTACCTTCGAGCGACGACTAGGTTCCATACGCCCAAGGGCCTAGGCAGCGGCAGGTGAGCTCACCGCAGGTCTGATGCAGTGAAGTTCATGAGTGGCGACGGTGATGCTGACTCGCATGGCCGCGTAGCCCTGACACGAACGGGTGAGGACTTCAACGGCGTTTGAAGAAGCGGCCAATGAACCCGGAATCGTTGGTTGATCGTTGCATGAGTGTCGTCGAGTCGAAGTCTGACTCCACTCCGGAGAGCGTTTGAACGAGGTGATTGCCAGCTGCGATGAGATTGTCAGGGTCATTGAACAGGTGACGCGGTAGTCGGCCAATTGATGATGTGTAGGTCTCCCCGGAGAGCGCTTCCAACGCTGACAGGGATTCCACCGCAGAGTCAGGGTCATCGATGAGGTATGGCCAGTCTTTGGTGACTATTCCGGAGTAGTTTTCGGTGAAGTTGGTGGGGTCGATGTAAGAGGCGACTCCAAAAGCGTGGAGAAGTGTCCGGTAGGCGATTCGTTCGTCGCAGTCTTCATCAATTCGGCACGGGGTTGTGCTGAATGGTCCACGACGCCACTCAACTTCCGCCGGGACGCACGGGACCTCTAGCGCGGCGAGTGCGGCAAGGCGGTGGTTGCCGTTGCCGTTGATGCGGAATATGTCGCCGAGTGGCGATTCGTAGCCGTCAACATTGATTCGTAAGAATCTATCGTTAATGATCGAACCGTCCGAACCGATTCCGAGCAATTCTTGAAGACCACGTTCTTCGCCACGCTCATTGGCGATACGTTGAGCAAATTCTGCGATACCGGTGATGCGGTCAGGGGAGCGGCCACGTTCGGATTGATGATCGTAGTACGCGCGGTCGCTTGCGTCATGAATGAACGACTGTGTCCCAGGTTCCTTGAGGAGCGCTCTGTTTGGGTTGATCCAGCTCCATTCGACGTCCTGTTCAGGCAGTCCCGCATATAGTTGTCCGAATGATTCATCAGGCAGATACGGTCGCGGGCGGGAAGCGAAAAGAGTCATTCTCTTCGTGAGCTCGTCGACGTCGGGAACTTTCATGCTCTGGAGATGCTTGATGAGCAAGGTATGAGCGGTTCGTGCAGGGGGGTGCCCCTATATTTTTTGTAGGTCCTGAAAGGGATCTGGTCGCTGGTCCTGGTATGGCTTTCTTTCCCTGTCATTGATGATCCGGGGGGTGTTGTCGCCAGGAGTCCAGGGCGCGCGTTGACTGCTGATAGGGGCTTGGCCCAACACTGTTGAGGTCTCGTCGTAACGTGGGTGCCAGCATCGGGTGTCGTGACTATTCCCGCGGCCGTTTCTTCGATGGTCAAGGGGGACTGTCATGGATGTTGGGTATGCGGTTTGGTTTGGTCTTGATGTGGGAAAGATGAAGCGTCCTGGGTTTAGTTCCTACCTTAGGTA
>NZ_KV802340.1:0-338 GCF_001810665.1 Brevibacterium sp. HMSC063G07
GGGTCGACAACACCGTCGAAGACCAGTTTGCCCACGTTGTCGCCAAACTTCTGGGCATAGCGGTACCCCAACGAGGTTCCGTAGGACCAGCCGACGTAGTTCAGCTTCTTATCACCGACAACAGAACGCAGCATGTCCATATCGCCAACAGCATCCCACGTGCCCAGGTGCTTAATCAGGTCTTTCCGGCCTTCAGCATCAAGACCAAACAGCTTCCCGGTGTTGTCAAAACACGCCTGAGCAGTCTTCTTGGTATCAGCGTTGTAGACTTCTTCGGCTTTGTCCCTGCCGTCCTTCCACGGATTCAAAGCACGCGAAGCATCCCGCTCCTTATCCGA
>NZ_KV802341.1:0-1537 GCF_001810665.1 Brevibacterium sp. HMSC063G07
CTCCTTTGGAGTGTGTGTGGTGTGTGGTGGTGGGACCTGAGGGTTTTGTAGGTAAGCGTGGTAACAGGTGTGACGCAGGAAGGTAGCCGGGCCGTGCGATGGTTGTCGCGGTCTAAGGTTGTAGGCCGTGTGGTTGGCAAATCCGCCACACATATAGGGCTGAGAGCTGATGGGCGCCCCACAATGGTGGGGTGATCCGGTGATCCTCTGCTGCCAAGAAAAGCATCGACGTGAGGTTCAAACTGCCCGTACCCTAAACCGACTCAGGTGGTCAGGTAGAGAATACCAAGGCGATCGAGATAATCGTGGTTAAGGAACTCGGCAAAATGCCCCCGTAACTTTGGAAGAAGGGGGACCACCCTGGTGAACAACCCTGGCGGTTGGATGTGCTGGTGGTGGTCGCAGAGGCCAGAGAGAAGCGACTGTTTACTAAAAACACAGGTCCGTGCGAAGACGTAAGTCGATGTATACGGACTGACGCCTGCCCGGTGCTGGAAGGTTAAGAGGATCTGTTAGAACTTGGTTCGAAGCGGAGAATTTAAGCCCCAGTAAACGGCGGTGGTAACTATAACCATCCTAAGGTAGCGAAATTCCTTGTCGGGTAAGTTCCGACCTGCACGAATGGCGTAACGACTTCTCTGCTGTCTCAACCGCGAACTCGGCGAAATTGCATTACGAGTAAAGATGCTCGTTACGCGCAGCAGGACGGAAAGACCCCGAGACCTTCACTATAGTTTGGTATTGGTATTCGGTGTGGCTTGTGTAGGATAGGTGGGAGACGTAGAAGCATGCACGCCAGTGTGTGTGGAGTCATTGGTGAAATACCACTCTGGCCATAGTGGATTCCTGAACTTCGGGCCCTGATCGGGTCCAGGGACAGTGCCTGATGGGTAGTTTAACTGGGGCGGTTGCCTCCCAAAGAGTAACGGAGGCGCCCAAAGGTTCCCTCAGCCTGGTTGGCAATCAGGTGGTGAGTGTAAGTGCACAAGGGAGCTTGACTGTGAGACGGACGTGTCGAGCAGGAGCGAAAGCTGGGACTAGTGACCCGGCCATGGCTTGTGGAAGCGTGGTCGCTCAACGGATAAAAGGTACCTCGGGGATAACAGGCTGATCTTGCCCAAGAGTCCATATCGACGGCATGGTTTGGCACCTCGATGTCGGCTCGTCGCATCCTGGGGCTGGAGTCGGTCCCAAGGGTTGGGCTGTTCGCCCATTAAAGCGGTACGCGAGCTGGGTTTAGAACGTCGTGAGACAGTTCGGTCCCTATCCGCTGCGTGCGTAGGAAATCTGAGAAGGGCTGTCCTTAGTACGAGAGGACCGGGACGGACGAACCTCTGGTGTGCCAGTTGTACCGCCAGGTGCATGGCTGGTTGGCTACGTTCGGGAAGGATAACCGCTGAAAGCATCTAAGCGGGAAGCCTGCTTCAAGATGAGATTTCCCCTGAGGTGTCCAGTAGACGACTGGGTTGATAGGCCAGATGTGGAAACACAGCAATGTGCGCAGCTGACTGGTACTAATACACCAATCACTCACCCA
>NZ_KV802342.1:0-769 GCF_001810665.1 Brevibacterium sp. HMSC063G07
CCTGGGTTTAGTTCCGCTTCTATTACGCCCCTGTGTTGATGGGCTGGGTGAGATAGTACTCGGTTTCTACATCTTGTGGGGTGGCGTAGTCCAATGCTTCGTGAAGTCGCTTGGTGTTCCACCAATGCACCCACCGCAAGGTAGCCAATTCGACTTCTCCGGCCGACGTCCACGGGCCTTGGGCATGAATCAGTTCCGCCTTGTAGAGACCGTTGACTGTTTCGGCTAGAGCATTGTCATAAGAATCGCCGACTGTTCCCACACTCGGACGGATTCCGAATTCCGCTAGCGCGGTGGAATACTTCAGTGACACGTACTGGCTGCCCCGATCGCTATGGTGAATTAACTGGTTTCCATGAATTCGCCCTGCAGTCGTTAACGCATGCTCCAAAGCCTCCATGGGCAGCGCATCGGTACGCATCGTCGAGCGTGTAGCAACACCAACAATTTTCCGACTGAAGACATCCACGACAAACGCGGTGTAGGCGAATCCTGACAGGGTACGAACGTAGGTAATGTCGGCAACCCAAAGCCTGCCTGGCGCTTGTGCACGAAAGTCTCGCTGTACAAGGTCTGGGCGACAATCAGGTGCCTTCGGGCTAATCGTTGTCACAGGGGTTCGTCCACGTCGGCGGCCGGAAACACCTGCTAGCTTCATCAACCGGGCAGTCTTGTCGCGGCCGATATGAAAGCCTTCACGGTTCATCGCGTGCCACATTTTGCGGATACCGTAGACCGAGAAATTCTCCGCATGCACACGCTGTATCTC
>NZ_KV802343.1:0-6507 GCF_001810665.1 Brevibacterium sp. HMSC063G07
CAAACGCCTAGGAACAAAACCCGGGGCACTTCAAGCCGTCACGTTTGATGTCGCCACACACCCCGCTCGCAAGGGCGGGGTTTTCGCGTGTGTGCGGGTGGCTGCGGCACCGCTACACGTGACACTGTCACGATGCTTGCGCCGGTATCGGCGACGGGGCATATACACGTCTGCCCCGTCGCCTGGATCATCCGCCACATGGCTGGCGGTATGTCGCGCTGCTGTTATGCGCGGTTCTGGCCGGCATAGTCTTGTGTGGACTTGAAATATGCCGAAGACGGGGCCGTGGGTGCAGCAAAGACAGCAGCGTGGACAGAGCAGATTTCAGCAGCTGTGCTGCTGAAGATGCAACCGCGACGGCAGATGACATGCGGCGGACGCCGCATAATGGACGCGTCGTGAGATACGCCAATATCCATCTCGGCAGGCTTGCCGTGATGGAGCGTTTCGTGATGACCCAAACACGACACATCGATGCTGGCATATCCGAATACATATCGACGGGATATATCGGATTGCCAGCATCGATGTGTCGTGACGTAAAGCATGGGTCATCACACAAGGTGCAGCGCCAGCTGCACTATTGGGCATCTTGACCGGAGCGCAGCGGAGGGCAAGACAGCACCAGCCAGACCGAGCGAGCGAGGTCTGAGACTGGGGCTGTAGGGGGCGGCGCGCCAGCGCCGGGCACCGGGTTATGCGAGCGCCAGCGAGCAGTAATACCCGGTGCAGTGCCTCGGCTATGCCGAGCGCCGGAGCGCAGCGGAGGCGTCGCACCCCCTTATGCCCTTTTCCCCCTTCTACCCCTATAACGACAAACATATAGGGGTTTTGACACAGAAGGGGGCTGCGACCTGCGTGTTTCGGGTCTTAATGCGGTCTTCGACCCTTACCCGAAACGGCCCGTTGATGCGCGAAGCGCACATGGTGCCTACGCAAAACCTGCAGGTCGCCACGCTGTGCGCACCACATACGGCGTCAGCCACTGTATGTCGGTCTTAAAGTAAGGGCCGATGACGGGTGGAAACGCCGCTTGCGGCGTCTTCCCGCGTCATCGAGACACCTGCAGCGAGCCTGCGAGCGCAAGGTGTCTAACCGAACGGCAAGACCGACATCGTTTACGTGGTGCGCACAGCTCCACCCTGCACTCTGGCACCGCCGCCAGGCGGTCATTGCAGGGTGGTGAACATCCCGCAGCGAGCTATCCGCCGCCAGGCGGTGTTGATGCTGCTGCGGGGGTAACGACACGGGTCCGAGTAACACACTTCATATCGGCCCGTGCCACAAGCACACTATCGGTGCAGACGCATCACGTTCGCGGCGGTCATATGCGCGCAAGCGCATGTAACGGACACCGCCAGCGACGTGTGTTTCGCAGCCGTAGGCTCGCGGCAGATCCAGCGGCAGCTGCTGATGCAAATGTGTAGCGCCGCGACTCGATTGGTTCATCTTTGTGGCAGCGGCTGTACGGCCCTGTGGCGGCCGTAGACGCCTCGGATGGACGGAGTGCGCGTGCAGAAGAACAGTTTCAAGACGTCGCTGTTCGTCGTGTATCTGCCGAAGTCGATGTGCAAGGAGATCCCCGACTACTACACCAGTGAGGTGGACGGGCGCGAAGTGAAACGTCCGCGCTATGTCGCCCGCGACTACGAAGAAGCAAAGAAGTACCCCGAAGAGTCAATGCGCTGGCTTGCAGAAAACTTCATCCCCGGCGGTATCGACGCAGTCGCCGGCGGGGACATGAACTTCGACGAATCAACGCCACACATCCAGTTCCAGGCGGATACGTTCTCACCGAAGCCCGAAGATCCCGACAAGCTCCGCTGCCGCCCCGGCATCGCCTACAACACCGACACCTCAGTGCGGTACACATCCGGCCCGAAGAAGGGCAAGCAGATCTCGGGTAATCAAAAGTTCATCGACGCGCAACGCGGACTCCGGGAGCACATGCACGCGCTCGGTTACCCGGTAGAGCTAGAAGTCTCCGAACGACACGACGAGTCACTGAACCTCGACCGCTACACCGAGCAACAAGACCGGGAGCGCGACCTTGCCAGCCGCGAGAATGATGTGGAAGTCAAGAAGCGATCCGTGCAGCGCGACATGGACGCAATTGATCGTGACCGCGAGCAGGCTGCTAAGGAACTTGAACAGGCGCAAGAAGCCCGCGAAGCAGCCCAGCGCGTACAGGAGAATGCTGAAGCACAGGCTCGCGAGGTTGCCGAGCGTGTGCTCAAGGAAGCACGCGAGAAGGCCGAGCAAGAAGCCGAAGAGATCCGCAGCGAAGCACGCAAGGATGCTGAGCAGGAGTTGGGCCTGGCCGAAGCGCAAGCAGACGAGCTGCTCGAACGAGCCGAAGAGACTGCGCGGGCCAAGGCGGGCGATATTACAGCCGCAGCTCGCAGCGAAGCAGAGACGATCACTCGCAAGACCGACGAGGCCCGTAAGCAGGCTGAGCGCGACGCCGAGACGATCCGCAGCAAAGCACGAGATGAGGCCACGAGCATCCGCGACGAGGCCACACGCGACGCTGCAGTAACGCGCAAGGATGCCCGCGATGAGGCTGATCAGATCCGCCGCAACGCGCACACGGACGCCGAAGATGAAGCCGCCATCATCATCGAAGAAGCGGTGAAGTCAGGACAACAGTTGGAGCACTTGGATAAGAAGTTCCTGGTGCAAGAACTGCATCGCAGCCCAGAGTTGCTTGAGCGTTACACGCTGTTCAGGCAGTCGCAGACCTCAGGCAAGAAGGGCGGGGCGCAGCAGCGTGCACGCGAGCGCATCGAGAAGCGCCGCCAGCAGCAACAGCAGCGTGATCGTGATGGCGGTATGGAGTTGTAGCACTGCTCTCCCCTGCCCTGTACGGCCTTCTGCGGGCCTAACAGGGGGCCGTCGGCGTCGTAGGTCATTGGCGGCGGGTAAACGGCTGATATTCAGCGAAAATCGAAGAAATCTCGGCTAGGCGGGGCCGGTGTCACTACGTTGCGCAGTGAATTGGCCTGTTGAGTGGCGGAGATAGTGCGCAGCACGTCGGTGTGTACGACGGGGCATGTGCTGCGCAGAAGAGATGTCCGTAGAAGGGCCGACAGAATGTCGTTGTCATTCTGTTGCGTAGTAAAGGTGTCAATAGGATGACAAACCACTTCACTGCCCAATTCACATGTCATTAAAGTGACAGGGCATTTGATTGCGCAGTAAACGTGTCGATGAAATGGGTGCCCAATACACAGTGCAACCTACGTGTTAATGAAATGTCACAGACACTACATAGTGCAGTGAGTTGCGCAGCAGAAACGCCAGTAAAAGCACCGCACCACTGCACCGTAAAACTGCACAAGTGATTCGCAGCAAATTGGCGTGTGAAATGGTTGAAAAAATAACCCCGCAGGTTTCCCTGCGGGGTTTCGTAGTTAGAACGGTACTTCTTCGCCCTCAGCGCCAGCCAGGGCGGCGGTCGCCGCCTCGCCTCCGCGACGGGCAGCGCGAGCAGCGGACTCCTTCTTGGAATCGATCAGCTGCACCGTGTCGATGCGCGCCACCAGCGGGTACTGCTTCACACCGTCCTTGTCGGTGTAGACGTCGGTCTTGAGCGAGTAGCTCACCGCAACGCGATCGCCGGAGCCGATGCAGCCGAACACACCGGGGTTCGCGGCGTCCTGGACGTAGCCGGTCAGCTCCACGATCTCGCTTTCCACCTTGCCGGTGGACTTGTTCTTGAAGGTGTTGCGCGCATAGACGCTGAGCTTCACCGTCGCGCCGCCGTTTGCGTGCTCGAACAGCTTGGGTGCGCGAGCTGCGTTGCCGACGATGGTGCCGTTGTTGAAGGGGTTGGACATGTTGGTTCTCCTTACGTGAGTGGGTGTGATTTGCCGTGCAATTTGGGTACTTAAGCAGCTGCTTTGCTGCTGCGGGGCGGTTGCGCTGTCGTTACAACACTGCCCAGGGCAGCGGTGTGCCTGCCGCCTCTAGGTCGCGCAGTTCTTGTGCTGCGCCCGGATCGGCGTCCTCGCCGTCGATGCCGTCGGCGAGCTGGTAGAGCAGTTCCAGGTCGGTGTGGGTGATGTCGCGCATCACGTGCCTCCTTGTTCGGATTGATGGTCAATCCGTCTGTTGGAGACAGCTCTGCTGTCTAAAGGTCACTCCCCTGCCTCGTTGCGGTGTCTGTCGTCGCAAGCCAAGGCCCCGCGAGAAAAAGAAACCCCGTTGCATTGCTACAACGGGGTGTGTGGTGCTACTCGGCAAACAAGATCGTGCGGGTCTTCTCAGCGCCCTCGCGGACAAGCTCGACCATCCGCTCGCCCTGGCCGATATCGGTCAGCTTCGCCACCAGCGACGGGAAGTTCTCGTCTGGCCCGATCTCGGTGGCTCGCTGCGCAGCCACGCCAGCTAGCCCCGGCTGGCCTGTGGCGTGAGCGAGCACGGCAACAGTGGCGGTGAGCTGCGAGCGCATGCCTGGCCAGCTGGTCGGGACAGCGCGCATAACCTTCTCTATGAACGCAAGGCCCGCCTGCGGGTCATCGAGCAGTGCGGCAAGCAGCGTGTCCCGCAAGCGCGGCGTGGTGAAGCATTTCAGCGCAGACCGAACAGCGCGAGCGCTCGGCTGGGTGATCCCTGCCGCCGCCTGCTCATACTCACGCTGCAGCACGTCTGCGAACATGGGCGGGATATACGCCAGCGCGTCTTCGATGATGTCGGCGTGCTCGGCAGCGTCGATGCCGTGGTCAGTGCTGTTCAACCGTGCCTCGATGTCGTCTTTGCTCGGCTCCGGCAGCTCGCCGGTGTGCTCTAGCATCTGCTGCAGCGCCGCTGATGCGGCGACCTCGCCGACAACACCGTGGCGCGGCTCGTCGATGAGCGGATGCTGGTACACAGACCACCAAGCAGCCCCAGTGACGATCTCGGGCACCTGCACCACCCCGAGCAGCGGCGGTAGCGGCGAGGCCCCGCTGGTGAGGTACGTGGCCGTCTCGTCGAAGACCGGCTGCGCAATGTCATCGCTGATCATGTACGCGATAACAGCGTCGAGTTCGAGGTGGTGGACCCACGCTGCGAACCGCTCGCGGCTCTCGGTGAGCTTCTCCACTGCTTCGTCCAGGTCGAACCGTGCGACCGGGCCGAGGCGGACGGTGTCGACGCCCTCGTCGTCGACGAAGAACGCGAGGATCAGCGAGTTGTTCGGGTAGAACCCGAGGATGCCGGGGAGGTTCGCGAGGATCTCGCCGTGGGATGCAAGCGTGTGAGAATGGGTGGACATGGCAGTGCTCCTTTGCACGAATACGGGGTGTATGTGGTCAATCCCGTATTCGGCCCGGCTCTGCCGGTCGCAGGCGTATCCCAGCAGTGCAGCACTCATGTGTGCCGAGCGTCGCTAGCGCAGCCTGATGCCTTCTCGCCGGGTGCGAGCGCTAGCGACGCAGCCTGTGCTTAAGCGTCGGCTTCGATGCGCTTGAGAGCGCGATAGATCGTCGGCCGCGAGACGTTAAAGGTGCGCGCTACAGCGCTGACGGACTTGCCGCCGTCGATAAGCTCCTTGGCCATCTGCGCCTGCTCAGCGCTGAGCTTCGGCTTGGGGCCGGCGACCCTGCCCTGTGCGCGGGCGTGCGCCACGCCCTCACGGGTGCGCTGGACAAGCAGGTCACGCTCCCACTCGGCAAGACTTGCCATGACGTTGATAACCACCTTGTCGGTGGGCTTCGACGTGTCCAGCGCTGGCTCCAACACCTTGACGTTGATGTCACGCTCGGCGAGGTCAGCGATGGTGTTCACGGTGTCCGCGAGGCTGCGGCCGAGCCTGTCCAAGCGCGTGACAACGAGCGTGTCGTCGGGGCGCATGTACGCCAGCGCGTCATCAAGACCAGGCCGTTGCCAGTTGGTGCCGGAGATGGTGTCTGAGTAGATGTGGTCCGGGTCGCAGCCAGAGCCTGAACGCTCAGATGACTTCGAGCCTGACTTCTAGCCTGGAACCGCTGGTAGAAGTAGCTGTATCTGAGGCAATGTCGAAAGAGCCTAAGAGCCTGCACGAGGCAGCAGAAGCCTCTAAGAAGGCTCGCAGCGCTCTGCTCCAGGAGAAGGAGTCCAACGAAAAGCTGCTGGAGGAGATACGCGCAGAACGCAAGCAGTATAACGACGATATGGAAAAGTCGAACACGAACTTTATTAAGGCCTGCATGTCTGCCTCGTGGATTGCAGCCAGTGTTCTCTTCGTTGCTATCGCACTCGTTGCTGTCGGAGCCTTGGGGAACGGGCTGCTAAGTATGCTCGGCATACCCGACGGCGTGTCTGCCTTGTGGGGTCACGTCCAGGAGGCCAACGGCATCGGCCCAACACTGGGCTGGTTGGCGTTAACACTTATCGTCATAGGGGTTCTTATAGCGCTTATGACCTGGATGTTGTCCCAGGCTGCGCCGGGTATTGCTCACTTAGTCGAGGAATACCGTCGCAATCACCCGAGGAAAGAAACGAACCACTAACTAGGGCGTGTCTCCTAATTGTGGGCCTGTGCTC
>NZ_KV802344.1:0-719 GCF_001810665.1 Brevibacterium sp. HMSC063G07
GGAATCACCGAGTGCTGGTCCAAGCCATGAACCCGCGGATGAGGCTGGTGAGTCTGCCTCGGATAGGCCGTCTGGTCAGCCTAAGGAGGATGCGTCAGAGGCTGAGTCTCAGAAGGGCAAGTCTTCTGAGAAGTCTGGTCAGAAGGATGCTGCTAAGGCTGCGAAGCCGGATGAGCATTATCCGGAGCTTGCCAAGAAGCTGTTTAAGAAAGGGGAGGGACGCTATGAGATTCCTACCCCGAAGCCTGGTGGTAAGTCTGCTGGTAAGGTTCCGGCTGGTTTAGAGGCTTACTACAGTCAGAAGATCGACTGGTCTGCCAAGAACTGTGAAGCCCTCGGTGAAGCAGAATCGGCTGACATGGTTGACATGCTCGGGCGTGCACCTGAGTGCGGCTACATGATTGCGCCGATTGATGCGAAGAACCCAGACAAGGGCAACATCGCTATCGCGGTCAAGCGCGTCAAGGCTGGAAAGCTGAAGGACGATGGTGATGGCGGCGTGAAGTTCACGCCGAACAAAAAGCCGCAGGGGTCTATCCTGTTGAACCCCGGCGGTCCCGGTGGGGCGGGCTTAGGCCTGGCGGACTTGCAGGCCAACGGCCAGCGAGACCTGGCCGAGAACTTCGACATGGTGGGTTTTGATCCCCGTGGTGTGGGTGCTTCTATGCCGTATTCGGAGTGTCAGTCGGATAAGGAGCGGGATGCTTCGCGTGCTTTGA
>NZ_KV802345.1:0-592 GCF_001810665.1 Brevibacterium sp. HMSC063G07
GGGTTAAGTAAAGAAAAGTGTGTCCGCATGCCACCATAACCCCAGACCACACACCACAAATCACCAAAGAATAGCTCCCCGAAAGCTATTACCCACACCATCCCGCACCTCCGGCCACATTTGTGCTAACCGCACACCGGTTGGATTAAAGGATGACCACCAACCGCCCCAGCTGCCCACTATGCGGCAACAACACAAAGAAAAACGGCACCACCAGCAAATCAACCACCCGTTGGCGCTGCACCCACTGCGGACACTCCTTTACCCGCAACACCCAAACCCACAACAAAAATACCGCCACCATGGCTTTGTTCATCCAATGGGCCACCGGCACCCAATCTCTAACCACCTTCGCCGCACACCATGGCGTAACCAGGCAAACCATGCACCACCGATTCCGATGGTGCTGGTGGATCATCCCCACACCCACCATCGACTCATTCCGCATCCATGACCAAATCTTCCTCGACGCGACCTATCTAAAGTCCGGATGCCTCCTGATCGCAGCCAGTAAAACCCACGTCATCAACTGGACCTGGGCCAGACACGAAACCACCGCCGCCTACACCGAACTCCTACGCCCCATTGCCGC
>NZ_KV802346.1:0-78588 GCF_001810665.1 Brevibacterium sp. HMSC063G07
CGACGGCGCTGCGCCGAACGGTCGCCCCGCAGCGCGTGCACGGACCACCGGCTTTTCCGTACACTCCGAGGCTGCGGTCGAAGTATCCGGATTCGCCGTTGACATTGACATACAGCGAATCAAAGCTCGTTCCACCGGCTTCAATGGCCCGGGCCATGACTTCCCGAGCGGCGCGCAGAGTGTTTTCGATCCTGCTGATGCGCAGCCGGTCGGTGCGGGCGGCGGGGTGGACTCTCGCGGCGAAAAGCGCCTCGTCAGCGTAGATATTGCCGATTCCCGACACCAGACTCTGATCCAGCAGAGCCGCCTTGACAGCAACGCGCCGCCCTTTGAGCGTGCGGGCAAGGGCGGCCGCGTCGAAGCCCTCTTCAAAAGGATCCGGTGCAATCCGGGCCGCGGATGCTGCGACCAGACGCGGCGAACCAATCCCTGTCACAAGCGGTTCCAGGCCAATATGGCCGAAGATCCGCTGATCGACAAAGCGCATCTGCCACTGGGTCCCATCGGCTGAGCGCATGTCGAACACGGCGCGCGTGTGCCGGTGCATGGCTTCTGCGGCGGTGTGGATCCTCACCTGCCCTGACATGCCGAGGTGGAGGGCCACTGCCCAGCCGGACGGCACCTCGGCTGCGGAGTCGGGAAAGACGGTGCCTGCTGCCAGGGGCAGCCACATGAACTTGCCTCGGCGGCACGCCCCTTCGACAAGAGCTCCGGGCACAGCCGCAGTCAGCCTGTCAACGGCGGCGGGCTCGACAGTGCGCTGCGATGTTGTGCCCAGAATCCGCGGGTCGAGCACCCGCACCGCTTCTATCCGCGAACCGACCGCCCACGGTTCAAGCCCGGCACGGACGTGCTCGACCTCGGGCAGCTCCGGCATCAGGCGCGGGACCAGTCGGGGTGTTTGGCCCGAATCGCCTTGACAGCGGCTTCTGCTGCAGCGAGTTCGGCATTCTTCTTCGACGTGCCCTCACCGCTGCCCCACGTGGCTGTGCCCAGGCGGGCGTGCGCTGTGAAGACACGCGCGTGGTCGGGGCCCTCAGAGGTGATGTCGTAGGCAACAACCCCAAGGTTCAAGTCTGCGGCAGCTTCCTGCAGGGTGGTTTTGTAGTCCATGCCGGCGCCGAGGTTGACGGCGTCGTCGAGCATGGGGTCGACAAACCTGTGCACGAGGTCTTCCGCCGTCTGCCGGCCCTGGCTGATGTAGCAGGCGCCGATGATCGCTTCGACCGTGTCAGCGAGGATCGAGTCTTTGTTGCGTCCACCGGTGAGCTCTTCCCCTTTGCCCAGCAGCAGATAGTCGCCTATCCGGTACTGGCGGGCCACGGCTGCCAGGGCGCGGGTGTTGACGACAGCGGAGCGCATTTTCGCCAAACGCCCTTCGGCCATCGCCGGATTGTTGTGGAAGAGCCATTCGGTGGCCACCAGCTGCAGCACGGAGTCGCCCAGGAACTCCAGGCGCTCATTGGTGGGGATGCCGCCGTTTTCGAAGGCGTAGGAACGGTGTGTGAGTGAAAGACGAAGCGTCTCGAGATCAATGTCGATCCCGAGACGCTCGTTGAGTTCACGCAGATTCTGCGCTTGAGTCATAGTGTCAGGCGTCAGCGACCTTACGTCCCTTGTATTCAAGGAACAGAGGGTTGCCGTTGGAGTCTTCCACCAGCTTTGCGTGGTGGGGGCGCGAGTACACAACGCGACCGTTCTCCACAGTCTTGACCAGGCCGGGAACCTGAGCCTTCCACTGCGAACGACGGTGGCGGGTGTTGCTGCGCGACATCTTACGCTTCGGAACAGCCACGTCTAGCTCTCTTTCTTCTCTAACTGATGTTTCAGTGCCGCGAGGCGATCGTTGACCGATCCCGCTTCTTCGTCTTCGGGGAATTCGCCGACGGTGTACGAAAATTCACCGTCGCCGTCGGAGTTCACCGGGTTGAGCGGAAGCGCCATCACGACTGCATCGCGGATGAGCGGTTCGAGGTTGATCTTATCGCGTTCAACGGCGTAGGAGTCTTCATCTTCTCCAAGTTCGTAGACGAAAAGCTCCTGGACGTCGACCGACAGCGGCAGTTCGAGATCCTCAAGCGTCCGCGCGTCCTGACCTTTGGCCAGGGCTTCGAAGGTTCCCGAGGCGTAGATGCCGTCGACAACGCTTTCCAGCCGCAGACTGACCCTGAGCGGATCCCCTTCCGGGACGCCGATCATTTCGTTCCGCAGATCCTCAGGGGCGGCCACGGTCTCTTCGACGTCCGTCCACGCGCCGGGCTTGTCGGCAATGCCGAGCTTCCGCAGGTCGAGCTGCAGATCTTTGCGTTCCACGGCTCTTCCCCTTTCGCGTTTCCCAAGTGTCGATCACCGTCGAAATCAGTGCGCCCCTGATGACACACAGCGCTCTATCATAGTCCAGTCCGCCACGGCCGGGCAAATCACCTGCACACTGCGCACAAGAGCCTTTGCACACTGTTCTGTGCTCTGTCGCCGCGGCATCGGAATGGCTGCCGGCTTCTGCCCGTAGAATCGTTCTGACCCGCATTTCAACAGTGAGGACCCTCCCATGGCCGGTGGTCTTGCCGCCCTTCTTGACGATGTTGTCGCACTCTCGCGCGCAGCCGCCGCGTCCATCGACGACATCGGCGCGGCCGCCGGGCGCGCTTCGGCCAAGGCCGCCGGCGTTGTCGTCGACGACGCCGCTGTGACTCCGCGCTATGTCGACGGCTTTTCACCGGCCCGCGAACTTCCCGTGGTGTGGAAGATCGCCCGCGGGTCGATTATCAACAAACTCGTGTTCATCCTGCCTGCGATTATGCTGCTCAGCCAGTTTGTCCCCTGGGTGCTCACCCCTCTGCTCATGATCGGCGGACTCTATCTGAGCTATGAGGGTGCCGAGAAGCTGTGGGAGCTCGCGCTGGGCCGTTCGCAGGCGAAGGAAGCCCCTGCTGTCGAACGCGGTCCCGAACAGGAAAAGCAGATTGTCCGCGGCGCTGTGCGCACCGACTTCATCCTGTCGGCCGAAATCATGGTCATCGCGCTGTCCACGGTTGACCACATGGGCTTTTGGACCCGGCTTATCTCACTCGTTGCAGTCGCGCTGTTCATCACCGCTTTGGTCTACGGTGTCGTCGCCGTCATTGTGAAGATGGACGACATCGGCCTGCACCTGGCGCAGAAGCCGACAACCGAAAAGCTGGGACTCGGCATTGTGAAGGCCATGCCGATTGTCATGAAGACCCTGTCGATTGTCGGCGTCATCGCCATGCTGTGGGTCGGCGGACACATTCTGCTGGTCGGCATGCACGATCTGGGCTTCAGTCCCCTCTATGAGTTCGTCCACGCCTGTGAAACAGCTGTCGCCTCTGCGACCGGAGCATTCGGGGCCGCCCTGGGCTGGCTGGTCAACACGTTCTTTTCGGCAGTTTTGGGTGCAACAGCCGGCACGGTCGCCTTTTGGGCTCTCTACCCCGTGCTCCACAGAAAGGGCGAGGCGAATGCCGACGAAGACGACGCTGAGGCAGCCGGGCACGACTCTGCGGGGCGGACACAGTGAAAGCGCTGCTCATAGGCATGGGCACCATCGCCAACGACATTCGGAGTCTGCTTGAGAACCGCCCCGTTGAGCTGTGCGGAGCCGTCGTCCACCGTGACACCGACCGTAAGGCCGATATCCCGATCTTCAGCCAGGAGCGCCTGGAAGAGGCTGCTGAACGAGCCGATGTCATCGTTGAGTGCGCTGGTGGTGCCGCGGTGCGCGCCTACGCCCAGCGGATAGCCGCAATCGGCAAGCCCTTCGTACTGACCAGTGTTGGGGCCCTCGCCCACCAGCCGACTGCCCAGGCGCTGCTGGACATGCCTGACCTGGTGGTCACCAACGGCGCGATCGGCGGTTTCGACGTGCTGCGCTCGGCTGCTCTGCTCGGTTTTGACCGTGTGTCCATCACCACCACGAAAAAAGCGCCGACCCTCATACAGGACTGGATGAGCGAAGATGAGCGCACTCGGCTGGAGCAGCTGCCGGCGGGGCAGACTGCGCGCGTGTTTGACGGCGACCCGGCAGAGGCGATTGAGAAGTTCCCCTCGAACCTCAACGTGGCAACGGCGCTGGCATGGGCAACCGCCGAAAGAGATCTCTCCGACGGCCGTATTTCGCCCGAGTCCCTGCGGGCCTCGCTGGCCAGGGTGCGCGTTGAGCTGATCGGGAATGGATCGGATGATCCCACCTTCCACGACATCGAAGCGGCAGGACCCGCGGGTGACTTCACCTTCCGCATCTCCAGTGCGCCCTCACCGCACAACCCGTCGACGAGTGCACTCACTGCCATCTCGATCGTGGGCGACCTTCTGGACCTGGCAGGCAGCTGAGCTTAACGGTCAGACGCCTGGGCTGATTGCGGGCGCGGTGCCCGCATTGTGAGTCCTGCCGCCAGCACCAGCACCGAACCGGACAGGAAGAAAATCGAGCCGACCCCGGCGACGGACGCCGCAGCAGATGCCGCAACCGGCATGACCACCTGTGACAGCCGATTGCCCGCCAGGCGAATCGCCATAACAGCCGCCCGGTTGCCAGATGCCGCGAGCATCGACACCCACGTCATCGTCAGCGGCTGAGTCAGCCCGAAGGCGAAACCCGACACCACCATAATGAACACCAAAAACGGCACCCACACCCACAGGGGTATGGCAAGAACCGTGATCCCGGCAGCCAACGACGACAACCACAGCAGCAGCATCGAATCGAACCGAGCCGTCAGAGAACCCATAACAGCACGCGACACAATCGTGGCTATCGTGCGCACCGTGATGAGAGTGGTGACCACGACAACAGACAGGCCGTGTGCCTCTCCGATGACCGGCAGATAGGCGCTCATCAGATCAATGGCGGCCAGGGTGGCCATGGAGGCGAAAATCGCGGACTTCATGCCCGGAGTGCCCAGAAGCGTCAGCGGCGGAACCGCGGCAGCTTTCGCCTGGGCCTTGGCAACCCGCTTGGCGGCGGGACGGCGCATGACAACAAGCACACAGGGGAACGCAAGAACCGCGAGCGCGCACATCGCCCACAGCCCCGCCTCGGCATTCGGGCCGTCACCGCTGCTCGCCCAGGCAGCGACAGCCCCCGCAAGCGGCATGCCGAGCGTCTGCCCAATCGACACACCCAGCGTGAGAGTGCCGAAACGAGAATTGAGCTCTCCCGGACCAAAGGAAGCCGGAATGAACGCCTGCGACGACACCGTCATGAGCAGCTGTCCCAACCCCAGAAGCATCGAAAACAGCAGGAGAGCCGGTATCCCCGAACACAGTGCGGCACCAGCCAAAGCTGCAGTACAGGCAGCCGTACCCACCCAAAGGACAGGCACGTACAGGCCGCGGTCCACAAGCCTGCCGACCGCAAGTGCTGCAAACAGCGGAACGAACGAATAGGCCGTGACCATCAGACCGACGGCAAAAGCATCCCCGCCCTCAGCCAGGGTCTTATACGACACCATGACCTTCGCGGCATTGAACGTGCCGTGCAGAAGGACCGTGTGGAGAACGAGCCCGAAAAACCAGCCTGGGCGCACGGTCTACTGGTTCTTCACCGCGTCAAGTGCTGTGAGAACAGGGCTGGGCACCATAGATGAAACATCTCCGCCGAGTGCGTGCACTTCCCGAATGAGCGACGACGACACGTGCTCCAAACGCGGCGAGCCGGGCAGAAAAATGGTCTCGATATCCCCGATCTCGCTGTTCATCCGCGCCATCGGGAGCTCATAGGCATAGTCGGTGCCGCCTCGGATGCCCTTGACCACACCAACCGCACCCACCTCCCGGCAGTAGTCCACCAGCAGACCACCGGGCACATCGTCAATTGTGAGATTGTCAGGCCCGCCGGCTTCGGCGAGAGATTCGCGGATCAGCCGGACCCGCTCGGCAACGGGAAAGGTGCCGGTCTTATTCGGATTGTGCACAACGGCGAGCACAACCTCGTCAAAAAGCTTTGCCGCACGCAGCGCCACATCTATGTGTCCCAGGGTGATCGGGTCGTAGGAGCCCGGGCAGACGACCTTCATTCTCCGCTCCTCTCAACAAGCCACAGCGCGGTTTCGCCGTGAAGAGACTTCGCGTACACGCTAAGACTATGCGGCAGCTGCGGCTGGGGCGAGCGTGAGCTTCGCTCTATGACAAGAAGCGAGGCGTCATCTTTCAGAAGTCCCGCGGCTGTTTCGAGCAGCTGGGCGAGTTCTGGTTCCCCCAGCGGGTAGGGCGGGTCGGCGAAGATAAGATCAAAGCGCTCGTCGGAACCCGCAAGGGCTTCGATGGCCGGTTGGGCCGCGCGCACCTGCACGGAACAGCTGTCGTCGAGATCGAGGGCGCGGATGTTCTTCTTCACGACCTGAGCCGCCTTGTCGGCGCGCTCAACAAACACTGCCCGGGTGGCACCTCGGGAGATCGCTTCGAGGCCCAGGGCTCCGGAACCGGCGAACAGGTCAAGGACGTTTGAGTCGGCGAGCATTCCCAGAGAGTCCAGGCGGGCGAAAAGTGATTCGCGCACCCGGTCCGAGGTGGGGCGAGTGTCAGAGCCGGACGGGGTTTCGATCCTGCGTCCGCCCAGGCGGCCGGCGATGATGCGGGTCATGAAACCTCCATGAGGTCATCGCCCGCGAGGTCATCAACATAGGCCCGCAGTTCGGGTGTTCCGTCCGGGTGAGCATCCATATAGGCGTGCGCGGCGGTGCGAGCCGCAGCGACAATACCCTCGTCGCGCAGCACCCGCAGATAGCGCAGCGAACTGCGCGAACCCCACTGGCCGCGGCCCAGAACATCGCCTTCGCGGCGGTTGTCGACATCGTGTTCGGCAATCCGGAAGCCGTCCAAGGTGCTGGCGACCGTGGTCAGCCGTCCCACCGCCTCGTCCTCCGTGGTGCGCGAGGTCACGAGGAAGCAGATCGCCTGCTGGCCGTCACGGCCGATCCGCCCTCGCAGCTGGTGGAGTGTGGCCAGGCCGAAGCAGTCGGCATCGAGGATGACCATGGCGCGCGCTCGGTGGACGTCCACCCCGACCTCGATGACGGTCGTGGAGACGAGAACGTCGATGTCGCCTGCCGTGAATTCCGCCATGACGGCGTCTTTGTCTTCCTGCGACATCTGTCCGTGCAGTGCCTCAACCCGGCGGCCGGCCAGCCGGGGAACAGAGTTGATTGCGGCGAGCGCAGAGTCGATGCCGAACAGCTCTGGATCGTCCTCAATCCGACTGACGACGACGTAGGCCTGCAGCCCCGCCTCGACGTGTTCGGCCACGACCTCCCACACGCGATCCATCCAGTGCGGGTGGGTGCCGAGAGCGACAACGTGGGTGGCGATCTTTTTCGGCCCGCCCGGCATGTCCGTCAGAGTGGACACGTCGAGGTCACCGAAGACCGTCATGGCTACCGTCCGCGGGATCGGAGTTGCGGTCATGACGAGAGCGTGCGGGATGACTCCCCCGGCTTTTGTGCGCAGGGCTTCGCGCTGGTTGACGCCGAAGCGGTGCTGTTCGTCGATCACGACCAGGCCGAGGGCCGCAAAGATCGTCGTTTCCGACAGCAGCGCGTGGGTGCCGACGATGATGTCGATCTGCCCGCTGGCCAAATCCAGCAGGGTGGTGCGCCGCTGAGCCTGCGGTGTCGAACCTGTCAGCAGCGCAATCCGCACCCCTTCGGCACGCGAGAAAAGGGTGTCATCGGTGCGCAGCTGACCGAGCATGCGGGAGAAGCTCTCAAAGTGCTGTGCCGCGAGAACTTCCGTGGGAGCCATAATCGCCGCCTGCCGACCGGAGTCAACCGCCTGCAGCATTGCCCGCATTGCCACGAGAGTCTTACCCGAACCGACGTCACCGTGCAGAAGCCGGTTCATGGGCGAATCCGAATCGAGATCGCGCGAGATCTCCGTGCCCGCCCGCCGCTGCGATTTGGTCAGCGACCACGGCAGGGACTCATCGAAAGCGGCCAGCAGCCCGTCGACCTTGCCGGGCAGGCGAACGGACTGTTCGGCCTTAGCCCGCTGCCGCCGACCGTAGAGTTCCGCCTGCAGGGCAAAGGCCTCTTCGAAGCGGAAGCGCGCCATGGCTTCTTTCACATCGGACTCGCTGCCGGGGCGGTGAATCATGGTGAGGGCCTGGCGAAGACCGGGCAGGCCGTGGTCGACGAGCACTTCTGCGGGGATGGGGTCTGCGAAGTCTTCTGGGCCGAGGGCATCGAGGACGGTGCGGATGGTTTTGGCCAGCCGATCGGATGCGAACTGTTTGCTTGACCGGTAGATGGGGATGGGATTTTCGATGTCGCCGCGGTC
This sequence comes from Brevibacterium sp. HMSC063G07, assembly GCF_001810665.1. Classification (NCBI taxonomy): domain Bacteria; kingdom Bacillati; phylum Actinomycetota; class Actinomycetes; order Micrococcales; family Brevibacteriaceae; genus Brevibacterium; species Brevibacterium sp. HMSC063G07. Next base: position 8,293 of record NZ_KV802346.1, read on the forward strand.
GATGTAGTCCTCGTGTCCCAGCCAGCGGGGATTCTGAATCTGCAGGGAGTTTCGGTAGACCTTGATGTCGCCGGTCAGGACCATGCGGGTGCCGGTCTTGAGCTGTTCTGCGAGGTATTTCTGGTTGAAGAAGGTCGCAGTGATCTTGGCGTGTTCGTCTGCCAGTGTCACTTCGGTGATGGTGCCGCGCCGGTTGCGCATGGGCCTGGTGTTCACCGATTGGATGGTGGCGTAGACGATTGCTGTCTGCCCAGCCTCCAGTCGACTGATTTCGGTGACGGTGCCGGGGTGGATGTAGGTGCGCGGGAAGTACCGCAGCAGTTCGCCGACCGTGCTGACGCCCAGCTTGGCGAGCGCTTTTTCATCACGGCTGCTGACGAAGTCTGTCAGTGTTGTCATTCCACACCCACATCAGCGCAGACCCCGCTGAGGTCAGAATCGAAGATTTCGGCTTCCGCCTGCGGGTAGGTGCTGCGGACGGCGGCTTCTATCGCCCCCCGCATGTGCGGAGCTGCCTGCTGGCCGTAGCTGATGGTGATGAGTTCGGGGTCACCTTCTGGGGCCAGACGCGCAATGGCCTCGACGATGGCAGCTTCCGGAGTGTGTTCAATGAAGAGGATGCGGCCCTCGGACAGGACCAGCACATCGGTTTTCGAATACACCAGCGGGCCGGCTGCGGACTGTCCGGCAAAGCACAGCCTGCGGATGTCGATTCCAGCCGCATCGGCCATGTCGTCTGCGACTTCGGCGGCGTCTGCGTTCGGGTCGAATACCGCCAGTGCGCTGACCATCGAAATGGGACTGCCGGTGGTGATCGCGTGAACCCCGTCAGCGGCTGCGGCGTTGATGGCGGCTTGCCCTTCGGGGCTGTCGGCAACGAGCACCGTCGTGTTGCCGTCAGAGACAACGTCAAGCAGGGTGTGCGCCTGTCGGCCGCGGTCCAGCAGGACGGCGACCGCCCCTGTCAGCGCGGCCCGCAGCATGAGCGGCGCTGTGGAAACCGCAGCCGCTGCGCGCAGCGGCCCGTGGTCTGCTCCGTTCACCAGATCTTCGGCCCGCAGCTGCGCCAGCCCGTACTGTTCAACCTCGCGCAGAACGCGCAGCGCGTGGTCTTCATTCTTCACGTGCACGTGCACCATGGGCCACGAAATGACAACCGAGCGGGCATCAGCCTTCGCGAGAATGCGTTTGAGAGGGCGTGTTCGATCCTTGCTGTCGCTGAGTGTGAACACGAGTTCCAAAGTGTCGGCCCCAGCGGCAGCCTGCCCCGCGGCACCGGCCCCTCGGGCACTGGCAGCACCGTCCTCGTGCGGCCTGCACCCCAGCTCTCCGCTGGTGACTTTCGGCGGGACTGCCGTCAGATTCGCGGTGGGACTGGCGGCTTCGCCGACCGCTCCCCCGGTGACGGTGAGGTACAGCAGGTCGAAGATCTCAACAATTCCGGTGGCGCCGGCGTCGACGACCTGCGCCTGACCGAGCACGTCCAGCTGCCCCGTTGTGTCCCGCAGCGCGGCAATCGAGCAGGCCCGCACCGCCTCAATCTGCTCAACCAGTCCCGCACCCCTATCAGCCTGTGCGCGGGCGGTTTCAGCCATTGCGTGCAGCACCGTCAGCATTGTGCCGTGGGTCGGTTCGGCAATCGCATCCTGTGCCCGCTGTGCGGCCAGTTCAATTGCCGAGGCAAAGCGATCGGGCGTGAGACTGCCGTCGGCAAGCTGCGCCTGACCGAGCTCGTCGGCCACTCCCCGCAGGGCCACAGCCAGGATGAGACCCGAATTGCCCCGGGCACCGCGCAGCGCACCGGCGGCCATCGCCTCGACCACTTGGGGAAGAGTCGCCGACCCGTCGAGGGCTTCAACTGCACTGTAAGCGGATTTCACGGTCGCGTACATGTTCGAACCCGTGTCACCGTCAGCCACCGGGAACACGTTGATGGAGTCAATGCTGTTGCGCTGGCGGCGCATCCGATCCACTGCCTGCCGCGCCCAGCGGGCAGCCAGCAGTCCGCCCAAGCGCATGCTGTTGTCGTTTGCCATGTCCGTTTCCGCCAAGCCGTGTCAGAAGTGTCGATAGGCGCTGTCAGCTGCCGAGCGGGTGCCCACGAGGACATCCGGCTGGCCTTCTTCGCACGCGCCGATTCGCGTCCACCCTACCGGAGCGGAGTCGGCTGGGCCGCAGGCGAGGAAACCATGGTCTTCCCCACCGCCGAGCACCCATTCGCGGGCGACTTCCGGGGTGCCCAGGTGCTGTGCTGCCGGCAGCAGCGGCTCAGCAAGTCGCTCAACAGCGGCTTCATCCAAGCGGATGCGCACACCGGAGGCTCGGGCAACGCGGCCCAAGTCGCCGACCAAACCATCCGAGGCGTCGATCCCGGCTGCCGCCCACCTCGCCAGGTCCCGCACCGCCGCATAATCAGGGCGAGGCGCCAACTGCACCTCGATAAACGGGTCGAGCCGGGGGTCATCTCCCAGCCGCACTCCGGCAAAGAGCAGAGCGAGTCCCGCAGCCGCCCAGCCGACGGTTCCGGCAAGGAACACATCGTGGCCGGGCTCGGCCGCAATCCGTGTGACCGGGGTCAGGCCCCGGTCGAGAAAACCCAGTGCCGTCACAGTCGAGGTGAGACAAGCCGAAGACGACAGGTCTCCCCCGATTACAGAAGCTCCGCCTCGTGCGGCTTCGTCAGCCAACCCCTGCGCCAACAGGCGGACCGTGCTGACGGGGGTGTCATCTGGGGCTGCCAGAGCCAGCAGCAGACCGTGCGGCTGCGCACCCATGGAGCAGATGTCGGCGAGGTTCTGTGCGGCGGCTTTCACGCCCAGTCTGTAGGGGTCGAACCATTCGGGCAGGAAGTCAGCACCCTCGGTGAGGATGTCGACGCTGGACACCAGATTTCCTTGCGCCCGGGACACGGCGGCGTCGTCGCCGGGGCCGACGATCAGCCCGGAGGCAGGTTCCGACGCCTGCCCCAGAACCGAGAAGATCTGGTCGAGAACCCCGTCTTCGCCGACATCGCTCAGGTTCAGATCTGCAGGGTCGGGACTGCATTGGGACGCGGAGCCAGAGCTCGCGACGTTGGCTGTGCCGTCGCTGGTCTCGGGTTCGGCGGACCCCGGATGGTTCGGCTTGCTGGACATGGGCCTCAGCCTAGTGCGAAACGGCGGGCGATACCCTTAATGACATGGTTTTGAGGAAGCTCTCCGCCGCAGCCATCGGCCTTTCGACGGTTGTCGGGCTGTCGGCGTGTGCGCCGGTTGTCGTCGTCGAACCGCAGCCGCACGCAACTGACCCGGCCTGTGCCGACGTCATGCTGCGGCTGCCGGAGGTCATCGGCGAACACGAGAAGCGCCGCGCGTCTTCCCAGGCCACAGCCGCGTGGGGTGACCCAAGCGCCGTTGTTCTGCGCTGCGGCGGGGAAATGCCCGCCCCGTCGACCGACCACTGTGTGCGCACTGACGACGTCGATTGGGTCTCCCGCGAAGGCGAAGGAGACACGTGGACTTTTGAATCCTACGGCCGCAGCCCCTCCGTTGAGATCACGCTCGACACCACGCAGGCTGCCGGCGCTGAGGCTTTGTCGGCTCTGTCAGCTGCCGTCAAGCAGATCGAAGCGCAGCGCGAATGTGTTGGAGCCGAGGACGTAGGCGGCAAAGCCGAAGGCTGAGGCTCTTTGCCCAGCCCACCGCGCCCAAATCTGCTGGTCAGGGGAAACATTGAGGCGAAATCGCACGGATCGCCTCGTTGTGTTGTCTAATCAGCAGAATTCAGTTTGGCGGGCGCGGCCCACTCCCCCGGCCCAGCTTTCACCGCCGGTCGACGTCGACGAGCGCGATCTCGATAAGCCGTGAAATGAGTTCGGAGTAGCTCACTCCGGACTTGCCCATCATGTGCGGATATCCCGATGTCGGGGTGAAGCCCGGCGACGTGTTGATCTCATTGACAAGCACGGTCCCGTCGGCTTGCACAAATGTGTCGACCCTGGTCAGTCCGGAGCACTCAAAAGCGCGGAACGTGGCTTCTGCGATGTCCTGCACCGTACGAGCGGCGTCATCAGGAATGTCTGCGGGAGCCTCCAGGCGGACATCGTCCGCGGAAAGGTACTTGGCCTCGAAGTCGTAGAATTCGTGGTCCCCGGAGATGACGATCTCACCCGGCACGGACGCGGTGAGTTCGTCGTCCCAGTGGGAGCCCAGAACCGCGCACTCGATTTCACGGCCGTCAATGCCGGGTTCGACAATGACCTTGTGATCGTGTTCGAGGCCCTCTTCCATAGCCGCGTCGAGGTCTTCGGCGGACCCGACTTTGCTGATCCCGACAGAGGATCCGGCCCGAGCCGGTTTGACGAAGACCGGCAGCCCCAGCTCAGCTATCCGCGCCCGCACCCCGGCGGGGTCATCTGCCCACTGTTTCGCGGTCACGGTCTGCCACTCAGCCGTGGGAATCCCAGCCGAACGCAGCACGGTCTTCATGAAGTGCTTGTCCATGCCCGCGGCCGAGGTGAGCACACCGGGTCCGACAAAGGGAACGCCTTTGAGCTCCAGCAGTCCCTGCAGCGTGCCGTCTTCGCCGAACTGACCGTGCAGCACGGGGAAGAAGACATCGATCTCACCAAGATCTCGAACAGCGCCGTCGGCGGTGCGCTCAAGCAGCGAAGCACCCTGCGTGGACGGCGACACGAAGACAGCCGAACCGTTCTCTTCGACTTCTGGCATTGCGCCGTCGGCAAAGCTGAAGGCGGTCGGGTCTTCGACCGTGACCCAGGTGCCGTTCTTGGTGATGCCGATGGGCACGGGACGGTACCTGTCCGGGTCAAGGGCGCCGATGACGCCGGCTGCGCTGACGCAGCTGACCGAGTGTTCACTGGAACGACCGCCGAAGAGAACGGCGACGGTGGTGCGCGGGGTGCTCATAGGGGCTCTCAGAGTTCGTAGTGCGTTTCGATCCAGGCGCGCCCGATCGACTTGAAGAAGATGTTGAAGCCGACGAAGGCCGGTGTCGCGTTTTCGTCAACGCCCAGCGGCTCCGACAGAGCGTGGACGATGAAGAAATACCGGTGAGGACCGTGGCCTTCCGGCGGTGCGGCCCCGACAAAGCGGCGGTCACCGGCGTCGTTGCGGACCGTGACTGAGCCTGCTGGCATAAGCCCCGCCTCGGGATTTCCGGCATCGGCCGGAAGCGAGGTGACGGTTCCGGGAATATCGGCGACAGTCCAGTGCCAAAAGCCGGATCCGGTGGGTGCATCCGGGTCGTAGCAGGTGACGGCAAAGGCCTTGGTCTCTTCGGGGAAGCCGCTCCACGAAAGCTGTGGAGATACGTCTTCGCCGCCGTCAACGCCCATGAGCCCAGAGGCCTGAGCCTGCGGAAGGCGCTGCCCTTCGGCTACATCGGTGCTGGTCAGTTCGAAACGCGGTACGTCGTTGAGCCTGGCAAAAGGTGAGTTCGGCATTGTTCCTCCTCTGTTGGGCTTGCGCGGCCAGCCTATCCGCCCGGCCTTCAGATGCTCTGTGATTCGTCTTTGCGCTTGCGGGCAAGGAGCAGGCCTGCGACATCGTCAACGTGCAGGCGCCCGTCGATGACTGCGGACACAGCCTGTGTGATGGGCAGGTCGACGTTGTGTGCTGCGCCGAGTCCCAGCACCGCGGGGGCTGATTTGACGCCTTCGGCGGTCTGCTTGGTCTTTTCTGCGGCTTCTTCGACACTGAGGCCTTCGCCCATCAGACGGCCGAAAGAGCGGTTGCGCGACAGGGGTGAGGCACACGTGGCAACGAGGTCGCCCATTCCGGCAAGACCGGCCAGAGTGTGCGCCTGTGCTCCCATCACCAGACCCAGACGGGTGATTTCCGCCAGGCCGCGGGTGATGATCGACGCCTTCGAATTGTCGCCGAGCCCCTGACCGTCGGCAACGCCGACTGCCAGCGCGATGATGTTCTTCACGGCGCCGCCGAATTCGACTCCGACAACATCGGAGTTCGTATACGGGCGGAAGTAGGAGTTTGCGCTGCGCCGGGCGATTTCCTCCGCGTTTTCAGGGCAGGAGCACGCAACAACCGTCGCGGTCGGCTGATGTTCGGCGATTTCACGGGCCAGGTTGGGTCCAGACACCACGGCGATCTGCTTGTCGTCAAAGCCGGTGACTTCTGCGATGACCTGGCTCATGCGCAGGCCGGTGTCCAGTTCGATGCCCTTCATGAGGCTGACGATGATCGCGCTGGGCCGAATGTGGTCTTTCCACTGCTGAAGGTTCTCCCGCAGCGACTGCGCGGGAACGGCGAGCACAACGACTTCGGCATCGCGCAGTGCTTCCACGGGGTCGCTGGTGGCACTGACCCGATCGTTGAAGCGAATGCCCGGCAGGTACTTGGAGTTCGTGTGCTCTTCCCGCAGTTCGCGGGCAGCCTCTTCCGAACGCGCCCAGACAGTCACGGGGAACCCCGCGTCGGCAATCACACCGGCATAGGTTGTTCCCCACGATCCGGCGCCCATGACGGCTGTTGTCACGCTTTCCTCCATTCAAGTGCAGTGCGGAACCGATCGGGCACTGCCTCTCCGCGCAGATCGGCCAGCTGAGAGGCGATGCGAGCGGTGATGTGCTCGGTCAGCGACACGACGTTGTCCTGAGTGTCAGGGACGCTTTCGGTGACGATCGGCTCGGAGAAGTCTACGGTCATCACGCGGCCTGGTCCAAGCTTCGGGCGCAGAGATTTGCCCGGCAGCGCATCCTGCACACCCCAGTGGGCAGCGGTGATGATCGGCGTGCCCGTCTGCAGGGCCAGCCTCGCGGTGCCGGACTTCGACGGTCCGGGCCACATGTCGGGGTCCTTTGTGTGGGTGCCCTCGGGATAGATGGTGACTGTTTGGCCAGCGGCGAGAGCAGCTTTTGCATACGCCAGGGAGTCCCCTGCCTCGCGGGACCCGCGGACCACCGGGATCTGGCCCAGAGTGCGGGTCAGCAGTCCCACGGGGAACGTGAACAGGGTGTGTTTGGCCATAAAACGCGGCAGCCTGCCCTGGTTGTATATGGCCACGCCCACGACCAGCGGGTCAAGGTTCGACTGGTGGTAGGAGGCGATAATGAGCGGACCGTCCTGCGGGATGTTTTCGGCACCGCGGACGGCGATCTTTCCCAGGGGGCGGAGAGCTCCGCGCACCACAGGAGCGAGAAGTGACGCCCGCCGGTGCTGGCGCTGGGTCGACTTCGGGTCGTAGGAGACTTCGAAGCCGAGGCTTCCCCTCGGTTCACCCCCGCTGCTTTGGTCTTTGCTCACGACAGGCTCACCTGGGCCCCCAGGCCGCCGAGCTTGGCGATGAAGTCTTCGTAGCCGCGATTGATGATCTCGATTCCGGACACTTCTGACCGGCCCTCGGCGGCAAGCGCGGCAATGATGTGGGAGAACCCTCCGCGCAGATCGGGCACGTCGATGTTTGCGCTCTTAAGCGGTGTGGGCCCGTAGATCACAGCGGAGTGGCGGAAGTTGCGCTGTCCGAAGCGGCAGGGTGTGCCGCCGAGGCATTCACGGTACAGCTGGATCTGCGCGCCCATTTTGACAAGCGCACCCGTGAATCCCAGCCGGTTTTCGTACACGGTTTCGTGCAGGATCGACAGACCGGTGGCCTGTGTGAGTGCTACGACGAAGGGCTGCTGCCAGTCGGTCATGAAGCCCGGGTGGACCGCTGTTTCCAGTGCCAGCGACTGCAGGCGCCCGCCGGGGTGGGTGAACCGGATGCCGTTTTCCTTCACTGTGAACTGCCCGCCGGCTTTGCGGAAGGTGTTGAGGAAGGTCAGCATGCTGGGCTGGTCTGCGCCTTCGACGAAGATGTCGCCGCCGGTTGCCAGAGCCGCAGAAGCCCACGATGCCGCTTCGATCCTGTCCGGCAGCGCCCGGTGGGTGTAGCCGCTGAGTGAGTCGACTCCCTCGATCCGAATGACCCGGTCTGTGTCGACCGAGATGATGGCGCCCATTTTCTGCAGAATGGCCACCAGGTCGAGGATTTCGGGTTCGACAGCGGCGTTTTTGAGCTCGGTCAGGCCCTGGGCGCGCACCGCGGTGAGCAGCACCTGTTCTGTTGCGCCCACCGACGGATAGGGCAGTTCGACTTTGGTTCCGGCAAGTCGAGTGGGTGCGGTGAGGCTGATGCCGCCTGCGGTCTTTTCGATCTGCGCACCGAAAGAGCGCAGAACGTCGAGGTGGAAGTCAATGGGCCGGTCTCCGATTCGGCAGCCGCCGAGGTCGGGAATGAAGGCGCGTCCCAACCGGTGCAGCAGCGGACCGCAGAAGAGAATCGGGATGCGCGACGAGCCCGCGTGGGCGTCGATGTCTGCGACTGATCCCTGTTCGACGCGCGAGGGGTCCATGCGCAGCTCTCCGTCGGGGCGGTCACCGTCGGGATGCTGGGTGACGCTGACCCCGTGGAGTTCGAGAAGTCCGGTGACAATGTCGACGTCGCTGATTCGCGGCACCCCGCGCAGCGCCGATGGCGTGTCCGCCAGAAGACTGGCCACCATCGCCTTGGGCACCAGGTTCTTTGCGCCTCTGACGCGAACGGTGCCTGTGAGCGGATTGCCGCCGTTGACCTCGAGCATGTTCCTCCTGTACTTCTGCGTATCAGCCGGACTCTATGCTATCCGGTACGGCTGAGGCCCAGGACCTTCAGTGGGTGTCGGTCCTGGGCCTTGCGCGTTTGGTGCTCTCTGCCCTGCCCTGTCTGGCCTGCCCGTCGTCTGAAGCGCAGCTGCGCCCGGGTCAGTCTTCCGTGCGGGCCGGCAGCGTCAGCGGCTTGTAGCTTGGCCGCTGTGCTTCAAAAGCGTCGATTGCGTCGGCATCGCGCAGGGTCAGGCTGATGTCGTCGAGGCCTTCCATCAGCCGCCAGCGGGTGAAGTCGTCAATCTGGAACGGCACCGTGACGGTCTCAGCCGACACGGTCTTCGTTTCGAGGTCTACCGTGACTTCCGCGTTCGGGTTGTTGTCGATGACCTTCCACAGCAGTTCGATGTCGGACTGTTCAAGCTGTGCTGCGACGAGGCCGTTTTTGCCCGCATTGGACCTGAAGATGTCGGCAAAGCGGCTGGAGAGCACGGCTTTGAACCCGTAGTCTTTCAGCGCCCACGCTGCGTGTTCGCGGCTGGAGCCCGTCCCGAAGTCCGGCCCAGCGATGAGCACGGATCCACCCGAGAACGGTTCGCGATTGAGGATGAACTCGGGATCTTTGCGCCAGTGGGCAAACAGTGCGTCGTCAAAGCCGGTCTTGGTCACCCGTTTGAGGTAGACCGCCGGGATGATCTGGTCGGTGTCGACGTTCGAGCGGCGCAGCGGTACGCCGATCCCGGTGTGCTTGGTGATCTTCTTCACAGCTTTCCTCCCTCAGTCCAGATCCGCCGGGCTTGACAGTGTTCCGCGCACCGCGGTCGCGGCGGCTACGAGCGGGCTCACCAGGTGGGTGCGTCCGCCCTTGCCCTGACGCCCTTCGAAGTTGCGGTTCGAGGTCGATGCACAGCGTTCGCTTTCTGCCAGCTGATCAGGGTTCATGCCCAGGCACATCGAGCAGCCTGCAAAGCGCCACTCAGCGCCGAAGTCGGTGAACACCTTGTCCAGCCCCTCCTGTTCGGCCTGCAGGCGGACACGAGCCGAACCGGGCACCACGAGCATCCGAACCTCAGGGTCTTTGGTGCGGCCTCGGATGATGTCGGCGGCACCTCGGAGGTCTTCAATCCGGGAATTCGTGCACGAGCCCAGGAAGACCGTGTCCACCCGAATGTCCCGCAGCGGTATGCCGGGTGTCAGCCCCATGTATTCGATTGCGCTTTCGGCGGCGAAGCGCTCGGTTTCGTCAGCAATTTCGGCGGGGTTGGGCACGGAAGCCGACAGCGGCAGGCCCTGCCCGGGGTTGGTGCCCCACGTGACGAACGGTTCGATGTCTTCGGCTTCGAGGACGACTTCGGCATCGAAGACGGCGTCGTCATCGGTGCGCAGGGTCTTCCAGTATTCGACGGCTTCATCCCAGTCTTTGCCTTGTGGGGCGTGCGGGCGGCCCTTGATGTAGTCGAAGGTTGTCTGGTCGGGCGCGACCATTCCTGCGCGAGCACCCGCTTCGATAGACATATTGCAGATGGTCATGCGCGCTTCCATCGACAGCTTTTCGATGGCCTCACCGCGATATTCGAGGATGTATCCCTGCCCCCCGCCGGTGCCGATCTTGGCGATGATCGCCAGGATGATGTCCTTTGCGGTCGACCCTTCCGGCAGTTCGCCGTTGACGGTGATCGCCATGGTCTTGAACGGTTTGAGGGGCAACGTTTGGGTTGCCAGGACGTGCTCGACTTCCGAGGTGCCGATCCCCATGGCAATCGATCCGAATGCTCCGTGGGTCGAAGTGTGGGAGTCACCGCAGACAACCGTCATTCCCGGCTGGGTCAGACCGAGCTGGGGTCCGACCACGTGCACGATGCCCTGTTCGGCATCGCCCAGGGAGTGCAGGCGAATGCCGAACTCTTCGGCGTTTGCCCGCAGGGTTTCGATCTGGGTGCGGCTGGTGGGATCGGCGATCGGCTTGAAGATGTCGAGCGTTGGGGTGTTGTGGTCCTCCGTCGCGATTGTGAGATCGGGACGGCGCACGGGGCGTCCGGCCAGGCGAAGGCCTTCAAAGGCCTGCGGCGATGTCACCTCGTGGACAAGGTGGAGGTCAATGTAGATGAGATCGGGGTCTTGGCCCTCTCCGGCTTTGACCGTGTGGTCATCCCACACTTTTTCCGCAAGCGTCTTGCCCACAGTGCGCGTCCTTTCGCATCGGCTTTCCCTGATGTGGCTTTCACTGTACGAGCGAATGTCCAAGCATCGGACTTGCATCTTGAATCCTGAGACGCTTGAATAGTGGCATGAGCAGTCAATCCGGAAGCGGCGTCGGTGTTATAGACAAAGCATCGGCCGTTCTAGCCGCACTCGAAGCCGGGCCCGCCTCGCTGGCAGAACTTGTTGCGCTCACAGGGCTCGCCCGCCCGACAGCGCACCGCCTGGCAGTCGCGCTGGAATACCACCGTTTTGTCGGCCGCGACCTCCAGGGTCGGTTCATCCTAGGCCCCCGCCTGACCGAACTTTCTTCAGCCGCCGGCGAAGACCGCCTGCTGGCTGCAGCCGGGCCGATCCTCGCCCAGCTGCGCGACCGCACGGGCGAATCAGCTCAGCTGTTTCGCCGTCAGGGCGATCTGCGCCTGTGTGTTGCCGCTGTTGAGCGCCCCGTCGGTCTGCGCGACTCGGTTCCGGTTGGAGCGACCCTGTCGATGCGCGCCGGCTCTGCCGCCCAGGTGTTGCTCGCGTGGGAAGAACCCGACCGCCTGCACTCCGGTCTGCGCGGGGCGCGCTTTTCTGCCACCATGCTCTCCGGTGTTCGCCGGCGCGGCTGGGCGCAGTCGATTGCCGAACGCGAACGAGGTGTCGCCTCCGTTTCCGCGCCCGTCCGGGGGCCGTCAAACCGGGTTGTTGCCGCAGTGTCGATTTCCGGTCCGGTTGACCGTCTGACGCGCCAGCCCGGTCGTCTGCACGCACAGTCTGTTGTTGAAGCTGCGCGCGCACTGACAGAAGCTCTCAACCGCGCCTGAGCTTGGCGGGCGATACTGCTGATTCGGCAGTAAACAGAGGCGAACCGAGCGTTTTTGCCTCAATATTCCACCTAGCCAGCAGAATCGCCCTCCCGGTGACAAAGCCGCGCTCTGGAAAGCAGAAAGCCCCAGCCGACTGGCTGGGGCTTTCGCCTTTTGCACCCCCGAGCAGGTTCGAACTGCCGTTTCCGCCTTGAGAGGGCGGTGTCCTGGACCGCTAGACGACGGGGGCAAGACTGTTGAATTCTATGAAGATTGGCTGGGGTACCAGGACTCGAACCTAGACTAAATGAACCAGAATCACTCGTGCTGCCAATTACACCATACCCCAATGAGCTGGCGGGAATTCCCGCTCGGCAACAGAAGTAAACTTTACATCATTGCCGGGCAGGAATGCAAAACCCAGCTCAGGCTTGCGCGTTCAGCCCCTGCAGGAGCCCGCCCAGCCTCCGCAGAACCTCGCCCCCAGAAGCGGCCAGACCGTTGTGCTCATAGGCATCGGTCTCCCACACTTCACAGTTGGCGAGCATCCCGGCCGTCTCCAGAGACATATCGCGGGGCACAAAGGCGTCGTGCGTGTAGACCGCGGCCGCGGTCGGAACCGATGCCGCACGCAGCTTCTCGACATCCCACATGACAGGCCAGTCCCGTTCAGCGAGCGCCTGTGCAACGTCGTCCCACACGGCCAGTGGACCCGTGCGGAAGAGCTCGGGGTCCACGTGTTCACCCGACAGCCACAGCGGATCATCGGCAACTTCGGCCGGGCGTGCGCGCAGAGCAGCCCAGGCGGTCTTAGCGCCGCTTGCCCAGCAGGTTTCGTGGAAGGCTGCGTACAGCGGATTGCGCGCACTGAACGGCAGCGAGGCCTGAAGGTCGTGCCGCAGGGCTGCCGAATCGATGTCGTGCTCCAACAGGAAGCGCAGCTGCTGATCTCCGCCGCTGGCACCCAGCAGGAGTCCGAGCGAACGGACGTGGGCCTCTGCGGCGACAGTGCCGTCCGGCAGGGCTATGCCGTCGGTGACAGCACGGGCGTGAAGCCTCTTCATGGCGTCAGCCGCACCGGGATACTCCGCAAAGAACTTCTGTGATTTCTCGCGCATAATCTGCCACGTACGGGCGTATGCAATCGCCGGATCGGGGTCGGCGCCGGGCTGTGGAACACGGGTCAGTCCCCCGGTGATACGCGCACTCAGCAGAGATTCGGGGTGTTCGGCCAGGTATCGCAGCGAGGTGAATCCGCCGAACGACTGACCGAGGATCGCCCACTGCTCCACCCCGAGAGCCCGGCGGACGGCTTCTGCGTCCTCAACGATCGCATCGGCCCTGTAGAAGCTCATGCGTTCAGCGACCGCTTCGGGATCCTGTGCTCCCCCAGTGCCGACAAACCGGCCGTCCACCCAGCCGATTGGCGAAGACAGCCCGGTGCCGCGCTGATCGAGCATGACCACCCGGTGGGTTTTCAGTGCTTCTGGCAGCCACGAGGGGCTGTTCACTGTCGGTCGGAAGGCCTCAACACCGGGCCCGCCCTGCAGGTAGAGCAGATACGGCTTGCTGTCGCTGTCGGCAGTGCCCACGATGCGCGCGTAGACCTCGATTGTTCCGGGGGTGTCCCCAAAGTGATCGAGGGGAACCTCAATGCGCAGGTCTTCGCATTTCAGCACAGTGATTCAGCCCTCCAGGTGGTTGAGAAGGCCGCGCAGACGGCCCAGCGTGACGTCCTTGCCGAGGATTTCCATCGACTCGAACAGCGGTGGGGAGATCCGCCTGCCCGACAGCGCAGTGCGCAGCGGACCGAAGGCAAAGCGCGGTTTGATTTCCATTTCCTCAACGAGCTTTGTCTTAAGAACCGTCTGCAGCGTCTCCGCCGTGAAGTCCTCCAGCGGCTCCAACACCTCGATGGAGGCACGCAGAACCTCGGGCGCGGTTTCGCGCAGGGTCTTCAGCCCGTCTTCGTGGAGTTCGAACTCGTCTTCGTCAACAAACAGGAAGCTCATGAGGTCTGGAGCTTCGCTCAGCAGGTTCATGCGGGTCTGAACGAGAGGCACGGCCTGGCGCAGCACCTCGAGCTGACGTCCGGTGGGCTCAGCGTCAATCAGCCCGGCATTCTGCAGGAACGGCAGGAGCCTGCGGCCGAAGTCGTCTTCGTCGAGCATGCGGATGTGGTCGGCGTTGATGGCCGTGGCCTTCTTCACATCAAAGCGGGCCGGGTTGGGCAGAACGTCGTGGATGTCGAAGGCCTGCAGCATTTCTTCGACCGTGAAGACATCGCGGTCGGCAGCAATCGACCAGCCCAGCAGAGCCAGGTAGTTGATGAACCCTTCGGGAATGAAGCCGTTGTCGCGGTGGTGGAACAGGTTCGATTCGGGGTCGCGCTTCGACAGTTTCTTGTTGCCCTCGCCCATTACATAGGGCAGGTGGCCGAACTCGGGGGTGAATTCAGCAATGCCGATGTCCTTGAGCGCTTCGTACAGCACAATCTGGCGAGGTGTCGAGGACAGGAGGTCTTCTCCGCGCAGCACGTGGGTGATCCCCATGAGTGCGTCGTCAACCGGGTTGACGAGTGTGTACAGCGGCTGGCCGTTGGCGCGCACAACCACAAAGTCCGGAACTGAGCCCGCCTTGAAGGTGATTTCTCCGCGCACCACGTCGGTGAACGTGATGTCCTCATCCGGCATGCGCACGCGCAGCACGGGTTCGCGTCCCTCTGCGCGGAAGGCGGCCTTCTGTTCTTCTGTGAGGTCGCGGTCGTAGCCGTCGTAGCCCAGTTTGGGATCGCGCCCGGCTGCGCGGTGGCGCGCTTCGGTTTCCTCCGGCGTGGAGAACGATTCGTACAGGTGGCCTGCGTCTTTGAGTTTCTGGATGACGTCCTGGTAGATCTCACCGCGCTGGGACTGGCGGTAGGGGCCGTGTGGGCCGCCGACGTCAATGCCCTCGTCCCAGTCCAGGCCCAGCCAGTTCATCGCTTCGATGATCTGCTGGTAGGACTCTTCGGAGTCGCGCGCGGCATCGGTGTCTTCGATGCGGAAGACGAATGTGCCGCCGGTGTGGCGGGCATACGCCCAGTTGAACAGGGCGGTGCGCACCATCCCGACGTGCGGGGTTCCGGTAGGCGAAGGGCAGAAGCGAACTCGTACGCTCACGTTTTTCCTTTTCTTGTTTCAGGCGTCCATGGCTGGGTTGGACAGCAGTCCCAGCCCTTCGACTGCGATGTTCATGCGCTGGCCGGCTTCGACTTTTCCAACACCGGCCGGTGTGCCGGTGAGGATGATGTCTCCGGGCAGCAGCGTAATGGTCTCGGTAATGGATTCGATGAGTGCGGGGACGTCGAACACCATGTCTGCCGTGGTGCCGTCTTGGCGCAGTTGACCATCGACCCACGAGCGCACTCTGAGGTCTTCTGTGTCGAGCTCGGTTTCGATCCAAGGTCCCAATGGGGTCGAGGTGTCAAAGCCCTTCGCGCGGGCCCACTGCAGATCGGTTTTCTGCAGGTCGCGCAGCGTGACGTCGTTGGCCACCGTGTAGCCGAGCACGTGTTTGAGTGCGTCTTCGCGGCGGACCTGCTTGGCCACGCGGGAGATGATGACGGCCAGTTCGGCCTCGTAGGACACCTCTTCGGACACTGCGGGCAGGCGGACGGGTTCATTCGGCCCGACCACGGCGGTGTTGGGAATAAAGAAGTACTGCGGGCTTGCGGGAACTTCGTTGCCGAGTTCCCGGGCGTGGTCGGCGTAGTTGCGGCCGACAGCGATGATTTTCGAGCGCGGGATGATGGGGGCGATCAGGCGCACGTCCGCGTACGGCAGGCGTTCGCCGGTGGACCCAGCGGGGCTGAAGAAGGGGTCTCCTGACAGGACCGCGATTTCCAGGCCCGATGTGTCGAAAGTGCCGTCGTCTGCGGGTTCGGGAACCTGGCCTTCGAGCACCCCGTAGGTGGGTTCGTCGTTGTGGACAAATCTGACAATGCGCATGCCCCTTAGTCTACTGGGGTGAGTGTTTTCGACCTCGATGCCATTGGGCGCGGACTTCCGGCGGCTTCTCTTGTCCCCCGCTTGGCTGACTGCTGTGTGCCTGGACCTTTGCGCGCGGTGATCGAGGCTCCTCCCGGCACGGGCAAGACGACGGTTGTTCCGCCTGCGGTCGCGAATCTGGTGCCCGGTCGGGTGGTGGTGACTCAGCCCAGGCGGGTGGCGGCGCGTGCTGCCGCGGACCGTCTGTCGGACCTCTCGGGCGAGCGCGTGGGCCTTGCCGTGCGCGGTGAGCATCGGCGGGGTGATCGGGTTGAGTTCGCAACGACGGGCGTTCTTCTGCGCCGCCTGCTGAATGACCCCGAACTGTCCGGCATCGGCGCTGTTGTCATGGACGAGGTGCACGAACGCGCCCTCGAATCTGATCTTGTCTTCGCCATGCTGCGCCAGTTGGCAGATCTGCGCGATGACCTGAGCCTTGTGGTCATGTCCGCCACGGTGGATGCGCAGATGTGGGCTGACCTTCTGGGCGAACCGAGTACTCCCGCACCTGTTCTAAGCGCCCCAGCCCAGCTGTATGACCTGAAGCACAGCTGGGCGCCCGGGCCTGCCGCTCTGGGTGTGCGCGGGGTTGAGCGGGATTTTCTCGATCACGTTGCCCGGATCGCTGCTGACCACGCTCACGAGGTGGCACACGACATCCTCGTTTTCCTTCCCGGTAGGCGCGAGATTGCCCGGGTGGAATCAGCTTTGGCTTCGCTGACCGATGCGGAGGTTCTCACCCTGACGGGCAGCACCCCGGCGCGTGAGCAGCGCCGAATCACCTCTGGTGGCGGTGATCGCCAAAGAATTGTTCTGGCCACGAATGTCGCCGAGTCTTCTCTGACGGTGCCCGGTGTTCGCACCGTGGTCGATGCCGGGCTCGACCGGCAGGTGCGGCTGGATTCTGTGCGCGGCATGTCAGGTCTGGTGACGGTCGGCGCGGCGAAGGACTCTATGGTGCAGCGGGCCGGGCGCGCTGCCCGACAGGGGCCCGGAACCGTGATCCGCTGTATGGCCGAGGCGGATTTTGCCGCACGGCCAGCGCACGCTCCCGCGGAGATCACCACTGCCGATCTCACGCAGACTGCCCTCGACCTCGCCTGTTGGGGTGCACCCCGCGGTGAGGGTCTCGCACTGCCGACTCCGCCTCCTGAGCCGGCCCTGGACCAGGCCGAGGCGGTGCTGAACAGGCTGGGGGCGCTCGAGGCGGGACAGCCCACTGACCTTGGGCGACGGCTGGCCGCGGTTCCAGCTGATCCGCGTTTGGCCCGCGCACTGTTTGACGGTGCGGACTTCATTGGAGGCACCGCGGCTGCGCAGGCGGCTGCGGCTCTGGTTTCGGATGTCCGCTCCCCCGGCGGTGCTCTGTGGCAGGGGTATCGCGCGGTCCGTGAGGATGCGGATTTCCGCCGGGAGGTTGAGCGCTTCGCGAGCCTTGTCGAGGCGGAGGCCGGACCGAATCTTGATGAAGCCGGTCTGGCTTTTGTCACCGCGCTGGCTTTTCCAGAGCGGATTGCCCGAGCGGTCGACGAATCGACGTACAAACTGGCAAGCGGGACAGCGGGCGAACTTCCACGCGACAGCGCTCTTCGCGGCCACGAATGGTTGGCAATAGCGGACATCCGCCGTGCGGGCAGCCGCTCCGTCATCGGTGCGGCGGTGCCGATTGACTTTGAGCAGGCCCAGTTGGCGGCGGATTCTCTTCTGGGTGAAGACGACATCGCTCAGTTCGACGGTCGGTCAGTGCGTGCACGCAGAGTTCGGCGCTTCGGCGCAATTGAACTGTCATCTACCCCGGTTCAGGCAAACACCGAGACCGCCCGCCGCGCAATTGAGGAAGCAATCTCCGCTCGGGGACTGGCCGACGTGCTCCCGCTGTCGGAACAGGCCGAAGCTCTTCGCAGGCGCATGGCGCTTCTGCACCGCGAACTGGGCGAACCATGGCCGGATGTCAGCTTCGAGGCGCTGTCAGATGACCCAGCGTGGCTGGCCGGTGAAATCTCTGCTGTTGCTGCAGGCGGCAAACCGGATATGGAACGAGCGCTGACCGGTCTGCTTCCGTGGCCGGAGGCAGCGCGTCTGGACGAACTGGCTCCTGAGCGCATCCAAGTGCCCAGCGGTTCGCGCCACCGGGTGCACTACCCCGACGGCGACGAACCGCCGGTGCTGGCGGTCAAGCTCCAAGAGTGCTTTGGGTGGGAAGCCAGTCCGCGGATCGTGGACGGTCGCGTTTCCGTTCTGCTGCACCTGCTCTCCCCCGCCGGGCGGCCGCTGGCGATCACCGCCGACCTCGAATCGTTTTGGAACGGGGCCTATTCTGATGTGCGTGCCGAAAACCGCGGCAAGTACAGAAAACACCCGTGGCCGGAAGACCCGTGGAACCACGTGGCGACCGCGAAGACCACAAGGAGACTGAAGTGAACCGGGAAGCGGTCCTGGCGCCTCGTGAGTGGAGGGCGCGGCGTGATACTCACGTACAGGCCGTCAACAGCAGAACAGCCGCCCACCTAGCCAGGCGCTCCCGGGGCGAAAAGCACCCGGTCGAAGACTTCCTGTTCACCTACTACCCGTTCAAACCGGCAAAGATCGCCCAGTGGAACCCGGCCCCCGGCACTGTGCTGGGCATAGAAACAGAAGACGACCGGCAGTATTTCTCGCGCCGCTGGTACACCGTGACCGACCACGCCCGGGTCGATGCCGCCGAGTGGTGGCAGGATCGGGGCGGCGGAGCGGTGTTCATCCGCGACCTGCTGCGAAGTACCCTGGGCAGGCAGGCGGCACTGGGCTGCTTCGGACTGCACGAATGGGCCATGGTGTACAAGCTCAAACCCGGCCAGCAGCGACACGAAGACGTCCCCCTGCGACTGAGCCAGGAGGAAACGGACAAGGTCGTCGAGAACCACCGAATTCAGTGCACCCACTTCGATGCATTTCGCTTCTTCACCCCCGATGCGCGCGGACTCAACACCGTCCAACCCACACGGGAGGGTATGCGCGACAATGAACAGCCCGGCTGTCTGCACGCCGGAATGGACCTGTACAAGTGGGCCATGAAGCTGCAGCCCATGGTTGAGGGAAGCATTGTGCTCGAAGCCTTCGACCTGGCACTCCAGCTGCGCACACTCGACATGGAGGCCTCGCCGTATGACGTCAGACCGTGGGGCTATGGTGTCGTTGCAATCGAAACCGTCGCCGGCAAAGCCGAATACATGAAGCGCCAGCAGAGTCTTTCCGAAAAGGCCAATAGACTCAGAGTCGCGCTCATCGACTCCGTCGACCGCGCCGAACAACTCGCCCTCAACCAGTCGAACTGAGACCGTTATGAAAAGTCCCGTCAATTCTTTCCTCGAACGCATCTACGCCAACTGCAAGAACGAAGATTCGGGGAACCTGGCGGACTATATTCCAGAACTCGCATCGGTCGACCCGCACCGCTTTGCGATCTCTCTGTGCACCCCCGACGGAACGGTGTACTCCGCCGGTGACAGTGACGCGCTGTTCTCCATCCAGTCGGTCTCAAAGCCCTTTGCCTACGCGCTGGCTTTGCGTGAATGCGGCTACGACGCGGTCATGGCCGCAGTCGGCGTCGAACCTTCCGGCGACGCCTACAACGAAGCTTCCCTGCAGGAGGGCACGGGACGACCGGACAACCCCATGATCAACATTGGGGCGATCGCCACTCACGGCGTGCTGCGCCAAGCTGTCGGCTGGGAGGGCGTCTATTCGGGACTGTGCGAATTTGCCGGACGTGAACTCGAAATCGACGAGGCGGTCTACGAATCCGAAGTCAGCACGGGATGGCGCAATCTGGCGCTGGCCTCGTTGGTGCGCGCCAACGGCATTTTCGATGCCGACCCGCACCAGGTCTTCGCCGGCTACATCCGGCAGTGCGCCGCCAAAGTGACGGTCGACGACCTTTCCGTCATGGCGATGACCCTGGCTTCCGGAGGCATCAACCCCGTGACTGAACGGCGTGTCATTCCCGAATGGGTGGCCCGTCAAGTGCTCTCTGTAATGACCACGTGCGGTATGTACGATGCGGCCGGCGACTGGCTCACAGGCATCGGCATCCCGGCGAAATCCGGTGTCGGCGGTGGCTTGGTGGGTGCGCTCCCCGGCCAGGTGGGCATCAGCGCCTTCTCGCCCAGACTCGATTCCTATGGCCACTCGGTGCGCGGAGTCAAGGCCTTCCAGAAGATGAGCGAACAGCTCAACCTGCACATCATGGCAACTCCCGCTTCATCGGTCGAGGCCGTCTCGCAGCGCTCCACCACGCTCGACGGCGACACCCTCATTGAGATTCAGGGCGTGCTGGACTTCTCCACAACGGAGATGGTGCTGCGCCACCTGGAACAGATCGAACAGGACGACAGCGACATCGTGTTCGATGTCAGCTTCGTCTCTGCCATCCCCACCGTCGGCGGGGAGCTCATGGCCGAAGCGCTGCGCCGTTTGGCAGCCGAAGGCCACGACATTACGATCGTCGACCCGCACGGCCGCCTGCCCCACAAGATCACGGCCCGCTTCGACCTGCTGGATGAGCGCCCCGAAGGCTATGTGGATGGCCTGGAAGTCCAAGAATGGGAAGAAGCGTAAGCCGCTGCCCTGCCGGCCAGCCCCACCCCGACAGCCAACGAAAACCGTACCTCCACCTCGTGGTGCCGTGTGGCCCTCGACCGCTAAAAGTTACTCTTCCACCTAATCAGCAGAGTTGCGGCACACAACAGAAAAGGCGCACAGCCTCAAGCTGTGCGCCTTCGCGGTTGGAGTCAACCGCTGAAAGTCAATTGAATATGCTGACACCACCGGGGCCGACAATCAGGCCGACAACAATCAGCACGATGCCCCACAGAAGCTGGCCGCGAAAGAGCGCGAAAACGCCGGATATGACCAGGATCGCTGCGAGGATCCACAGAATAATTGCAAGCATTGTTCTCCTTATCAGTGCTTACCTACTCAATGCACCCTAGCCGGGTTTGAACATGAATGTCACGCACAATGCTGCTGTGGTGACAATAATCACCGGCTTTGTTCACACGTTCCGGGCAGCCCTTGGACAACGCCTGCGGCATTGCAGAGCCGCCCGACCAGGGACGTGTCGGCGCTGCTCAGAGGAGGCTTGCAGCGGCTTCGTCAAGGGCGAACACGACGCTCGGGTGGGTCTGCAGGACCGACGCGGGAACGTCTTCTGTAACGGGGCCGAGAACTGAATCACGGACAGCTTCGGCCTTGTTCTCACCAAAGGCCAGCAGAACGATCCTGCGGGCGTTCATGATTGTGCCGATGCCCTGCGTGACCGACAGGATGGGCACCTCGGCGGTGTAATCGAAGAAACGTTTGTTGTCTTCTCGCGTCGACTGGGTAAGAGGCTCGACGTGAGTCACAGAGTCAAACGGCGTGCCGGGCTCGTTGAAGGCAATGTGTCCGTTGGACCCGATCCCAAGGATCTGCAGGTCAATGCCGCCGGCCTCGGCGATTTCAGCATCGTAGTCATCGATGACATCGCCCTGCGAGTGGCCTTCGGCCAGAGGCACCCTCACATTCTGCGGCGCGAGCCCAATCTGCTTGGTGACGTGTTTGTCGATGAAGAAGTGGTAGCTCTGCGGGTGTGTGGTGTCCAGGCCCAAGTATTCGTCGAGGGCGAAGGCGCGCAGGCGGCTGACGTCAATGCCGTCAGTCTGAACTCGGCGTGCGATTTCGGCGTACACGTCAGCGGGACTCGAACCTGTTGCAACACCCAGATTCGCCGTGGGGTTGGTCCGTATGATGTCGCAGACCTGCTGAGCAGCCCACGCACTGGCCGCCGCTTTGTCAGCGAACACTTTGCATTCGATCACGCTGAAGTCCTTTCCTGCCGGTGTCGTGATTCTAACGGCAGGGCAAACAGCCTACGCCAGCAGACGCGCTGACACGTATTCGTCTGCGTCGACTTTCACCTGCAGCTGTCCAGAGGGGGCTTCGAGAGCATCCACGGCAACCGGCGACGGCACCCGGAGGAAGCCGAGCTTCACTTCGCCGAGGACAGCCAGCGTGAGATCCCCGACAGTTTCGACAGTGACCTGAACCCTATCGGCATCTGTGCCCTGCGGAAGGTCGGAGATTGTCAGATTGGGTTCTGTGGTTCCCCACGCCTCAGCCGTATCCGTGTTCTGCTCGAAACCGGTGTTAGTCTGCCAGTACTCGTCGACAGACCGTCCGCCCGTGACAATGGCCCGCAGCGTTTCGAGGACGCACACGGGGTCGGCCACACCGTCATAGACCCACCTGTGGCCGAGTTTCGGGTGATCCATTTCGGTGATCAGGTGCTGCTGCGCCCCGGCCAGCGGTGCGCCGCGGTAGGTCAACGGCACCTGGTAAACGGTGCCGTCTGGCGCCTTGACCAGATGAAACTCGACCCCCACCTCGCCAGCGGGATCGTCAAAGCGGAAAGACGAAACACGGCTCAGCTTGGTTCCGGGTTCAAGTTTCGCCCACGACTGCTTGGGCAGCCAGTTCTCGATCAGTTCGATTTTGCCGGGTGACAGTTCAACATCGTAGAGAATCGCCATGAGAGCCTCCTTGCTCAGGCCTTGCGGGTGCCGGGTGTCCATTCGCCGTCTTCGACGGTGTAGTCAGCGAAAACTGCGGGGGCTTCTTCGCGCATGATCTGACCGACCTTGTCGAAGATCAGGCGGATTTCTTCTTCTGCGCCTTTCGCGGTGCGCATTTCGATCACGTGGCGCAGGGTGCGCAGGTTCGCGGTGAAGACGATTCCCGTGGCCAGGCCTTCTGGCGCAAAGCGGCGCATGAAGCTGGTCATGTGCTTCTTGTGCGTGAAGTTCTGGCCCTCTTCGTCAAGTTCGAAGTGCTCGGCCATCCACCGCTGGTGTTCTTCCAGCTGGTCCAGAAGCGCAAGGCTGCGCTCCATGAGTTCGGTATCTTCACGCGCCCAGTCGGGAAACCAGAACGGAATGTCTTCCAGCCGCACGTAGCGCAGCGATTCCTGCGAATAGGCGGCACCGGCGCGGTGGCGAATGAGTTCGTGGGTGAAAACACGCGACACGTTGTGGAAGATGAACGTGTAGTTGGCGTGTTCGAGAACCGAGCCGTGCTGGGCTCCGATGACATTGCCCAGGTACTGGGCCGAATCAGTGCGGACGCGCGACACGTTGGGGTTGAGGCCGGGTTCCCACGAGCGGTAGCACATGCGACCGGCGAACTCGAGAAGATCTTCGCCGTCCGGCGATTCCTGGGAGTGAACGCGATCCGACCAGGCAGTGCCGCCGACCTCGTCGAGGTAGCCGGTCATGGCTTCCCAGTCGATATTCGGTCGCGCAATGAGCTCTACGCGGGGTTCGACCTGGCGCACGGGCACTCCTCTGTCTGCGGAAGCTGTCTTTTCAGATCCTAAGCGAGGCTGGGACCTGCGACAACAGCAGGCGGCCTAAAGGCTCAGGCCGAAGTGCCCTGGTCCCACTGCCCAGGCCGAATAATCAGTGCGACTGGATGTTGACGATCGTCAGTTCGGGGTTGATGACCCACACCGCTGCCGGGGCACCCTGCAAGGGGCGCTGACCGTCGGCGGCAACAGAGCACACGCGCATGAGCGTGCCGCCGCAGTCCAGAACCACCTCGAGCTGGCCACGCACCACCTGGCTGCTGGCCACGCGTGCCTGTTGACCTGCCTCCGCCGCCTCAAAGTCCGCAAATGCGCGCTTCTGGCGTTCGATCAGGCGAGCGCGCACGGGCAGTCTGCTGAAGGCACGGGCACCGATGCTGCGGTCGGAACGGCCTGCAATGCGGTAGTCCTCCGCGCATTCCAGAAGAACATCGGCGTCATCGACGACAGCGGCGAAAGCGAAAGGGTTGGTCCATGCGGCATCGGCCAGAAGTTCTGGCGGATACATGGCACCCGCGCCGCGCTGGCGAGCGCTGGAGTTCTGAAGATCGCAGTCAAGGGTGTGTGCAGACATGCCAGCACCATGACCCACGGGTGTAAAGCGTGAGTCACCCCAATGTGACGACAAGGTTACGGGACCCTGTGAGTCCATTCCTCAGTCCCGAACTTCTCCGCAACCAGAGCCCGGGCGCGCTCCACCTCGTCAGAGGTGACTTCGCCGAGTTGGGCGCCGGTTGCCCTTCGGAACGCTTCGATCATGGTCTCTATGACCTCTTCGCGCGGCATGCCCGTCTGGCTGCGCAGCGGGTCGACCCGCTTCTTAGCCGAGCGAATGCCCTTGTCGGAGATTTTGGCTTTGCCCACACGCAGCACTTCGAGCATTTTGTCCGCGTCGATGTCGTAGCTCATGGTGTCGTGGTGGAGGATGACTCCCCCGCCCGCGGCCAGCCGCTTCTGTGCGGCTCCGCCGATTTTTCCCTTGTCGGACGTGATGTCGTTGATGGGTTCGTAGAACGCGTTGACGCCCATAGTCGACAGGGCGCCCAACACCCACTGGTCGAGGAACTTATACGACTCTTCATAGTCGAGCCCTGCGACCAGCGACAGCGGCGCGTACAGCGAGAATGTGACGCAGTTGCCGCCCTCCATGAACATGGCGCCGCCACCGGAAATCCTGCGCACCACCTCTACCCCGTGGCGCTGCGCCCCTTCAGCATCGATTTCGTTTTGGAAAGACTGGAACGATCCGATGACGGCGGCCTTGTCGTCCCATTCCCAGAAGCGCACGGTAGGCCCGCGCCGGCCGGCTGCGACTTCGCGCAGGAGCACTTCGTCAAGTGCCACGTTCTCCCGGGTGGGGCGGACCTTATCGTGGATGATTTCCCATTCGTGATCGTAGAACTCGGTGGCCCCGGTCATGCCGCGTTTGAGCGCCCACGCAATGTCGTAGGTTGACACCCCCTGCAGGTCAGGCCACAGGGGCTCTTCGCCGGCCTCGACCAGTTCGCGGTACACGGTGTCGAAGGCTGCATCGAGTCGGGCGGCGATATCGGCTTTGGAGTCGCACAGGCTGACGCCTTCCAGCGCCGGCCCCAGAGCGGCGAAAGCCTCTTCGGGTTCGAGGAAGAAGTCACCGGAGATGACGACGTCTCTGGCCAGCTCGTCTTCGATCGTGCCGTCGACAACGACGAGTTTGCCGCCGGGCACTTTGCGCTGTGCTTGGAATGTGCGTGCCTCTGTTGTCGACCCTGTCTCAGTCATTGCGGTCCTCTCCTGTCAGCGCCCGCCACATGAACCGGTAGGTCAGTGCGCGAACGGCTGCGATCTGTTTGTTGTCCGATGCTGCTGAGTGTCCACCCTGGGTGTCTTCGAAAAACCACACGTCGGGGATTTCCTTCGCCTGCATCTTGGCGGCCATTTTGCGAGCCTGTACAGGGCCGACGCGGTCGTCCGAGGTTGCCGTCCAGAACAGCACCGGCGGGTATTCGTCCCGCGGGTCTGTATCCAGCAGGTGGTAGGGGCTGAAGTTCTGGATGAAGTCCCAGTCGTCAGTTGCGGGATCACCGTATTCGGCAGCCCACGATGCTCCTGCGGACAACTCGGTGTAGCGCAGCATGTCCAAAAGCGGCACCCCGCAGCTGATCGCGCCGAAAAGCTCCGGGTACTGGGTGAGCATGTTGCCCACCAGCAGGCCTCCGTTGGAACCTCCCGAGGCGCCGATTGTGTCGGCACTGCCCACTCCCCTTTCGCTGAGGTCGCGGGCGACCGCCGCGAAGTCTTGGTAGGAGCGCTGTTTGTTTTCACGCCGGGCCGCTTCGTGCCATGCCGGCCCGTATTCGCCGCCGCCGCGGATGTTGGCAAGAACGTATACGCCGCTGCGGCCTGCGGGAAGCGCACCGGTGCCGTCGGTTGTCTGGTTGAGCCACGCGATGCCGCTGATGACGGCGTAGCCGGGTGTGCGGGAGACTTCGAAACCGCCGTATCCGTCGAGGAAGACGGGGTTCTGCCCGTCGAGCACGAGGTCGCGCGGAGCCACCTGGAAGTACGGGATGCGTGTGCCGTCGTCGGATGTTGCGAAGTGCTGGGTGACTTCGAGGTTGTCCGCGTCGAACCGTGCCGGTGAGGTGCGCACAACCTGAGGTTCGACAGTTGAGCCGAGTTCACCTCGTGCCAGTGTTGTGGGTGTTGTGAAGCCGCTGATGGTCAGCCACACGTCATTGCCGATGGCCGGGTCGTCAGCGTCGACGGCGCCGATGCCGATGACGTGGTTGGCCGGTGCGTCTGGGGCTGGGACGTCGCTGAAGTCATCCAGGCGGAGTGCACGCAGAGTGGTCTGCACGTGTTCCATGAGTGAAAGCACCAGGTAGTCCTGTGTGACGGCCCAGCCCTGCAAGGAGGTTGAAGCACTCGGTTCGAAGATCACCCGTGGGGCGGCCCCAGCCAGGAAGTCGTCGAGTTTGGCTGCGGCGAGCGCTCCGGCGGGCACGTGGAATTCAGTGCCGTTTGAGGTTGCGCCCGCCCAGTCGGTGCGAGGGCGCAGCAGCAGGAGGTCCCGGTCGATGTCGACAACGACGTCATCGGGCACGTCAATGCGTTGCCACCCGGAGGTGTAGTCGCTGCCGACCCCAAGTGGGCGCACCCACACGCGGGAACGGTAGAAGTCAATGGCGTCGACGAAGACCATGCGCTCCCAGCCCGGGGTGTGGTCAACGCCGACCGCGGCGAGAATGTGGCTGCGGTCAACTTCACCGATCTGCTGGGCATCACTCAGGCTTTGGCCGCGCTTGAGGATGCGGGCTGTGGCCGGGTAGGACGATTCGGTCATGGAGTCTTCGCCGAAGTCGGTCGTCAGCGCAAGCGTGTTGTCGTCGACCCAGCTGGCAGAGCCCTTTGCCGCCGGTATGTGGAAGCCGTTTTCAGCGAACCTCTTGGTGGGAAGGTCGAATTCGCGGTGGGCAACCGCGTCGCCGCCGTCGGGGCTGAGGGCAATGAGTGCGCGAGCGTAGTCGCTGCGGCGCAGACGTGCTCCTCGGAACACCCACTCGATGTTCTCTTCTGCCGCAAGCGCATCGACATCCAGCAGAATGTCCCATTCTGTGGCCGCGGTATCGTCGCGTCCTGCCAGATAGGAGTCCCATGTGGTGCGTCGCCACAGCCCGCGGGGGTGATCGGCGTCCTGCCAGAAGTTGTAGAGCCAGTCGCCGGCTTTGGTCACAAAGGGGATGCGGTCGTCGTCATCGAGGGCTTCGCGCAGCTGTTCGGCGAGTGCGCGCGTGCGTGCGTCGGTGAATTCAGCCTGTGTGAGTTCATTCTGCTTTTTCACCCATTCCAGTGCTTTTTCACCGTGGATGTCTTCAAGCCAGAGCCAGTCGTCGTGTGGGTTATCCGGTGTGAGGCGCATGGCTCCACACTAGTCCGTACCGGTTCAGACTGTCTGAGCCTCATGTGTCTGCAGGCTCAGTCGGTGCGGACAAGCCCACGGTCTTCCCGGCCCCACACCAGCATGAGCACAAGCCCGATGACGGTCAGAGCGCCGGTCGCCCCGAAAGTGCCGGTCAGCCCGATGCTCGGCAGCAGCCACGCCCCGTAGACAAACGGAGCGATGCCCGTGGCGATCCGGGACACACTGGAGGCCCACCCGAAGCCGGAGGCGCGCAGCTGCGTGGGATACGCCTCGGACCCGTAGGTGTAGAGGGCGGGCACTGCGGTTTGGATGGTGAAGCCGAAGCTGACGATGAGCAGCTTGGCCGCCGTTGTCAGCTCGCCGGGGTGGGATGTCAGCTCTATCGCGAACAGCGCCAGCAGCACAGCCGAACTGAACCCCGACAGGGTCAGGAGCAGTCGGCGTCCCACGTAGTCGATGACGAGTGCAGCTGTCACAACGCCCAGCAGCCCGGCGCCGGTCATGGCGCCGGTGACGAGGAACGCGGCCTGGTCTGTCTGACCCTGTTCGCGCAGGACTTTCGGCAGCCAGGTCAGTGCCGCGTAGTACAGCAGGAGTACGCCGATAAACACCGCCCACGTCGATGCTGTCAGCCGTGCCGAGTGCTTCCACAGGTGGTTCAGCTGGCCCAGAGCCGAGCTGATGCGGCTGCGCAGGGTGCGACTGGTGTGGACGGCTGCAGCCTGTGCGGTTGGCTGCGGGTGCTGCCAGGCGTCGATCTGCGCTCCTGTGCGCTTGATGAGCTTGCGCAGAACCGCGTCGGCTTGAGCGTGCTTGCCCGCAGCAGCCAGGTGGAGGGGTGATTCGGGGACGAAAAGGCGCACAAAGAACAGCAGGATAACCGGTGCCGCCATGAGCAGCATCATTGTTCGCCAGCTGCCGAAAGACAGAATCCACGCACTCGTCACGGCAGCGCCGGTTGCGCCGATCGGCCACCAGCCGTCCATTGCGGTAAGCACTCGACCCCTGTGCCGGGCCGGTGTGAACTCGGCGACAAGCGCGTAGTCAACGGGGATCGCTCCGCCCAGTCCGATGCCGGCTATGAAGCGCAGAACGAGGAAGGTCTCCAGGTTGGGGCTGAAAGCGCCGGCGGCTGTGAAGAGCGAGAAGATCAGCAGCGTAATGGAAAACGCTGTGCGTCGGCCCAGCCGATCGGCAATGCCTCCCCACAGCACTGCGCCGACTGCCATGCCGATGAGGTTGGCAGTCGCTGCAAAAGCCGCTGTGCCCAAGGGCACGTCCCATTCGGCGGCCAGCAGCGGTATGAGCAGACCGCCGAGCGCTACGTCCCAGGCGTCGAACATGAAGCCCAGACCGCCGACGATGAACACCGCCCCCTGGGTGTTCCATTTCCACGGCAGATCGTCGATCACCTGGGCGGGTGTGGGCCGCTGTTTCGTCACTCGTGTGTCCATTCACATTTTCGGGCCGCCTCCGGTGTGGCGGAGACGGCCCGAAGATCTTGCTGTATGAATCTGGTTGTCAGCTCTCGGCGAGTTTGACCATCCAGCCTTCAGGGCCCTCTGCTCGACCGTACTGGATGTCCAGCAGGGTGCTGCGCAGCTTCATGGTGGCTTCGCCGGGCTCTTCGCCCATGTCGATGGTGTAGTCCTTGGACTTCAGCTGGCCGATCGGCGTGATGACTGCTGCGGTGCCGCAGGCGAAGGCTTCGACGATTTCGCCGGAGGCCGCGCGGTCACGCCATTCAGCAACTTCGATGGGGCGTTCAACCGGGGTCAGGCCGAGCTGCGAGGCCAGTTCAAGCAGCGAACGGCGGGTCACACCGTCGAGGATGGCCTCAGAAACCGGCGGGGTCAGCAGTTCGCCGTCCTTGGTGACGAGCATGAGATTCATGCCGCCGAGCTCTTCGAGGTGTGTCGAGGTTGCCGCATCGGTGAACATGACCTGCTGGCAGTTGTTGGCAGCGGCTTCAGCAGATGCAGCCAGGGAGGCTGCATAGTTGCCGCCGCACTTGGCGAATCCGGTGCCACCCTGGCCGGAGCGCTTGACCTTTTCGGTCAGCCAGATGCTCACCGGCTTGATGCCGCCGCTGAAATAGGCGCCGGCGGGTGAGGCGATTACGTAGTAGTCGACTTCGTGGCTGGCCCTCACACCCAGGAAGGACTCCGAGGCGATCATGAAGGGGCGCAGGTAAAGCGAAACTTCGTCGGCGGAGTCCGCGGGTGTGGGCACCCAGTCGCGGTCGAGGCTGACGAGAGCGCGAATGGATTCGAGGAAGTCCGCTTCGTCCAGCTGTGGCAGGGCCAGGCGCTCGGCTGAACGGTTGATGCGGGCGGCGTTGCGCTCAGGCCGGAAGGTCCAAACGGAGCCATCCGCGTGACGGTAGGCCTTCAGACCTTCGAAGACTTCCTGCGCATAGTGCAGGACCGCGGCGGCGGGATCCAGGGTCAGCGGGCCGTAGGGAATGACTTCGTGCGCGTGCCACCCCTGGTCTTGCGTGTAGCGGACGTGGGACATGTGGTCGGAGAAGTATTCGCCGAAACCGGGATTTTCCAGCACTGCCTGACGCAGAGCCGGTGCGGTGGGGTCTTGGCGTTTGCGCAACTGGAATTCAGTCATCGTCACTCTTTCCTGACGAGTCGGGTTGGGGATCTATGGGTGATCCTATTCACTCTGTCAACACGCTTTTCGGTGACATGCCGCACACGCCCGCCGCAAAGGCGGCCACTGGGCCCAGTTTTGGGCCCTTACGGTACTGTAGACCCAGATATCAATACTGGTGTTGCACTGCGCCGCAATCTGACCCGGTGCAACTTCGGCCGGGGCCGCGCTCTCCCTTCCCAGGGCTGCCGCGAGCGTCGCTCAGGATTTTCAGGAAGGACTGAGGGATGGACTCCTCAAACAAACCGGCATTGCGAAAGCGCTTTGCGCGTACCCCAATTGCCGCCTTGTCAGCCCTCGCTTTGGCTGCAGGCACATGTGCTGCGCCCAGCCTCATGCCCACCGAGCCAGCCGCTGCCGCGTCAGCGCTCTCCGGCGGCATTCGGGATAAGTCGGGGGCTGTTGAGCAGGACCAGCAGAAAGCCTCGGATTTGCCTGATGGTTCGTGTGCTGTCGAAAATGGCGACCCGTCTGGCAGTCAGGCGGGTTTCACCTGGACCACCCTGGAGCCAGGCCAGGCCAGCTCCGATAAGACCAAATGGGGTTTGAGCCTCGCTTTCGACAATTCGAAGGATCGTACGTTTGCCGAATGGAGTTTTAGCAATTCTGGACTCCTTGGGGGTGTCCTGAACCCTGGAACCGTTTCCTCTATGGACGTCGGCCAGACTCTTTTCGGCGCTGAGGGACCGGTGACTGCTAAGGCCGACGAAAAGATCGCCATCACAAGCTCTCGCGTTCAAAGGAACCTAAACCTCAACTCCGAACTAACCGGGGATAAGGTCAAGCAGTTCGCAGAGGCGGACGGCTCCAACCCTGTGCGTTACGCCTGGCAGGGAAAGTACACGAAGGATAATATTGACGGCCTTAAAGCGACCCGGGGGTCTAACGCTGGATTTGAGGCTGTCGTAAATCCGTGGCCGAGCGAGAACGACAACTGCTCACCCATTTCTGTGTCCTGGGAGAACCAGGAAAAGCTGGTCGTCAAGCCGGGCGAGAAGCTCAAGGTGGGCCGTATCAGCGCAGATGCCGCGTCGATGCCGCGCATGGTGGTTGAGGCTTATGATTCTCAGGGCAAATTCATCGGCACCAGCAACACTGAAGCCTCCGGTGGCGAAGCACGTTTGAGCATCGAAGACAACGGCGACGTGTTCTTCACGATGCCCGAATACAAGGGCACTGTGCTCAGCGCCCAGCAGGGTGTGCGCTTCAGTGTTCTCGCCCTTCCGCGCTCAGTTGAACAGCTGCAGGCTGCGATCGACGATAATGGCGGCTACGGCCAGGCGTTCGATGAGTCCAATGCGCTGCCTCGCTACAGCAAAGCCAACGTCATCGGATCGCACCAGTGGAGCCTTGACGATACCCAGTTCCACGACCCGAAGTACGACAAGCGTGACGCCTCGATCATCTCTGGCGTTGAAAGTGCCCAAGGCCCGCTGGCGAAAGATCGCCAGTCAGTGACCTTCACCCAGGTGCCGGACCTGATCAAGGACCTGGTGAAGAAGAAGGAAGACGGCGGCTTCGATGCTGAAGTCGAAATGGACGAAGAGTACGTTTTCGAGGGCTGGGACGCAGCCCTGGACCCAGACACCTATAACGTCACCGTCACGGCACCGAAGAACCCGACCCCCGGCACATTCGCACAGCCGCGGGTTGTAATCACGTACTCCAACGGTTCAAAGGACGAACTCCCCCTGCTTGTGGTTGTTGATCCGAACAACACGCAGGTAACGGACCTGGTCAAGCCCGACATCGCGCAGGGCAAACCGAACCAGGACATCGAATCCCAGATCAAGACCAAGGCCATTATGAAGGGCCACAAGGCTGTGGCGCCGGCCAAGTACGAAGTCGATGGATCTTCTGTGCCGTCGGGCTGGACCGTCACGGTGAACAAGAACGGCAAGGTCACTGCGAAGGCTGACGACACCGTTCCGCTTGGCACCGTGATCTCCCCGAAGGTCAAGGCCACCTACCCGGACCAAACCACCGACGAGGTCGAGGTCCAGTTCCAGGTCATCAACGACATCAAGGTCCCCACTTACGGCACCGAAGTCAAGAAGCCCGGCGAAAAGGCCAGCCTGAAGCCAACCCTGCCCGAAAAGGGGCTGAGCGGTAAGGAAAGTGACGAAGCGCCAAACCGCTACACGTTCGAAGACGGCAAGACCGAGTTCTCCAAGGATGGTTGGAACGTCACGATTGACGAAACGACGGGCGAGCTGACCACAACAGTGCCGAAGGGCGCGCAGCCTGGCGATCAGCTCGATATCCCGGTTCTCGCCCACTATGAGTCCGGTGCCAAGCCGCAGAAGGCAACCGGCACGGTCTACGTCATCAAGGGTGACGACGTGCCGGTCTACTCCGTCGAGTCCACCGGTCCCGGCAAGTCCGTAGACCACCAAGTTGAGGACGCTCCCAAGGGTTCGAAGTTCTCGTTCGGCACGGACGGCGATCAGCCGATCCTCGAACAGGACGTTGACGGCTGGAAGTACAAGGTCGACCCGAACACGGGTGTTGTGACGGCAACACCGCCGCAGGACGCCAAGCCGGGTGACCAGAAGACAGTGTCGGTGACTGTCACAGCGCCGGACGGCTCGAAGCCGAAGGTGCCCGTCACCACCGTGGTCAACCTGACCAACAATTGGGAAGCTGAACCGTCATACCCCACGGAAACGGTGTACCCGGGCGAAACCGTGAAGCTGCCGGTGACCATTGACAAACCGGACAACGTCAAGGTTGCCAAGGAGAACCCGTTCACGGTGGGCGATGTCCCTGCCGGCTGGACCGTCACGGTTGACGACAAGGGTGAGATCACCGCGACTGCACCGAAGGACGCGAAGCCTGGAGACGAAGTCAAGATTCCAGTAACGGTGACCTACGAAGACGGGTCTAAGGACACCGCCGCCGCTGTGGTCAAGGTTGTCGACGTCCCGACCCGCGAAGTTCCGTTCAAGGTCGAATACAAGTACGACGACTCTCTCCCCGCCGGCGAGTACAAGGTAGAAACCGAAGGAAAGCCCGGCAGGGAAAAGCAGAACAAGGACGGCACGTGGGAGCGCACCGCAGAGCCGGTCAATGAGGTTGTTCGCGTCGGCACGAAGCCTGCCGAAAGCGCGAAGGACATCACCTGGACGGTTCCGATCCCGTTCCCGACTGAGGTCCGCGAAAACCCGAACCTGGCACCTGGCGAAACCAAGGTTGTCCAGGAGGGCAAGGACGGCGAAAAGACCTTCACCGCGAAGTTCAACGCCAAGGGCGACAAAGCCGAAGTGGCTGAAGAGAAGACCACTAGGGAACCCGTCACTCGCATCGTTGAGTACGGTCCGCGCCTGGGCGCTGATGAGCTGGTCACCACTGTGAAGAAGCCGGTTCCGTTTGAGACCGAGATTGAATTCGACGACACGCTCGAAGCTGGCAAGCAAGAGGTCAAGCAGGCGGGCGAACTCGGCGAAGACACCGTGACTTCGACACAGAAGTTCGCTGACGGCAAGCCGTCTGGTGACCCTGTTGTGGAAACCAAGCGCACCAAGGAGCCGAAGAAGCAGATCATCCGCGTCGGCACCAAGACGACTGGCACTCACACCTCTGAGTACGAAGTCGATGTTCCGTTCGAAACTGAGATTCAGTTCGACAACACGATGGAAGCCGGAAAACAGGAAACTGTTCAGGAAGGCAAACTGGGCAAGGACAAGGTCATCACGACCCAGACCATCGAAAACTCGAAGGTCACGGACACGAAGACCGAAACCAAGCGTGTGACCGAGCCGGTCAACAAGATCGTCAAGGTCGGCACGAAGGGCAAGACCACCTCCAAGACCGTCGAATGGACTGAGAACACGCCGTTTGAGGTCGAGGTTCGCCTCAACCCCGAACTCAAGGCCGGGGAAACCAAGGTGATCCAGGAAGGCAAGCCCGGCGAGGTCAAGCACACTGTGACTGTGACTTCCGACAACGGTGAGATCTCTACTGAGGAAAGCACCGAGGAGCTGCGCAAGCCGACCACCCACATCATCGAAGTGGGCACGGCGCCAACCCTGACCGAGCTGACGGACAAACACACGGAGAAGATTCCGTTCGAGACCGTCATTGAGGAAGACCCGAACCTCGAAGCCGGCACGATTATCGAAGACCAGGCCGGTGCGTACGGCGAAAAGGAAATCACTAAGACCTGGAAGCTCAAGGACGGCAAGACCGTGGGCGAGCCGGAGACATCCGAAAGGGTCACGAAGGAGCCAACAGCTCGCAAGGTCCGCGTGGGAACCAAGTGCAACTGTGACGAACCCACTGAGCAGCCGAGCGAAACTCCGACCGAGGAACCTTCTGACAAGCCCAGTGAGTCGCCGAGCGTGTCGACGAGCGAAACACCGACCGACGAACCGTCTGACAAGCCGAGTGAGTCAGCCAGCGAGACTCCAACTGAGGAACCTTCTGACGAACCGAGTGAATCGCCGAGCGAAGCCCCCAGTGAATCACCCACTGAGACGCCAAGCCACAAACCGAGTGAGTCAGCCAGCGAGTCACCGAGCGGCACGCCCAGCAACAAGCCG
Source organism: Brevibacterium sp. HMSC063G07 (assembly GCF_001810665.1). Classification (NCBI taxonomy): domain Bacteria; kingdom Bacillati; phylum Actinomycetota; class Actinomycetes; order Micrococcales; family Brevibacteriaceae; genus Brevibacterium; species Brevibacterium sp. HMSC063G07. Next base: position 42,371 of record NZ_KV802346.1, read on the forward strand.
AGCGAGTCGCCAAGTGAGTCACCGGACGACTCCCCCAGTGACAAGTCCAGCGAGACCCCAGGTGAGTCAGGCAGCGAGTCACCGAGTGACAAGCCGGACGAGTCCCCGAGCAGCCAAGCCGGTGAACCGGGCAAACCGGGCGACAAGCCCGGCCAGCCCGACGATCAGCCGAGTGAGGAAACGGCTGCTCCCGGCACCTCGGGTGAGGATGACAACAGGCCGGCTGAGCCGAGCGGTTCTGGCAGCTCGCCTCTGCCGCGCACCGGCGTGAGCATTGCGGCGACACTGGCTGCCGCCGCCGTGCTGATCGCCGGCGGTGTCGGACTGCTGTCAGTGCGCAGGCGCGGCTCGCGCCGCTGATGTCAGCGGTAAGTCAGCAGCAGTGCTGAGTCGCTGACTCCTGCTGAACGCGGCGGGGCCGCGGGAGAGACATCCCGCGGTCCCGCCGCTGTTCCGTGCTCATTCGAATGCGAATGTGCCCTTGGAAAAGCGAACTGTAAAGCCGCACCCAGCTGTTACTCGCCCAACGTTAGAAAACTGGTGGCGCAGCTCAAAAGAGGATGAAAAAGCGGCTGCCCAACCCAAAATCGCCTTCCCAGCCAGACCTCCAAGCGTAACGTGAATCACGCCTGGAGGACTTCCAGGACGTCTAGATTATGGAGAGTGACATGCTCAAGAAAGGTCTAACACGCACCCTCACTCACGGAGCGCTGGCTGCGGCAATCGGCGCAGGAAGCCTCCTCGCCGCAGCAGGAGCCGCACAGGCAGCTGCACCAGCAGAAAACCCCGGCGGATCACCCGCACAGGCCCAAGCACAAGCCGCACCCGCCCAGGCTCAGAAACAGGGCATCAGCCGTCAAGAAATCATCAAGCGCGCTGAAGACCGCATGGCCAAGGCCCCCTACTACTCACAGGGCCAAGACTACTTTGACAACTACCGCAGGGACTGCTCCGGATTCGTCTCCTACGCATGGAACTCCGGTGGCCCCGGCGAAGCATCCTTCACCTTCGTTCCCAAGGGCGTTGCCCACAAAATCAAGTGGGAAGAAATCCAGCCCGGTGACGCTGTGACCGGCCCTGACCACATCGTTCTGGTCAAGAAAGTGAACCCGGACGGTTCGTTCGAACTGCTTGAACACGGCGGTGGACAGTCCGGCAAAGAAGCCCCCAACCCGCGCCACGCAACCAAACAGGACCTCATCAACCAGGGAGTCGGCGAACCGATCCGCTACAACGGAGTCGCCTAAAGCTCTTCAAGGACAGCACTGGGCCCGGCCGCTGTGGCCGGGCCCAGTCGTATAAGGACAGCGCTTTCCTCAGCTCAGACGGTCGCGAATAGCCGCACCGACCTCCTCGGTTGAACGCCGGGCGTCGCCGCGCTGGGCAAGATCAGCTTCAACAGCAGAGCGAATAGCCTCTGCAGCTTTGCCCAGGCCGTTGTTTTCAGCCAGAAGCGCCGCCGACAGAATTCCAGCGGTCGGGTCGGCAATGCCCTTGCCTGCAATGTCGGGCGCCGAACCGTGAATCGGCTCAAACAGCGACGGACCGGTGCCGGAAAGGTTCAGGTTTCCCGAAGCTGCAAGGCCAATGCCGCCGGTGACAGCGGCTGCCAGGTCGGACAGAATATCGCCGAAAAGGTTGTCCGTGACGATGACGTCATAGCGTCCCGGGTCATTGACCATGTACATGGTGCTGGCGTCCGCGTGCTCGTAGTTCACCGCGACGTCCGGGAACTCTGGTGCAACAGCCTCAATGGCCCGTCCCCACAGGTGTCCCGCGTGGACGAGAACGTTGTTCTTGTGCACCCACGTCAGCTTCTTCGAACGCTTCTGCGCCAGTTCAAACGCGTAGCGCACCGTGCGCTCCACGCCGAACCACGTGTTGACCGAAACTTCATTGGACACCTCTTGCGGCGTGCCCAGACGCAGGGAACCTCCCTGGCCCGTGTAGGAGCCCTCCGTGCCTTCGCGCACAACCACGAAGTCAATGTCACCGGGATTTGCCAAGGGCGACGAGGTGCCGGGAAAGAACCGCGAGGGCCGCAGGTTGACCGCGTGATCCAGCCCGAAGCGCATTTTGATGATGATGCCCCGCTCGAGCACACCCGATGGCACCGAGGGGTCACCGCAGGCGCCGAAGTAGATCGCGTCGAAGCCGCGCAGCTCGTCCAGTTCTTCATCGGTGAGCGTCTCACCGGTCTTGTGCCAGCGGTCAGCGGAGGCTTCGAACTGCTTGGTCGTAATGCTGACGTCTTCGCCCGTGACTTCAACAGCGCGGCCTAGGACATCGAGTCCGACGGGAACAATCTCTTTGCCGATGCCGTCACCCGGCATAACTGCAATCTTCAAATCCATGGGGCCAACAGTACGCCCTGATCTCGACATTCGGCCGCCTGTCTTGAAGTCCGGACATACTGCGCGAACCCTCCCCTTGGCCCGCGCATGTTCATAGACTGGTGGCATGTCCGATCAGCTGCGCAACAAGCGCGCCCTCGCACTGCCCGCCCGACTGTCACGCTCCTGGCTCTTCGTCAATGCGGCCAAGCCCGAACTGTTCGCATCCGGTCAGACGAGCGACGCCGACTCCATCATCTTCGATCTTGAAGCCGCAGTGCCCGAAGATCAGAAGAACGCTGCGCGAGACAATGTCGTCAGCGCCCTGGAGGGCGGGATGGTCGGCTGGGTGCGCGTCAACAATACATGGACTCACCACTGGGAAGAGGACCTTGACGCTCTGGCTGGGCTGTCGGGTCTGCGCGGCGTTATGCTGCCGAACACGGAAGAGCCCGAAGAGGTCACACTGACATCGATTCGGGCCGGTGTGGGCATGCCGATTCTTGCGCTCATTGAAACAGCGCTCGGTGTGGAGAACGCAACCCGCATCGCATCGGCGGCAGGCACCTTCCGTTTGGCGTTCGGAGTCAATGACTTCCGCAAAGACACCGGCATCGGTGACGACCCGGTCGCTTTGGCCTACGCACGATCCCGCCTGGTGGTAGCTTCACGCGTCGGCGGTCTGGCCGGTGCGATCGACGGGCCGTCCTCACCCGGTGCAGGGCAGTCCACGGTCAGCGCCGACTGTACGTGGACCATGAAAATGGGCATGACCGGCAAGCTGGTGCTCAGCGAATCCCAAGTTCCCTACGTCAATAACGGCCTCGCACCGTCCGAAGAAGACCGCGCGTGGGCCCGAGAAATGCTGGAGGGGGCCGAACACGCCGATGGGATCACCGACGGTTCGTACCTCCCCCGCATCGCCCGCGCTGAGAAGATCGCGGACCTTGCCGATTCTTACGGCCTGTGGAAGCGCTGAGTCACTCCGCCAAGGTGACCGTGGCGAAATCCGAAGCGTCCACGGCCCCTGCCACCGCCTCGGCGATTTCATCGCTGACAGGCGAATCGACGTCGATCACCGCAAGCGCCTGTGAGCCGGCGTCGGTGCGCGCCACCTGCATGCCGGCAATATTGATGTTCGAACGGCCCAGCGCCTGGCCCAGCTGGCCGATGACGCCCGGACGGTCTTCGTACTTGAAGATCACGAGGTTGTCGGACAGCTGAATCTCGATGTCGAAGCCTGCGACTTCCGTGAGCTTCTGCATGAGCTTCGGACCCGTCACGGTGCCCGAAACGCTCATCTGCTTGCCCGAAGCGGTGGTCGCAACAATCGACGTGATGTTGCGGTAGCGTTCACAGTCCGTGTCAGCAACGAGCTCAGTGGTCACACCGCGCTCTTCGGCCAGGACAGGTGCGTTGACGTAGGTGACAGGTGTGGACACGATGTCAGTGAAAACACCCTTCAGCGCTGAGAGCTTGAGCACGGAAACATCGAGTTCGCCGATCTCACCGTGCACTTCGATCCGCAGGTGTGCCAACGGCTCATCGACAAGTGCCGTGAGCGTACGCCCCAGGCGCTCCGCCAGGATGATTCCGGGCCGGACATCCTCATGGATTGCACCGCCGGCAACATTGACCGCGTCCGGTACGAGTTCGCCTGCCATGGCGCGGCGCACCGACCGAGCGACTGAAATGCCGGCCTTTTCCTGCGCCTCGGCGGTTGATGCACCCAGGTGCGGGGTCGCGTTGACTTCAGGAAGCTCAAGCAGCGGGTTGTCAACAGGGGGCTCTTGCGTCCACACGTCAATGCCTGCGGCAGCCACCTTGCCGGTGCGGACAGCATCCGCGAGGGCCTCTTCGTCGATGATTCCGCCGCGGGCGACATTGACCACTCGCACACCGGGCTTCGTTTTGGTGAAGGCCTCCGCACCGATCATGCCGGTGGTCTCCTTCGTCTTGGGCATGTGCACCGTGATGAAGTCCGAACGCTCCAGAAGCTCGTCAAGGCTGACAACCTCAACGCCCATCTGCCCAGCGCGAGCCTGCGTAATGTAGGGGTCGTAGCCGATGAGCTTCATACCGAAGGCTCGCGCACGCTCAGCAACAAGTCCGCCGATGCGGCCAAGGCCCACAATGCCGAGGGTCTTCTCGAACAGTTCGGCGCCCGTCAAAGCGCTGCGCTTCCATTCGCCGGCTTTCAGCGAACGGTTGCCCTCACCGTAATTGCGCGCCGCACCCAGAATGTGCGCCATTGTCAGCTCTGCCGCCGAGGTGATGTTCGACGTCGGCGCGTTGACCACCATAACGCCGGCCTTCGTCGCCGCCGGAATGTCAACATTGTCAAGGCCCACGCCGGCGCGCGCGATGACCCGCAAGTCAGTTGCTGCTGCGATTGCCTCTTCATCCATCTGCGTAGCCGAGCGAATCAGCACAGCCGAAGCGCCGGGCAGAGCACTCAGCAGATCGGCACGATCAGCTCCGTCGCAATAGCGAACCTCGAATTCCGAGCCGAGCTCGCCCACGGTCGCATCCGACAGCTTCTCGGCAATAAGGACGACAGGTTTGGTCACATTTCCCCCTACAGTGTGTGCTTGACAACATCTTAGGGATCGCTGTGGGAGGTATGCGTCCCGCCCTCGCCACGGGCACCGCAACCGGGCCCACCACCCCCGAACAGCACGCGAGGCGCCGTGGTGAGCGGCGCCTCGTCAGTGTGCTTGTGGGATCAGAATTCGTACGGGGTGTACGGGGCCCGGGCCATTGCGAACATCAGCCGGGCCCGCACAGCCGCACCCGGTGTGCACTCGGTGATGCGGCCGGCGCGAGTCAGCAGCGACGGGTCAGCACCGCCCAGGTAGATGGAGCCGAGCTCGGCGACATCGAGTTCGAGGTCTGGCTGGGCATCCGGGGTCTGCTCGACGGTGGCGTCGGCACCATCGGAGTCAATGCGCCATGTGCCCTCCGCATAGCCCAGGGAGTCCGTGACCTTGAGCGTAAGGCTTCCCGGCACCAGCCACTGGCGGGCTTCAAGAGCCTTCTTGACGTCGAGAACGCGCAACCACAGAAGGTCCCAGTGAGACTTCTGCTGCACGCGGCGGGGGTTCTCCAACAGCCACGGCAAAGGTGAGGGCTGAGCCCCGTCATATTTGACTCGCTCCACCAAGTCGATGGAGCCGAGGAACGACCACAGGCCGGAGTATGCCTCGTCCGACACCGCGATCAGGTCAAGAACCTGCACCGTGGGGGTGGGCTTGTCCCAGCCGGTGAACTTGTAGGTCGCGTAGCCGTCCGGCTCACCGGATTCGTCATAGTGCAGCGCTGCACGGACAGCGGGGTCGGGACCGCCGGACTCGAAATCGTACTTGCCCGCGGCGACATCCCACCAGCGCTGCTGGCGGCCGCCCGCGCCCGGAGTTGTGCGCATAAAACGCTCGTAGATGACCGGCGCGAGGTCCTTCAGCACAGCCGGTTCGCACATCTCGACGCGAGAATCAGCTTCGGCAGCCAGCCGGAAGCCCGGGTTGGTGTCAACTTCGAACGAACCCATCCAGGACGCCGTGCCGAAACCATAGCGACGATAGATGCCGCCCTCCGTGGCCGTCAGGGCAGCAAACGGGTAGCCGGCTTCCGCAGCAGTCTTGAGGTTGTCCGTCATCATGGTGCGCAGCAGACCACGACGGCGGTGCGTGGGACGCACTGTCACCCACGTAATCAGATGAGCATCCTGCAGGCGGTTTTCGCCGACGTTGATCGGGGCTTCGAAATGGACGAATGTAGCCACCGGAACATCGGTGCTGAGCGCGTGCTTCTGGGTTTCAGGGGCGTAGACGCCGGTGAAGACACGACCGTCGGCCTTGCTGCGCTCATAGCGCTGAAGCATCTTTTCGTCATCTTCGCGCTTATCGTGAAAACCCGCATTGACGGCGGCAAAGAACGCGGCAGTACGCGCATCCACCTTCTGTTTGCCGGTTTCGGGGTCAGTCTCGACACCTGGACGGAATGTTTCAAAACGATAGTTCAGCACTCAGCCCAATTTACAGGACGCAGTTTAAGGCCGGTAGGGGTTCTGGGGCGTACTCCCCGAGCCCCTGGCGTTTGAGCCGGGCTGAGGTTTGGCCTGCTGCCTGCCAGCCGACACCTAGCCCGCAGCCGGGCGGCGCATCGTCCGTATTCCTACTTCCACCCGGTGCGCACAACCCCACCGTGCCTCAACAGGTCGCCTGGCACTGGCACCGCATGAATGCAGTTGGTGGTTCTTCACCCGGGGTATTGCCGGTTATTACAGCTAGAACGCCCCAAGAATGTAATCCGTCACAAACTTCATTCTTAACGCTCCCTGTGGAATAGCGGGGAGGTACAACCGGTTATCCGGTTGGCTTTGTGCCTACCCACAGCCTTTACCCATACAGAGGAACCGAATGGAACGTGTTGCGACGCGCATCAAATGGCCGCGCCTGTTGAGCAGTTCAACTGCTCGCACAGGATTCGTCATTGTTGTGTTCTTTCTGTGCATGGTTCCTGCCGCTCCAATCCTGACGGCGCTGACTGGCAACGACCCTCACTCGTTCAACACCGACCTACTGCGCCCGGATGCTGTTCCGGCCGGCGCGTTCGGCGGCATGAGTCTCCAGCACCCGCTCGGCGTTGAGCCGAAGACCGGACGTGACCTGCTCGCGATCGTGACATGGGGTTCGCACGTGTCTCTGTTCATTGGGCTGGCGTCAACCGCGGTGTCAGTACTGATCGGAGTGGTGGTTGGCGTGGCTGCGGGCTTCTTCGGCGGCGTCTGGGACCGGTTGCTCAGCCGCATCACCGACATCGTGTTCGGCTTCCCGTTCCTGATCTTCGCCATCGCACTGGCGGCCGTCATCCCACCTGAGGTCAATCGGTCATTCGTCCTGGTGGCGGTCATCGGCCTCTTTGGCTGGCCTTCTATCGCCCGAGTGGTGCGCGCAGAAACACTGAGCCTGCGCAGCCGCGGCTTTGTTCGCGCAAGCATCGCTCAGGGCGCAAGCGGCTTCCGCACCATCACACGCGAAATCCTGCCTAATCTCCTGGCGACGATCCTGGTTTTCACCACTCTTTCCATTCCCGGCAAGATCGGTGCCGAGGCCACACTGAGCTTTTTGGGCGTAGGCGTTGACCCCTCCACGCCATCGTGGGGCCGCACCATTTCAGACGCCATCGACTGGGTCCAAGTCGACCCCGCGTACCTCCTGTTCCCGGGACTCGCGATCTTCCTCATCACGTTGGGGTTCACTCTCTTAGGCGACGGTCTGCGCGACGCAGTGGCAGGTGAAAAAGCATGAAATGGTGGCCCATTACTCGTTTCCTCTTGTCACGACTGGCCGGTTCCCTGGTGGTGCTTCTGGTCATCGCAGTGGCAAGTTTCGCAATCTTCTACATGCTTCCGAACGACCCAGCTCAGCTCAGCTGCGGCAAACCGTGCACACCGGACCGGCTCGCTGAGGTTCGCGCGTACATGGGCGTTGACAAACCGTGGCTGGTCCAGCTGGGCGCGTTCTTGTGGGGCATCGTGGCGGGTCGCACGTTTGGCACCGGTCAAGCCGCCATCGAATGTGCCGCCCCCTGCTTTGGGTATTCCTTCCGCCTGCGTACCGACGTCAGCGACCTCCTGGTGGACCGCATCCCGGTGACCCTGTCGATTGCAATCGGCGCCCTGGTGCTGTGGACGATCGCGGGTGTTGCCATGGGCACGTGGGCGGCCCTTCGCCGCGGCAGTTTCACCGACCGTGCCCTCACAGGTTTGTCTGTGGTTGGAGTCTCGGCCCCCACCTATTTGGTAGGTCTGCTGTTTATTCTGCTGTTCGGGTTCACCCTCAACGTGCTCCCGATCGGCGGGTACGTTGCATTTAGTGATAGCCCGTTCCAGTGGGCGTTCCACCTGATTCTGCCGTGGGTCACGCTTGCGATCGTCAACGCCGCGATCTACGTCCGGTTCACCCGTGGTTCGATGCTCGACATTATGAGCCAGGACTTCATTCGCAGCTCCCGCGCAATCGGCCTCACTGAGGGCCAGGTTGTAGGCCGGCACGGTCTGCGCAACCTCGTTGTTCCCATCGCGACCCTTGTGGCGCTGGACTTCGGTTCCCTCCTGGGCGGCGCAGTTGTGACTGAAAAGGTCTTTTCAATCCAAGGTGTCGGCTCACTTCTTTTGGACGCTGTGAACAACTTGGATGTGCAGCTGGTGGTGGGCGTGACCCTGTTCGCTGCACTGGCAGTGGTTCTTGCAAACTTCTTGGTCGACATCGTCTACGGGATTCTCGATCCCCGGATCGGAGCTGCCACGTCATGATGATTCGGTGGTACTTAACCAGGAGCCCGCGCCTCGCGTTTGTGTTTCCGCCCGGATTGCGATGTTGAGAGCACGCGAACTGACGCACTCACTCGCCGCGCACACGCGGCGTCCTCAACAGCTTTCTTGGAACAAAGGAAACAATGAAACCCTTCAAAACTCTGTCTGCCATTTTTCTGGCGACCACCATGGCAGTCACCGGCTGCAACGCAAACAACTTTGACGAAGAGCAAGCCGGGCTGGGCGAAACCGCCAAGGGCGGAGACTTGACGATCCTCACCTCGGGCACGGAAATGGACATGGACCCAGGCAAGAGCCAGGGCCTTGCCATTACGTCCCTGGGTCTTGTGGCACGGCGTTTGACCACGTGGGACATCCAACCGGACGCCGCCCCCGAGGTCGTTCCCGACTTGGCCACGGACACCGGGACTCCCAGCGAGGACGGTAAGACGTGGACGTTCACTCTCAAAGACGGTGTGACGTTCGAGGATGGAACCCCGATTACGTCAAAGGACATCAAGTACGGCATCGAACGGTCCTTCTCGAAGGAGCTTTCCGGCGGTCTGAGCTACCACAAGACACTTCTGAAGGGGGCGGAGAAGTATTCCGGCCCGTTCGATGGCAAGGAGCTCGACTCGATCGAAACACCGGATGACAAGACGATCGTGTTCCACCTCAACGAAGCGTTCGGTGACTGGCCGTGGATCGCGTCGATGCCCGCCTTCACCCCCGTGCCCAAGGACAAAGACAAGCCGGCGGAATACGGGAACGCGCCTGTCGCCTCGGGACCATACCGGGTTGAATCAAACACCCCGGGCACCTCGATGGTTCTCAAACGCAACGACAACTGGAACCAGGACACCGACGAGGTACGCACAGCCGGCCCGGACACCATTACGTTCAAGATGAGCCAAGACCCGACGGTGGCAGCTCAGTCGCTGATCAGCGACTCGAATGAAGCGCAGGCCTCATTCGGCGCGGACTTCATTCCTGCCGCTCAGCTGGCGCAGGCGCAGAAGAACCCGTCCGCGAAGTCCCGTTTGGTGACCAGCGGTGATGGTGCGCTGAAGTACCTTGCGATCAACACCGAGCGCATTTCAGACGTGGATGTTCGCAAGGCGCTGAACTACGCGATCGACAAGAACGCTGTTCGCATTGCTTCCGGTGGTGAGATCTCCGGCAGCTTCGCCTCCACGCTCATTTCACCCGGAATCCCCGGACGCCAGGATTACAACCTGTACGAAGCACCGGACTCTGGGGACTCTGAAAAAGCCAAGCAGCTGCTCGAAGGCAAGTACGTGGGCACGCTGACGCTGCTCACCCGCAACGACCCGATCTCGTCAGCCCAGGCTCAAGCGATTTCGCAAAGCCTCAGCAAAGCAGGAGTGAAGGTGCGGATCAAGGCTGAGGACACCAACTCGTTCTCTGCGGACGCGACGCAGGGCGAGGGTGATTACGACCTGGCGTTGTCGTCGTGGCAGCCGGACTTCCCATCAGCGAATGCCAACATTGAGCCGCTGTTCGCGTCGTCGCAGATCGGCAACGGAAACTACAACATTTCGCGGTATTCCAACCCCAAGGTCGACGACATGATCAGCAAGGCAACGCACACGATCGACGATGAAGAGGCGCAGAAGCTGTGGGCTGAAGTCGACAAGACGATCATGGAAGACGCGCCTGTTGTTCCGCTGATGTACACCAAGAACTCGTTCATGCACGGTTCTAAGGTTGAGAACTTCATCATCGGCTCGTTCCCTGCTTATCCCAACTACCTCAAGGTGTCGCTGTCTCAGTGAATGCTCTAGAGATTCGGAATGTGTCGGTGTCGTTTGACGGCGCCGAGGTCACCCACGACGTGAGTTTTGATGTGCCGGCCTCATCGGTGGTTGCGCTTGTGGGTGAGTCCGGTTCCGGTAAGTCGGTCACGGCACTTTCGCTGTTGGGTCTCACCGGGGCTTCGGTCACCGGTGAGGCCCACCTGGCCGACGGCACGGAGCTCATTTCCGCCTCGCCTCAGCTGCTGCGTTCCGTCCGCGGGAAGCGCATCGGCATGATCTTCCAGGAGTCCATGGGGGCTTTCGACCCGATGTACACGATCGGGTATCACGTGCGTGAAGCCATGCGAGCGCACGGAACGGAAGCATCCGTTGCCGAGGTGTTGAAAAAGGCTGGTCTGAAAGATCCCGAGAGGATCGCGGGGTCGTACCCGCATCAGCTGTCGGGTGGGCAGCTGCAGCGTGCGATGATCGCGCTGGCAACTGTGCATTCGCCTGAAGTCCTCATAGCCGATGAGCCGACCACGGCATTGGACGTCACGGTTCAGGCGGGGATTCTGGATCTGCTGCGCAACATCGCGCAGGAACGCGCGGTCCTGCTGATCACGCACGATATGGGGGTCGTTGCCGATGTTGCGACCCATGTTGTGGTGATGAAGGACGGGCGCGTGGTTGAGACTGCGGGTGTTCGTGACCTGTTTGAAAACCCGCAGCACCCGTACACGCGCACACTGTTGGAATCAGTGCCACGGATTGCAAACCGTGCCGTGGACGAACAGGGCGCGGGCGAGGCTGTTGCGGCTCGGGTGGAGCACGCTCGGGTGGAGCACGGGTCTACGGTTGCGCTCGATGACGTTTCACTGACGATTCCAGCCCACACGATCGTGGGGTTGGTTGGTGAGTCGGGCTCCGGTAAATCGACGATCGCCAACGTGCTCACGGGGGCGCAGAAACTTGCCAGTGGGACCGCCGAGGTCGCAGGGACTGCCGTTGTTCCGGGGATTTCCCGACAGCAGCGGAAGCTGCGGTCACGGGTCGGAGTTGTGTTCCAGGACCCGGCTGGTTCTCTGAATCCGCGGCGCACGATCGGCGCTCAGATTGCTCAGCCCTTTGAGCTGCACACGCGGCTGTCGCGCCGTGATATCGCCCGCAAAGTGGATGAGCTGCTGGACGACGTTCAACTGCCCGCGGAGTTTGCGCGCCGTTTTCCGCGAGAGCTTTCCGGCGGGCAGAAGCAGCGTGTGGCGATCGCCCGAGCCCTGGCGCTGGAACCCGACCTTCTCATCGCAGATGAACCCACCTCGGCCTTAGATGTTTCCGTGCAGACCGGCATCCTGGACCTCCTTGCCGAACTGCACGAGAAGCGTCAGTTCGCTTCCCTGTTCATCAGCCACGACCTGGCGGTGATCAGTCAGGTGGCGTCGCGCGTGGTTGTTCTGCGCGATGGCCATGTAGTGGAAGAAGGTGAAACGGGACGGGTTTTGGGCTCGCCAGATTCGGACTATACGCGGGCGCTCATTGAAGCAGCGCCCGTGCCCGACCCTGTTGAACAAGAATTGCGCCGGAAAAAGTCGCGTGGAAATCTATAGAGCATGACTACTTCGCATGGCGTAACCCCACCGAATATTCCTCATCCCCACAACGGACCGTTTGAAACGTCTGCGCCAGAGCAGCGGAACGAACCGTTCGAAAACCACTACCGCACCGCGCATAACCGCTGGTGGATGGGGCTCGTGGGAATGATTGCGACTATAGTCGTTTTCTTTGCTGTGTCGATTGTGGGTGGCATTATCGCTGTGGCGATCGACATCGCCACTGGTGCGACTTCACAAGAAGACGCCATGGCCGGAAAAATCAACAACACTCCGCTGTTGCTGCTCACGGTGAACCTTTCGCTCATTGTGGGTGGACTTGCGGCTTTGCTTGCGCACCGGATTCTGCACAAGCAGCCGTGGTCGCGCATGTTCTCGGTGTTGCCGCACATGCGTTGGAAGTGGTGGGGATTGAGCCTGGCGTGTACGGTGCCGTTGTTCGTTCTGTACATCGGAGCCGGGTTTCTCTTTGATAACAGCGCAATTATGGGGTCTGGCGACTCGCCGCTCACATTTGACGGTACGGCGCTGGCGTATCTGCTCATCATTGTGCTGACCACGCCGTTTCAGGCAGCGGCTGAAGAGATCATGTTCCGCAGCTACGTTCCGCGCGTCTTTGGTTCGTGGATTCCGCAGGCGGGCGGCATCATTGGTGTCATTGTTGCCACGATCCTGTTCACGCTTGCGCACGGGGCGTCCGATCCATGGTTGTGGGCGTACTACGCGGTGTTTGGCCTCGCCTTGGCTGCGCTCACCCACTTCTCTGGTGGTATTGAGGCTCCCATCGTTATCCACGCGGTGAACAACGTGACCATGTTCGTCATTGCGCTGTTCTCGGGAAGCATGTCCAGCGCATTCGACCGAGGTGTAGGCTCCGGTGGCGCGTTCATGATGTTCCCCATGGTGGCTGTCATTGTCATTGCTGGCGTTTTGACGCTTGTTGCGCGTTGGAAGAAGGTAGAGACGGCGGCCCCCGTTCACGTTCGTCCGGTTATGCGGGCCCAGGTTCCTTATGGCCTGCAGAGGCAGGGCGGCGCCCAGGCTGATCAGGTTCAGCCTGGCCAGCAGAGGCAGGTTCCTCCAGCTCAGCCTGGCCAGGTTCCTCCGGGCCACCCGCACCCATAACTCGCAGTTCCCCAACACCTCTACGCAAAAACCGTCTTGCCTGATCAGCAGAATCTGGCCAGAACGACGGCTTTCACTGTGTTACAACAGCTCCAAACGGTGCGCGCAACCTCACCGAGATCAACGGGTAAGCATATGAACACTCCATGACATGGGATTCGACGGTTAACGTGGCCTGATCACACCAATCCGACTGGGCAGTCAGCTCAAGCAGGCAGTCGGGCCAGAAGAGCAGTCGGAACAGTCCGACTGCGACAGTCGAAAGGGATCCCATGAAGGTGCGAGCATCGCTTCGTTCTCTGAAGAATCAGCCGGGCGCGCAGGTGGTCAAACGCAAAGGCAAGATCTACGTGATCAACAAGCAGAACCCGAGGATGAAGGGCCGCCAGAAGTAACTCTGCCGTCTAGTCGGAAGAACGAGGCGATCCGTGCGTTTTTGCCTCAGTATTCCGCCTAATCAGCAGAGTTCGGCTAACGGTCGTTCTACCCACCTCCCCGTTAGACACACAAAACAGCCGAGGTGGAACTCCTCCGCGGAGATCCACCTCGGCTGTTGTTGGCGGAAGGTCAGCTGACGATCAGCGAGCGGCAGTGCCCTCGGTGTAGTCGTCTTCGGTGTCCTTGAGCCATGCGAACATCTTGCGCAGTTCGCGGCCGGTGGCTTCGATCGGGTGCTGTTCTTCCTTGGCGCGCAGTTCGCTGAATTCCTTCGCACCGTTCTGCTGGTCGTCCATGAAGCGCTTGGCGAAGGTGCCGTCCTGAATGTCGGCGAGCACTGCCTTCATGTCTTCCTTCACCTGCGGGGTGATGACGCGCGGACCGGACACGTAGTCGCCGTATTCGGCGGTGTCGGAGCAGGACCAGCGCTGCTTGGCGATGCCGCCTTCGACCATGAGGTCGACAATGAGCTTGAGTTCGTGCAGCACCTCGAAGTAGGCGATTTCCGGCTGGTAGCCGGCTTCGGTCAGAACTTCGAAGCCTGCCTGCACGAGGTGGGACACACCGCCGCAGAGAACGGCCTGTTCGCCGAACAGGTCGGTTTCGGTTTCTTCCGTGAACGTGGTCTTGATGCCGCCGGCGCGCAGACCGCCGATGGCCTTCGCGTAGGACAGGACGGTGTCCCAGGCCTTGCCGGATGCGTCGACTTCAACAGCGACGAGCACCGGAACACCGCGGCCGTCAACGTATTCGCGGCGCACAACGTGGCCAGGGCCCTTCGGGGCGACCATGATGACGTCAACACCCTGCGGGGCTTCGATGTAGCCGAAGCGGATGTTGAAGCCGTGCGAGAACACGAGAGTCTTGCCTTCGGTGAGCTTGTCAGCGATTTCAGCGCTGTAGATGTCGGCCTGCACCTGGTCGGGTGCGAGGATCACGATGACATCGGCCCATTCGGAGACTTCGGCGGGAGTGCCGACCTTGAGACCTTCAGCTTCGGCTTTGTCGCGGCTCTTGGAGTTTTCTTTCAGACCGATGCGCACGTCGACGCCGGAGTCGCGCAGGCTCAGCGCGTGTGCGTGTCCCTGCGAACCGAAGCCGATGACGGCGACTTTCTTGCCCTGGATGACGCCGAGGTCGGCGTTGTCATCGTAGTAGCGCTCTGCTGCCATGGGATTCTTTTCCTTCCTTTGAGACCGCTCGCCCATTTGGCGCGTCTCAGATGTTGGGTGTTATTTCGAGATTATAGGAGCGTGCAGTCTCACCGCGAATTGAGCGTGCACACTGTGAGATAAAGGGCGAGGCGCCCGCCCGGTGCTGCTCGGGAACTCACGCTGCCGAGGGCTCGGGTCAGCAGATCACGCCCAGGTGGACCGATCGGAGATCGACCGGGAACCGCGGCTGATGGCCAGCAGCCCTGACTGGACGATTTCGCGGATGCCGAACGGCTCGAGCACTGCACGCAGTGCGGCCAGCTTGGATTCTTCGCCAGTGGCCTCAACACACACCGCGTCCGGGGCGACATCGATGATGCGCACACGAAACAGTTCGCAGGCGTCGGCAATCTGCCCGCGGGTGACAGAATCGGCCGCCACTTTGAAGATCACGTGGCCGCGCTCCACGGAGTTCGCCGGTTCGAGTTCAACGACTTTGATGACGTTGACAAGTTTGTTCAGCTGCTTGGTGACCTGCTCCAGAGGCACGTCTTGAACATCGACGACCATTGTCAGACGCGAAATCTCTTCAACTTCGGTGGTGCCCACCGCAAGCGAATCGATGTTGAATCCGCGACGGGCAATGAGGCCGGTCAGGCGGGTGAGCGCGCCGGGCTTGTTCTCCAGCAGGACTGACAGAGTATGACGGCTCACAGCTCTTCCTCTTCCTCTTCGAATTCGGGACGCAGGTTCTGCGCGTACTCAATCTGGTCGTTGCTCACACCGGCGGGCACCATGGGCCACACCATTGCCTCGGCTGGGACCGTGAAGTCGATGACCACGGGCCGGTCGTTGATTTCCAGGGCCTTGGCAATTGCGGCATCGACATCTTCGTTGCGCTCGACCCGCATCCCAGCGCACCCGTAGGCTTCGGCGAGTTTCACGAAGTCCGGCACCCGCCTCGAACCGTGGCCGGTGTCGAGGTTGGAGTGCGAATAGCGGCCGTCGTAGAACAGGGTCTGCCACTGGCGGACCATGCCGAGCGATGAATTGTTGATGATCGCAACTTTGATGGGAATGTTCGAGATGACGCACGTGGCCAGTTCCTGGTTTGTCATCTGGAAACAGCCGTCGCCGTCGATCGCCCACACGGTGCGGTCGGGTTCGCCGACCTTTGCACCCATGGCGGCCGGAACGGAGTAGCCCATGGTGCCGAGCCCTCCGGAGTTGAGCCACGAATTGGGACGTTCGTAGTTCACGAACTGGCTCGCCCACATCTGGTGCTGTCCAACACCTGCGGCGAAAACCCCTTCGGGGCCGGTCAGCGCGGAGATGCGCTTAATGACGTACTGCGGGTCACACAGTCCGACATCGTTGGCTTCGTAGCCCAGCGGGTACGTTTCCTTCCAGCCGTTGAGCTTCGCCCACCAAGCGGGGCGTTCATTTTCGAGTGCTGACGAATGGGATTCGCGCAGCTCGCTCAGCAGTGCGCCAAGCACTTCGCGGGCATCGCCGACGATCGGCACATCGACCGCACGGTTCTTGCCGATTTCAGCCGGGTCGATGTCGGCGTGGATGACTTTCGCGTACGGGGCGAATGACGCAAGGTCACCCGTGACGCGGTCATCAAAGCGCGCGCCGATCGCAATGAGCAGGTCCGACTTCTGGAATGCGGCAACAGCGGAGACGTTGCCGTGCATGCCGGGCATGCCCACGTGCTGCGGGTGGGAGTCCGGGAACGCACCTCGGGCCATCAGCGTTGTGGCAACGGGAATCTTGGTCGCCTCGGCCAAGCGCAGCAGTTCAGCAGAAGCGCCGGAGCGGATAACACCGCCGCCGATGTAGAACACCGGCTTCTTGGACTGCGCGATCAGCTGCGCAGCTTCGCGAATCTGCTTGCTGTGCGGCTTGGAGACGGGCCGGTAGCCGGGCAGGCTGGGAGCGTCGGGCCAGATGAACGGAGCCTCTGCCTGCTGCGCGTCCTTTGTCACGTCCACCAAAACGGGTCCGGGCCTGCCGGTCGAGGCGATGTGGAACGCCGACATGATTGCCTGCGGGATGTCCTCGACTCGGGTCACCAGGAATGAGTGCTTGGTGATGGGCATTGTCATGCCCACAATGTCCGCTTCCTGGAATGCGTCGGTGCCGAGCATCTTGGAGGACTGCTGGCCGGTGATGGCCACGAGCGGCACGGAGTCCATGTGGGCGTCGGCGATCGGGGTGACGAGGTTCGCGGCACCGGGGCCGGAGGTGGCCATGCACACGCCGACTTTTCCTGTGGCGGCCGCGTAGCCGGTTGCCGCGTGACCGGCTCCCTGTTCGTGACGGACGAGGATGTGGTTGATGGATTCTGCGTCCATCAGCGGGTCATAGGTCGGGAGGATAGTTCCGCCCGGCAGTCCGAATACGGTGTCGACGCCCAACAGCTCTAGGCTGCGGATAATGGCCTGCGCGCCCGTCAGGACCTCGGGGGCCGTCCGCCCTCTTTTGGCGGGCTGTTGAGCCTGGCGCGATGGCGATGGCGCCGGCACGGGCTTTGATGCCACGGTGAACTCCTCTGCTGTGTACCTGTGTGTCGCCTTCGTCCTGGCGATCACCCATAAAAAAAGCCCCTGCCAGATTCTGGAGGGGCGCGCGGTGATCGTCCAAGCGAACGCTGGGAGGGATTACCTCGCGCGCCTGCTAATAAGGACAATAACGTCGGTGAACATGGAATCTAGTGAACTAGGCCACGTCAGCAATGTCAATTCGCGGAAACCGTTTGTCCATTTTCTGAGACACGAGGCGGGGGCCCGGTATCCGCGTCGACGTCCGCCAAGGGAGCGCGCCCACGTTCGCGCATGAGCAGCAGCGCGGGAATCCCAGCGGCCAGCACAACGGCTGTGGCGTAGCCTGGCGGGGCAAGGTTCCAGCCGGTGGCCTGGACCAGGCTGGCGGCAATGATCGGCGACAGACCCCCAAAGGCCACGGTTGCCGTATTGAACCCGATCGCCATGCCGGAAAAGCGGCCGATGGCGGTGAACTGTTCAGGGATGGCAGCAGCGGCAACAGCTGACCACCCGGCAGCGGGCACTGCAAGAAACGCCGCGGCAGTCGCTGCGGTTGTCGGGTTGACGTGGGACAGCAGCGCGTATGCGGGAATTGTTGTGAGCACTAGAACCGCGCTGAGAGCCGCAAACATGGTCCGCCTGCCGAACCTGTCTGAGGCCAGCCCGATCAAGGGTGTGACGATGATGGCCGCCACTCCTGCAATTGTGCCGAACGCCAGCGAACCGGCGCCGTCCATTGCAACAACGGTTTCGAGGAACGTGGGCACGTAGGTGATGTTGAGAAAGTACGACACAGATCCAACCGACGACACCAGGAATGCCACGACAACGGCCTTGGGGTGACGGCGCAGAACGTCGAGCAGCGGTGAGCCCGCGTTCGCTCCGCTGTCCTGCGTTTTCTTAAAGGTATCGGTTTCCTCCAGGTGTTTGCGCAGCGGAATCATCACTGCTGCCAGCAGCCCGCCGATGATGAACAGCACCCGCCACCCCCAAGAGTCCATCTGGTCTGGGGTCAGCAGATTGGCCAGAAGAGCACCGGAGCCCACTGCCAGAAGCGCACCGACCTCAGAGTTCGCGGCCGCCCAGCTGGCAGCCAGACCACGGCGTCCTTTTTTGGCTGTTTCCATGAGGAAGACCATGATGCCGGTATATTCGGCACCGACGGAAAAGCCCGCCAGACAGCGCAGGGAAATCATGATGATTCCACCCCATATGCCGATCTGTTCATAGCCGGGCGTTATGGCGATTCCGAACATGGCCACCGCCATGAGCACTGCCGAAACCACGAGGGCTGCACGCCGACCGACTTTGTCACCGAGGTGCCCGAAGACCATGGCGCCCAGTGGGCGGAAGAAGAAACCAGCCGCGCCCACGCCCAGGGTGAGCAGTAGCGAGTTCTCCTGCCCGGGAAAGTACACGCGCGCCAGATTGACGGACACGTAGAAGAAAACGGAGAAGTCGAACCATTCGACAATCGTGCCGAAGGCAGCCACAAGGATGGACCGGCGTCGATTCTTGTCTTCTGCTTTCAGCTGCGAATGTGTCATAGCGCTTTCCCTTCCGGATGTTCGAACACTAACAGCAGGGTCTGACACAGCACCTAGGATTGCCGTATGTTCTGCGCCCACTTTGCCGCTGACCGCTGCCGGACCTGCTCTCTCATCGAGGTGCCCGCGAATCAGCGGCTGACCCGCATTGAACGAGAACTGGCCGCAAACATCGAACACGCCCTGGGCGGCAGAAGCCCCGAAGAGGTTTTCGAAGCTCCCATCACCAGCCCGGATTCGGGATTCCGCAACACCGCGAAAATGGCTGTCGGCGGCACCACCAGCGAACCCACACTCGGCATTCTCGACGAAGACTTCGCCGGCATCGACCTATCGGACTGTCCGCTCTACTCTCCCGTCATCCACCGCGCCCTGGAGGCCATCCCGGCAGTCATCAAAGCCGCACAGATCCCTCCTTACCGGGTGCGCGCACGCAAGGGAGAACTCAAGTACGTCATCGTGACAGAAGGCGATGCCGGCCAGCTGGCCATCCGCTTCGTTCTGCGCACCGACAGCGCTCTGCCGCGCCTGAAAGAAAAACTGCCTCGCCTGCTGGAGGCGGTTCCTGACATCGCGGTCATCAGCGCAAACATCAATCCCGATCACACGGCCATCATCGAAGGGCCAACGGAAATTCACCTGTACGGCGAGCACTCCCTGCCGGTCACCCAGGGCGACGTCACGCTCCTGCCCGGCCCGCAGTCTTTCCTCCAGACGAACAGCGCTGTAGCCGGCGAGCTCTACCGGACCGTCAGGCAGTGGATTGCCGACACCGCGGCCGCACACCCGACCGCAGCCGCAGGCCCCAACTCATCAGCGCACCCCACCGCCCCTCTCACGGTGTGGGACCTGTACTGCGGTGTCGGCGGCTTCGCCCTCCACGCCGCACTCGCCTCGCCGAAGGTCCGCGTCCGCGCAGCCGAACTCAACCCAGAAGCAGTCCAGCGGGCACGTGAAGCTGCCAGGCGCCTCGCGAGGGAGCATCCGGAAGTCGAAGGCCGTATCGAGTTCACGGCAGAAGACGCGTTCACATGGGCGCGCGAACAGACCGAGCCAGCCGACCTGCTCATCGTCAATCCGCCTCGGCGTGGGCTGGGCAAGCCCATGAGCCAGTGGATTCAGAACTCGGAAATTGCCACCGTCATCTACTCCAGCTGCAACCCGCAGACTCTGGCCGCAGACCTTGAGAACATGCCCGCCTACAGGGCCGAAACCGTCCGAATAGTCGATATGTTCCCGCATTCGCCGCACGCAGAGGTTCTCACCCGGCTGAAGCGCCTATAGGCTGAATCAGATGCGAGCACTCCTGCGATTCTGGCCAGACATCCGCGCCCGTCTGTGGGTGTATTCCCTGGTCATGGTGCTCACACTCATTGCCAACGCAATTTCGCTGGCCACCCCCATGCTCACCGGCCACATCATTGACGGCCCGATCGCCCACCGCGACCCTGCCGGTCTGTGGTGGCCTGCGGCCGCAATTTTGGCGGTCGGAATCGCCGAGGCGTCTGCCCTGTGGGCGCGCCGCCGTCTGGTTGCCGGGGTGGTGTCGGAATGGGAGGTCACGTGGCGGGGCCGACTGTTCTCCCGCCTTCTGTACCTGCGGGTCGGCAAGCACGATGCGTGGGATTCGGGCCAGCTGCTGTCGCGGGCCACGCAGGACATGTCGCAGCTGCGGCGCTTCTTTGCCTTCGGCGGACCGTTCATGCTGGTCACACCGGTGACGATCGTCATCGGCACCGTCATGCTGTGGCTTATTCACCCGCTGTTCGGGCTCATTGTCGTAGGTATGGCCATTCCGCTGACGGGTGCCGTCGCCCTTTTGGAGGGCCGGTATCGGCGGACTTCGCGCGCATCCCAGGACACGATGGGCGAAATCACCACCAACGTCGAAGAGTCAATTCTCGGCATTCGGATTCTGCGCTCTTTCGGACGGTCATCGTGGGCTTCGCAGAGGTTTTCTGAACTCTCCCACCGTCTGGCCGGCTGCGAGGTACACCTGGCAAAGCTCGATTCCTGGATGTGGGGCACGATGCTGATGCTGCCGGCCGCCGCGCAGGTCGTCATGCTGGGGCTGGGCGCGTGGGGTGTGCTTGAGGGCTGGGTGACCATCGGCCAGGTTGTTGCTGCGCTGACAATCACGTGGATTCTGCGGATGCCGATTGAAATGCTCGGCTTCCTTCTGGCCGACTTCCTCATCAGCATCACCGCCGCACAGCGGTATTGGGAAGTGCTCGATGAAGAGATCGGCATCGAAGACCCCACTGGCGGAATCGACGATACAGCCGCCGTGCCTTCTGCCGAGGGAAGGCTGGAGTTCGCGGACGTCGGTTTCACCTTTGACGATGGCGAGAGCCCACTGCTGCACGATGTGAACCTCACCGTTAAACCCGGTGAAACGCTGGCGCTCGTGGGGCCCACGGGCTCTGGTAAATCGACGGTTGTCTCGCTCATCCCCCGCCTGCACGATGTGACCTCCGGCGCCATCACGATTGACGGCCGGGACATCCGCGCCATCCCGCTCAACTCACTGCGAGGCTTGGTGTCATTTGCCTTTGAAGACCCCATTCTGTTCTCCGACACCATCCGGGCGAACGTCGAAATGGGCGCGCCCGGTGCCGGTGACGACGAAATCGAGCAGGCGCTGCGCATTGCCGCCGCGTGGGATTTCGTGCAGGACCTGCCGGAAGGACTGGAAACGCAGGTGGGCGAACAGGGGCTGAGCCTCTCAGGCGGTCAGCGCCAGCGGGTCGCCCTGGCACGGGCCATCATCGGCAAGCCGCGCGTGCTGGTGATGGACGACCCGCTTTCAGCCGTTGACGTCGACACAGAAGACCGCGTGCAGCGTGCTCTGGCCGAGGTGCTGCCGGACTCCACAACGATCGTCGTGGCCCACCGCCCCTCCACCGCTCTGCTGGCAGACAGGGTTGCCGTGTTGGACGGCGGCACGGTCGTTGAAACCGGCTCCCACCGCGAACTCACGGCCAACTCTGACACCTACCGCAACCTCATGGGGGCGCAGGCATGAGCGACACAGTGACCTCCACCTCGGATATTGATGCCCTCCCGGAAGGCATTTCGAAACGCTCCCGCGCGCTCCTCCTGCAGCTGATCCGACCCTACCGCGGGGTCCTCATCGTGCTGACTCTGCTGGTTCTGTTCTTCGCCACGGCCGGCACGCTCGGCCCGGTGTTCATAGCACGCGCCCTTGACCACGGCCTGCCCGCTGCGACAAACGGCGATTTCGGCCCCCTGTGGACCAATGTGGGCCTGTTCGCGGCGTTTGTGGTTCTTGGCGCATCTGCATCCTGGGCAGCTACCCGAGGCATTGGGATCGTCAGCCAGAAGATCATGGTGACCCTGCGCGGTCGCCTGTTCGACCACGTGCAGAAACTCGACATCGCCTATCACGAAAAGCAGAGCTCAGGCCGGCTGGTGTCACGGCAGTCATCCGACTTGGAGTCGGTGCAGGAGTTCCTCGGCTATACGCTCATTTCGGCGATTTCCGGGGTCGTGCAGATGGCGGTCATCGCTGCGATTCTCATTTTCCTCGACATCCCGCTGGCACTCGTCACCTTCGCCGGCTTCATCCCGCTGTACTTCGTCACCCGCGCCGCCCAGCGTTCACAGCGTGCGGCATACCGGCGGACGCGCACGTCGATTGCCAGGGTGATCATCGATTTCACGGAGTCGATGGGCGGCATCCGCGCTGTTCAGACCTTCCGTCGGCAGCCGCAGCGCAAATCCAGCCTGGCCGCCCATGATGACGACTACCGCAAGGCCAACACCGACGCTCTGCGGGGAGTGGCAGCTTTTGCCGGGCTGACCAGGCTGATCGGCAATCTTTCGCAGTTCGCGATCATCCTCTTGGGTGCGTGGCTTGTGATCGGCGGGCACACGCAGGTCGGTGTCTTGGCCGCTTTCGTCCTCTATGTGCGCCGCTTCTACGGGCCGCTTGATGAGCTCGTGCAGACGTTCAACATGTACCAGTCGGCGCAGGCTGCGCTCGAGAAGATCACAGCTGTCCTCGAGGTCGAACCCACCATTACTGACCCCGAAACTCCCCAGGCTGTCGAGGCCGACGGCGAGATTGTCTTCGATGCCGTCCGCTTTGCGTACGGGGACGGACAGGATGTGCTCCCCCGCTTTGATCTGCGCCTGCAGGCCGGGCAGACGGCCGCGCTCGTGGGCGCGACGGGTGCTGGCAAGTCAACGCTGGTGAAGCTGCTGACCCGCTTCTACGATCCGCTGGAAGGTGCGGTGAAGCTCGATGGAGTTGACCTGCGGAACATTGCGGATGCTGATCTGCGCAAAGCCGTTGTCATGGTCACGCAGGAATCGTTCCTGTTCGGCGGAACGATTGCCGACAATATTCGGATCGGCCGCCCCGATGCGTCTGATGACGAAGTCCGCGCGGCCGCACGCGCCGTCGGTGCGGACGAATTCATCGAGAGTCTGCCGGATGGCTATGACACGGATGTGCGCAAACGCGGCGGGCGTTTGAGCTCCGGGCAGCGTCAGCTGGTGAGCTTTGCGCGCGTGTTCTTGGCTGACCCCGCGGTTCTTGTTCTTGACGAGGCCACTGCTCACCTGGACGTGCCCTCAGAGAAGCTGGTCCAGCAGGGACTGGAGACGATCCTCGCCGGCCGGACCGCGGTCATCATCGCCCACCGCCTGTCGACGGTCGAAATCGCCGACCGCGTTCTTGTCATGGATGCCGGCAGGATTGTCGAAGACGGCACTCCCGCCGAGCTCATTGCCGGTGAGGGACGCTTCGCTCATCTTCACGCGGCCTGGAAAGACTCGCTCCTGTAGAGCTCGACATGGTCTGACGAGGTGCCGGGTCGGGGCGCTTCTCGGGTGCTCCGCTGTGGTTCGGGGCGCCTGCTCAACTCTTCGATGTCAAAGATTCTTGCCTTTATGTCAGGTTTACTTGACATGCCATGTCTAGTTTCCTTAACCTTGTGTCAAACAAACTAGACATGAGGACAGATGAGCACACACCCCAAACCGAAAGTGAAAAGCGCCAGGCTGCTTGCCGAACTCACGCAGGCCCAGCTGGCAGCCAAGGTGGGTGTATCGCGGCAGACGATCATTTCGATTGAACGCGGCGACTACGCCCCCAGCGTCTACCTAGCACTGTCAATCGCACAGTTGCTGAAACACACAGTCGAAGATCTTTTTCCCACCGCACAGGAGGACAACTCATGACAAACTCCCCGACACCTCATATAGACCGGATGATGGGCTACTACTCCGCAACGATGGGCCATGAACGCGAAGCTCGCATTCTGCTGCAGGCAACGTCGTTCGGCGCGGTCGTGAGCGTCTACACGGCAACCGCCGTTGCCGCCGCACTAGCACTGACCGGCAACGGCGCATGGGGCGCCGTCCTGCTGGTGCTGTCGTCGATTCCGTCGTTTGCCATCTACTTCTACGCTGAACGTCACGGTGTCCAGGTCGACAAGCTGCTGTCCAAGGGCACCTTGGGCCAGCTGGTGTGGCCCCACGTGATTATGGGCGTCATGGTTGCCGCACTGCTGTTCGGAATCGTGTTCCATTTGACCACCGGACAGCCCGTCATCCCTGTACCGGATGTCACTCAGGGCCTTGCCAACAACATGAGCCGCGACGGCACCACGCCTCTGTCCCGCGGCCTGTTCAGCGGAGGTGCTGTGGCACTCATCCCGATTGTGTGGGCGATCATCTCCGTGCGCCGCACCACGACCCAGAACCCCGACCCTGCCGACATTCCAGACGAAGACTGAGCAGCTCAGCTCACGGCAATAAAAACGGATCTGCTGTGGTGGGAACCTTTCCCCACCACAGCAGATCTCGTGTTTTCAGCAGCACCCAGCGGGCACCTCGGGAGCGTTTGCAATGCTCCCCTGACGTGGCTCAGTCCGTCGTGACGGCTCCGAGTGCAGCCGAACAGGAACCTCAGTTCGGCGCGTGAACACCGGTTCCAGGAGCTCCATAGTCGGTGTTGAACCCGAAAGCTCTGCGTTCGAGCTCTGGCAGCGATGTGTTCGAAGTTGTCGACACGTACTGTCGAATCGAACCGGTGAATTCCCTGTTTGAGCTGTTCCGGCCGTAGGCGTCCGTGTAGACGAACTCCGGACCGCCGCGGTTATCGATCGTCGAGTTCTGAACATAGACGTCTCGCTGCGCTCCGTTGAATGGTGAAGCGGGGTCGGTCTGATCAAGAGCGCCGGACATCGTCGACCACGGCCAGCCGACTGTCTTCTCACTGTCGAACAGCAGGGAAACCGGTTTTGCCTCACTGCCCGAGGCAAAACGCGACGGGTTGCGCACACCGAACCAGGGGTCGAAGCGGGCGATAGTCTTGCCGCTTGGATCTGTGATCGTCGTGTCCGACTCCCATAGTTCGTAAAGCCCCCACACATCGCTGGTCTTCGGGCCATTGAGCACATTGGCACTGACGCACTTCTCATCAGGAATTCGCCGCGTACCGGTGTTTGCACCCGGCAGATCGGATCCGCTGGTCTGCACCTTTTCGTCCGTGCAGTTGCGGACGTATTCGTTCGGCTGGCCGAAGGGTGTCAGCGTCGTAACGGCCATTTCGGTCCCATCACTGCAGCGAACCGCATAGAACAGTTCGTGAGCATTGTTGCTCAGAGCGTCCTTCGAGTGGGAGCCCTGATGCGCCTTCATAAGGTAGTCGCATTCGATCGGCTTGCCGGACGCATCACGCGCATAGCCTGCCCGATCTGCCCGCACCTGCTTGACGTTGTTGCGAACAACGAACTTGTGACCATAGTGATCTTCGTGCCGGTGAGGTACTGAACCGTGCTCTTCAGCGGCCACTGCCGAAACCTCGTTTGCATAGCTGAATGGAATGCCGGTTGCCTTGTCACCCGTCTTCTTAACAGCCCATTCGTAGATATCGGAAGTGCGCGGATCGTCTCCGTGCTCATGGCCGAAGGTGCACTTCTTTCCGGTAGCCGGGTCAACCGCAGAAGTCGGGTGCCACGAGTCGTAGCGCTTGCCGTCGGGTCCTGTCACCGTGTATTCGTCGTGCAGCGAGGCTGGGCACGTGTCGTACTTCGACGGCTCCCAGCCGTATGTCTTACGCGCTCCGTTGTCATGATGTTCATGACCGCGGTGCGCATCAGCTGCGCTGCGGTCATCACCGCCGTTGTCATCTGCCGGCGCGCTGGGTTCGGCAGTGCCTGTTGGCGACGGCTTGTCGGTTGGAGTTGTCTCCGCAGTTGATGTGCGGTCCTGCTCCGTCGGCTCCTCTGAGGGTGCCGCAACAGGCTCAGCGGCTGCGGCGGCAGCGCCGCAGAAAGCCAGAAGAGCACTGAGCGCGGCGGCAGCTGCCGTCTTTCGATTGATTTTCACTTTGCCCTCCTGCGGAAAAGCATGATTGCGGTAATGCCGACGGTGATCAGAGCCGCACCAGCGGCGAGCGCACCGGCAAACTGTGCTCCTGTACGCGGCAGCGGACTGTTGTTGCCGCCGTGCTGCTGGGCTTCCGCGCCAGCCGCTTCGCCGGCTTCGGCACTCGAACCGGCTGACGTGCCTGCACCGTTGTCAGGAGCATCGCCTGAAGAACCGGTGCCGCCTTCTGGTTCAGATCCCTCGGGAGCCCCTGTGTCAGTATCGGAATCGTCTCCGGGAGCTGCTGGCGGCTGCGTGCCATCGTCGGGATCGAAAGTCGGCGTGGTGTCGTCTGTAGGCTCTTCTTCAGGATCCGGAACTGCCGGAGGCTCGTCGTCGGTCGGACCCTGGGCGGGCAGATCTGCCACCCTCACGGTTCCGATGCCTCCGATTGCGTCGCCGCCGGCCACGAGCTGGTGACCGTCGCGGCCGTTCATGCCTGCGACGACCCCGACGCTTCGTCCTAGGCGCTCGGCTTTTGCCTCACCCTTGAGAACCGAAATGTACTCGTCTGAGACATCACCAACAGAGATCCGCGGAGCGTTGAGCGCGCGGGTATCGAGCGCCCATGCGCGGTTCGCCGAGTAGTCGCCGATCACCAGCGTGCCGGAGCTTCCCTTCTTCTGCGGAGGCAATGCGGACACCGCGAAGCCGAAGCTGCCGGCGTCTTCACCACCGTCGATCCACCATCCGCGGTCCTTGCCGTCTGCTTCGACTGACTTGCCGTCAGTCGCCTCTGGATCGGTGGTGACTGTCTGCTTGGAATCGGCACCGCGGACGATTGCCACCGCACCGTTTCGCTTTCCTGATGCCCCAGTCGGCACGCCGTCAGCACCGATGATCAGGTCGTCTTTGCCGTCGTTGTCGACGTCACCAGCGGAGGCAACAGATATGCCCAAGCGGTCCCATCCGCGCTCAGGGCCGTTGACGGCGAAGCCCTCAAAGTCGTCGCCGAGCTTGACTTCACCCTTGACATCGCCGAATACAACCCACGCCATGCCGTGGGCTCGCCCCTCATAGCCAGCCGGCCTGGCAACATAGCCGCCCAGGACGAGGTCGGGCTTGCCGTCGCCGTTGACATCTCCGGCCGGAGCGATTGTCGACAGTCCCTGATCGGGCACACCCTCAATTGTGGCGATGATCCGCTTGGAATCGGGAATCTCTACGGTTGCGATGTCGTCGCTTCCTGATACCACGGTCGCTGCACCGGCCCTGTTGTTGCGGGTCAGCGAAATGACTGCGACATCGTCCTTGCCGTCGCCGTCGATATCACCGACGCCGGTTGCAAAGTAGCCCGTCCTGTCGTCCTGCTTGCTGGCGATGATGAAACCACGATCGCCCAGGTGATCCAGCTGGATGTGCTCGGGCTCTCTGCTGCCGAAGACCACGTATGCCCGCGATTTGGTGAACTGGGTGAGGATGATGTCGTCGATTCCGTCGTCGTTGACATCACCAGCGCAGTTGACGCTGAAGCCTACGAGTGCGTTTTCCTCCGAAGGTCCTTCGATCCTGATGACGCCCGTTGTCGGGTCATCGAGTTGACCCTGCTTCGCGTCGCCCGGAATCACGTAGCCGACGCCTACTGAGCTTGTGCCCAAGCGGTCCCACATCCACGCACTGGTGACGATGTCGTGTTTGCCGTCGCCGGTGAAATCGCAGGAACTCTGCGAGACGGCTGACCCTGTTGCGGCCCCCGTGGCTCCCGTCCACGTAAGCACGTCGTCAGCGGGAGCCGCTGCGGCCGGACCCGCCTGGCCGATCGCGAGTGCTGTCGCGGCCAAGAGAACGGAGACTGCTGATGCAGCAGCCCGTCTCGGCCACGCTGTCACTTGAGTTTTCATGTACTGCTTTCTGTGAGTGCCCCGTGCGGCTGCCGATGAATCAGCCGCCGACGAGGGCCCGAAGTCATTAGGTCAGGGTTTCCTGACCTAATGAGGTTAGCATTACCTAAGTTCTCTGTGAATTGCATTTCAGCAGGCCAGACGCCCAACTTTCAGCGATCAGAAACAAGACCCTCTACCGTGCCCTTCCCAGGACTCAGACAACAGCGGACCCCGCGCCGGACGACGGCTGGGTTGAGAGGATTCAGGGCATGCGAAAGGGGCGCAGGTTTCCACCTGCGCCCCTTTCGCGTACTTCAGTTCTCAGCAACACCCATCAGGCACCTCGGGAGCGTTTGCAATGCCCATTACATTCATTCATAGGTCCTCATCGGCGACTGGAAGTACGAGTGCAACCACCACCGCCGGCATTCCTCGCTCGGCTACCTAACCCCAGCCGAGTACGCTCGGCAGTGCACCCATCAAATGGAAACCGACGACTCACAGAACGTCCGGACCGTTTGAAGGGGGCGGCTCAGGTGCGTCCTGCGGTGAAGTTGAGGAGAGTCTGGCGAGCCAGGCCGGTGGCTTTGCCGAGTTGGTCGTACGTCATCCCGCAAATAGCTTGATTCACTTTGAACGCGTGGGTTAGGCGGGCCATTGACGGACACGAAGAAGCCCCCCGGGAGACTATTTCGAGCCTATCGGGGGTTCTTCAGTGGAACGAACAAACCGTTTCACCGCAATTCTACAAACCGTCTACTGTGGGCCGCTTATATGACACCTTGGACCGGTGAATCATATGTATCGAGCGGCCGTCCGAGGGATCCACTCCCACGCTGAGGTCACTGTACTCACTAGGAATGCGGAGCTTAGTCGCTGAACTGCCGCTCTCCGGCTCATGTCGATCACTCCGGCATCTCGTCAGCCTTCTGACGCGGCCCCCGCGCAGCCGCGCGGATCAGGTTGCGCATGAGGATACCAAGCATTACCGGCCCCACACCGCCCGGCGCAGGCGAGTAGTAGGAGGTGGTGTCCATCTCTTCGGGCCGGACGCCACCCTTCAGGATCGGTCGCGGCTCCCCCTCTACCTCGGTCATACCGATCAGAGTGGGGTTGAAGTCGATCACCACGGACCCCGGTTTCACGTAGTCAGCCCCTACGACACCGGGATTTTCCAGGCTAACCACGAGCAGGTCTGCCTGTCGCGCGATCTCGCGAGCACGAGGGTTTTCGGTGACGACGAGTGAAACAGTTGTAGTCAGGGGCAAGGAGGCGGGCCCAGCGGCACGCTGCACGAGGTTCGCGAGGACGTTCTCGCCCAGGAGAGAGGCTTCGGAGAGGATCACGACGTGAGCATTTGAAAGATCGAACCCGATGTCCTCAAGCTGGGCGTGGAGAGCTTCGGTGACGAGGACGTCGGGGGACTCAGGCATTCGGTTAACGTGACCCAGGACTGCCCCCGCATTCCCTGGATGCAGTCCCTCGAGTTCCTTTTCTGGCTTGATCAGCGGCAGGATGTCAGCCAAGCTCAGGTGCTCCGGGAGCGGCAGGAGCACCATCACGCCGTCGACGCCAGAATCCTGATTGGCCACGCTAATGACCTCCTCAATGCCCGCCAGATCGGTCTCTGCGGGCAGATGCACGTCCTCGCACTCGAGCCCGTAGGTCTGGAGGGTGCGCACGTGCACCGCCCGGTTCACCGCCAGCATCGGATCGGGGCCCGCCACGCTGATGAGACGGCACCGGGGCGCCCGGGGGAGGTCACTGGCCACCGCCAGGGCCTCAGTGACAATGGTCCGCTGGAGGTTCTTACCGCTGACGATCTCGGTTGCCATGTTTATCACTTCTCTTTCGATTCGGAAACAGGTAGGACGTGTAGATGTGAGTGAGGACGCGCCCGGCACCGAGCGCGCCGACAATCAAGGGCAGGGCTGCCAGGTTCCCCGCGATGAAAGTACGCCGACGAGCGAACGGGCTGATCGAGCGCGTCCCCGCCGCGAAAACCCGCCCGGCGAGGAGCGCCATCAGCGGGGAGGAAACGAGGCCTCCGTTGTAGCGGCCCTGGACAAGCGCCCGCCCCATGTGCGATGCGGCATTTCCCACCAGTGCCGCTGAAGGCCCTCCTAGCAGGACGGCGCGGCGGAGGCCGCCCGATCTGACACCGGCGAAGGATGCGGCGCTGACTGCCCCTGTCAATAGCCCGGTCGCCACGGCGAAGGACGATGTGTCCGTCCACGGACCCCGTCGCCTGGCCCAGGCGGGCAGCTCTTCGAGCTCTCGAGACAGGTGGGTGATCTCCTCCAGATTGTGCAGGGCGAAGACAGCCAGGAGGGCCAGCACCTGGCCTTGCTCATCGGCAGACATCGGACAGCGCCTTTCGCATCGTCGCCAGGCCGGCTTCGTCGCGGAAGATGGAGTAGTGGTCACCCTCAATGGGCACGATCACCACGTCGTCAGACAGGTACCGCGCCCACTCGCGCGCCAGTGTTTCCTTGATGTCCAGCATCTGGAGCACCTCGGGAGGTTCGGGGGCAGTCGCCTCCAGAATGACCACCGGACAACGGGGTGCGGCGTCGGGGAGCCAACCCTTCAGCGCCGAGTGGTTGTCGCACCACACGTCGAAGAAGCTCGCCATATGGCCACGCACCGTCTCGGAAAGTTGCGGAGACCGAAGGGCGTCCATCACCTCCTGTGGCGAGCGGAAGGGCCCCTGGGATGAAAACTCGACTTCTGTCCCCAGCAGGGCGGAGAGCAGGTGAGGGAACGCGTCGAGGTAATCCTCGGGGCCACACTCCCCGCCGATGTAGGCGTGCGGCGGGTGAGCGTCGATCAGGACGAGTTGACTTACTTCCTCCCCTGCCGCCTCCAGCTGGAGGGTCATCTCGACGGCTAGGTTGCCACCAAACGAGTAGCCCACGAGCCGGTAGGGGCCCTCCGGCTGCTGCTGTCTCATGGCACGTATGTACCGAGTCGCTAGGGAACGGATACTCGGCCTCTGGCCTGCAAGCTCACCGGGGAAGTTCACGCCCCAGAATGTGGCCTGGTCCCGCAGCTGCTGGCACACCGTGACGTAGCAGGACGTCGTGCCGCCCGCCGGGTGGACGAGGAAAACCTCAGGTCCCTCGCCGCGGGTCAGTCGCACGAGCGAGCGTTCTGACCCTTGGGGTCCGTCGAGATCCCCAAGGAGGGTCCTGTCGGCAGAAGTCTCAACGGTGCTGGCACGTTCGGCGTCGAGTCGCTTGCCGTGTCGGGCGTGTCGGACGACTCCTGCCGGGGTGCGTGCGGCCTCGAGGTCGGTGTACTCGAGCTGCACGCCGAGCTCCTGTTCCAGCTGTGCGAGCAGGTCGATGCCCAGCAGCGAGTCGCCTCCGGCGAGAAAGAAGTCATCGTCTGCCTCGAGGGGATCGGTCTCCAGCAGGTGGCCCATGAGCGCGCCCACCTCGGCGACCTCGTCCACGGCCGATGTGATAGGCGTGTTTGGCTCCGAGCGGACCCAGAACCGGGTGCGGTTCAGACGGGTCAGTGGCAAGGTGACCCACTCGTGCGGAAGCCTCACCCCAGGGGTGGGGGTGTCGGCCCGGTGGTCCAGATCGACAGGCGCCGCAACCGCCAGCGCCGCAGCCGCCTCGGCCGCCGAGCGCGCGATCACCGACACCACGAACCGGTCACGGCGGCGCCCTCGGATCAGGGCATGCGCGACGTTGGCGAGGCGGACCTCAGGATCCTGCCGCAGCTGCTCGGCGAGCGCGTGGGCGGCTGCCCTGGCCCGTGCCTCGTCGGGCCCGAAAACCTCCAGCTGCACGTCCTCCTCAATATCGACGTGCGGCAGCGCCGTCGTCCCGGTAGGGGGGACCAAGACGACATGGGCGTTTGTCCCGCCCATCCCGAAGGAGCTAACGCCCGCCCGCAGCTCGTCCACAGGGACGGGCTGCTCCGGAATGGCGAACCGAGTGCCCGAAAGATCGTCACGCCCACTCATCGACGACCGGCCGGCCATCGGCGGGATCATACCGTGATGCACCGCGAGCGCGGTCTTGGCTAGGGACGCGACGCCCGCTGCCGCGTCCAGGTGGCCCATGGTGGCCTTCAAGCTCCCCAGGTAGCACGGTGTCTCGGCATCTCCGAACGCCTTCTGCATGGAGCGCGCTTCGATCCGGTCGCCGAGGTAGGTGCCGGTACCGTGTGTCTCCACGAACGAGGCATCTCGCGTGTCGAGCCCGGACCTGGCCCAAGCCAACGACATGGCGGATGATTGGCCATCCACACCCGGTGCTGCGAACCCTGCACGCGCGGAGCCGTCGTTGGTCACCGCGCTTCCAACCACCTCGGCATAGACCCGATCGAGGTCATCCCGAGCGTCTGCCGACCGGCGAAGGACCACCGCTGCTGCACCGTTGCCCTTGACGGTGCCGTCGGCAGCCTTGTCGAACGGCCGGCAGTTCCCGGAGGGACTGAAGATGCTGCCCGTTCGGGCCACATAGCCGGAGAGGTGCGCAAGGGAGATGGAACTTCCGACGACCACGGCGAGGTCGCACTCACCAAGCTGCAGAGCGCGGCACGCCTCGTGCGTCGCGACCAACGAGCTTGAGCAGGCCGTTTGCACGTTCATGGACGGGCCGCCGAGACCGAGGAGATAGCTCAGCCGCGCCGACGCGAAGTCCTTGTCGTTCCCAACCAGGACACCGTAGCTGGGATCTGACGGATCCCAAAGGCCGGCGCTCGTGAGAGGGCCGGAGAGATAAGTAGACGGGGACATGGACGCGAACACTCCGACGCGCCAGGCACCGAAGTCGCCCGCGTGGCCGCTGTCCTCCAGCGCCTGCCACGCTGCCTCAATTAGGAAGCGCTGCTGAGGATCGAGTAGGGACGCCTCGTGGCGGGGGATGCCGAAGTAGTCGGCGTCGAAGGTGTCGACCTCGGCTGCGGTCGACGTCACGGCCCTGTAGTCCGCGTTCAGCTCCGCTTGGGCGAAGTCCGAGGACAGCTCGCGCTCGTGTTCGGTCGGCGCCCGGAAGGTCTGCTGGCCGGACAGGATGAGCTGCCAGAACTCGTCTGCGGTCTCTGCACCAGGCAACCGGACGCCGATGCCGACGATGGATACGGCGGTGTCTGCCCCCATAGTTCGATGCTGGTCGTTCATCGCACTTCCTCCTTCGCGGGCGCCTGCGCCATAAGGTGGGCCGCCAAGGCTCGGGGTGTTGGGAACTCGTAGAGATCTGTGATTTCCAAGGCTGAGCCTCCTGGGAGCTGTGATACTTGCTCGAAGATGGGCATTACGTGCATGGAGGTACCTCCGACCTCCATGAAGCGCGAGTCGAGTCCAACCCTGCCTGCCCCGATAACGGTCTCGAAGATCGCGGCGACCTCCTGCGCCCACGCAAGCTCACGGTTGGCTGGATGACCTACGGCGACGACCTCGGCGGCTTCGCCGTCGGCCGGGGCCGGAAGAGCGGTGAGGTGCTCCCGGAGGAGCGTCATGTCTGGCTTGCCGTTCTGGTTCATCGGGATTCCGTCGATGTGGAGGATCCGCCCCGGCACCATGTACGCCGGCAGGCGGCTGGCGAGCTCGGCGCGCAGTTCCCTCTCTCCCACGACACCGTCGACCCACGCGACAAGGAAGGGCTCCGCGTCCAAAGGCCGCTCCAGTGACACCACCCCGGCCTTCACGCCTTGGGCGCGCGTGAGGGCGGCTTCGATCTCCCCGAGCTCGATGCGGTAGCCGCGTAGCTGTACTTGTCGGTCCGCGCGACCGTGGAAGACGACCTCTCCACCCCGGGTCCGCCGGGCCAGGTCACCAGACCGGTAGGCGCGCACCAGGCCGGATTCGGTCCGCAGAGCTTGGAAACGCTCCCGAGTCATCTCCGGCATGCCAAGGTACCCGGCAGAGACACCCGCACCGGAGACGAGCACCTCGCCGACGACGCCGACTGGGCATGGCCGGCCATACCGGTCAAGGATGTCCATGCGCGCGTGACCCATGACGTCGCCGATGACACTCGTTCGGAGAAGGATGTCTGCCACGTTCATGTCGCGCTCGGTCACGTGAACCGTGGTTTCGGTGATTCCGTACATGTTCACCGCACGGCAGGTCGCCTCATGGTTTTGCCACCAGGGCAGGAGGTCCTCGGCGTAGAGGGGCTCGCCGCCGAAGACGAGGAGGCGAACGAGAGGTAGTCGGATGCCTCGAGCAAATTCCGAGGCATACCGACGGAACCCGGAGGGCGTCTGGCTCAGGACGGTCACGCGCGTCCGTTCCAACCATGTCAGGGTGGCCGCGGGGTTTGCGACGATCTCCGCTGTCGGGATCACCAGAGTGCCGCCCGAGGCAAGGCACCCGAACATTTCCCAGACGCTAAAGTCAAAGGCCAGCGAATGAAACAGCGACCACCGGTCGTCCCGGCCAAGCTCGTACTGATCCACACAGTGCCGCAGCAACGCCACTACGTTTCCGTGCTGGATCTTTACGCCCTTCGGCTGTCCCGTCGAGCCTGAGGTGAAGATAACGTACGCGAGGTCGTCGGCGACCGGTGCCGCTGACGCACCCTCGGGCTGGACGCCGGACGGAATGGTGCCCGGGACGACCACCCGCGGTCGCCGCCCGGTGGCTTCAGCGATGCGGTCCAGAATAAGCCGCTCGCGCTCCGGCGGGCTGGAGGGGTCAATCGGGACGTAAGCCCGACCGCTCCGTAGAACACCCAGGATCGCCGCTACGGTCTCCGCGGACCGCCCGGCCGCGAGCACGACGTATGGCCCGAACTCCTCTCGCTCCAGCCAGGCCGCAACCTCATCTGCACGCACCCATAGTTGTTCGTAGGTCAGCTCCTGGGTGCCGTCCGACACCGCCGTCCCGTGCGGGTTGTCCTGCACCGTCGCCGCAATCAGGTCGACGAGCGAGGTGCTGTCGTCGAAGACATTGTCCGGCGCTTCTGCAGACTCCTCGTACCAGCCCTGGACGACACAAGCGTCGGGATCACCGACAATGTGCTGCAGAGCCTCCAACATAAGGGAACCGAAGTCGATGTCTCCCAACCCTTCCTGCAGACACACCTCCATCTGGTACCACGAGCCGAAGTCAGCAATATTGACCGTCAACGGGTACGTAAGACTCGGTCGCGATAAGGGGAGGCTCTCCACCTCGATATCCGGCAGCTGCAGTACCAGACCCTGCTTGTAGTAGGTGACAGCGTTGGTGGTCGTGAAGACGCCGTCGGGGAAAAGTGCACGCGACTCGGACCGTGTAAGGTCCACGCTCTGACAACGTTGCAGGAGCTTGATACCCGCCTTTACCTGCAGGCAGAGTTCACGCCATGAGGTCTGGCTGTCGATGGTGATCGGCAGGGGGAGCGTGTTTACGAAGTAGCCGAACGCACGACGGGTGGCCCGACCTGTCCGGTTGCCCAGGGGCACTCCGAGCACGACGGTATCGTCGTCCACCACTCGGTGGAGTGCCGCGGCATAGGCGGCGAAGAAGACGGTGGCCGCGCCCAGGTCCTGGAGCGCCCACGAGGCTCCGATCTGTTCGGCCAGCTCTCCATCCACATCGATGGTTCTATTTGTCCCGAGAATTCGCCCCTTAATCCGCACGGGCTCAATTTCGGGATGAAAGGTGGTGTTCAGCCCTTTCATAAGGCGCGCGTAGGTGGCAAGGTCAGCGGGCGACGGATCCACCTTGGGGACGTTGCCGGGATGAAAATTGCAGGCGTCCGCCGTCATCTCCGCCCACGCCTCCTCCGGCGCCGCGTAGACCGCGCCAAGTACGGTGACGAACTGATAGAACGAATAGGCGTCGCCAATGAGATGTGAAGCACGAATGAACATGTAACTCTGCCCATTGCCCACAAAGAGAGTGACCTGCAGAGGATGAGGATCCTGAGGACCGATACGGTTGTCAGCGCGCATGAGCTCCAAACGCGAGCGGACCCAGCCCTCCATGTCGCTCGCCTCAGGGATCGTCACTAGGGTGACAGCAGATCGCGCCTCGACCGTGCGGACCCAGATTCCGTCTGCCTCACGAGTGAACGTCGCCCTTAGCCCGGGCGCAGCGTCAACCAGAGTCCGCACCGCGCGCGCCAGGCGCTCGCCGTCGATTGTCCCGACGAAACGAAAAAGGAAGGCCAGGTCGTACGCGTCATGAAGTGCCCCAGGTTTTGTTCCGTTTGAGTAGA